>CANRZX010000079.1 GCA_947644575.1 uncultured Clostridia bacterium | reverse complement strand
TTTCGGCCTTGCGGCCACACCCTTGGGGCGGCGCGGCCCCGCTGCGCAGGCCCTCGGGGCACTTCGTTTTCTTATTTCACCGCCCTATGCCGGGGGACTTCTCATACAAAAACCCCGGGGCGGCATTGAAAATGCCGCCCCGGGGTTTTTCTTCTGCAAAGAGCCGCGAACGCCTCTTATTTGACCTCCGTCACCACAACCGCCTTCAGGGGCAGATCGGTGAGCGCGACGTCCGCGCCGCTGTCATCCACATTCTTCAGGATGTCGGACGCGATGTTGTTCGTGTTGTTCTGCAGCGCGGCAAACAGCGCGTCGTAATCGGCCTTCGTGAAGCCCGTGAACTTCGCGGTGTCCATCGCGAGCGAAACGCCGTTGTTCGAGGCCTCGAACACGAGGTTC
This sequence comes from uncultured Clostridia bacterium, assembly GCA_947644575.1. GTDB lineage: Bacteria > Bacillota > Clostridia > Oscillospirales > Ruminococcaceae > Ruthenibacterium. The sequence continues at coordinate 11,822 of CANRZX010000079.1, read as the reverse complement.
TGGCCGCCGGGGAACGAGCCGTCGTAGTACGCCTTAATCATGTCGTAGACGGACGTGCTCAGGCCCTTCATCGCCGAGGTGATGACCGTCTCGGACTCGCTGGACTGGTCGACGTCCACGCCGATGACCTTCGTGCCGGCCGTCTCGGCCGCGGCCATGACGGAGTTGCCCACCGCGCCGCCGGCCGCGAAGATAACCTCGGTGCCGTTGTTGTACCAGGAAGCAGCCTGGTTCTGCGCCTCAGGTGTGGCGTCAAAGCCGCCGGTGTAGTTGTACATCAGCTCGATGCTGCCGTCGGCGAGGCCCAGCTCCTGCGCGGCGTACTCGGCGCCCTGCACAAAGCCATAGCCGTACTTGATGACGGCGGGCACGGCCATGCCGCCCATGTAGCCCAGCTTCGTCATGCCGTCCTTGACCGCCGCGTAGCCCGCGAGGAAGCCGACCTGCTCCTCGGCGTAGGTGATGCCCACGCAGTTGTCGCCGGTCTTGTAGTTGTAGTCGGCGTCATGCGGATTGCCGTCGATCAGGATGAACTTCACGTCGGGATACTGATCCTGCGCCTGATAGACCGGCTCCTCGAACAAAAAGCCCGGCGTGACGATCACCTTCGCGCCATTCTGCACGGCCTGGTCGATGGATTCGAGATAGGCGGTGTTGCTCTTCTCGGTGGGCTGATAATACTGGTGGGTGACGTTCTTCTCCTCGGCGTACTTCACAAGGCCCTCCCAGGCGCCCTGGTTGAAGGACTTGTCGTCGATGGTGCCGATGTCGGTGATGAGCGCCAGCTCCGCGCCCTTGTTGGTCTGGCCGCAGCCCGCGAAGAGGCCCAGCGCCAGCAGGGCGGCGAGTGCAAGTGCAAGCAGTTTCTTCATATTCAATCTCCTTCTCTGTGAGCCGTTTCGCGCGGGAGCGGCAGAGCGCCGCCCGCAAAAAACGGATGCTCCCGCCCCGGCATGGGCCGGCGCGGACGGAAAGGCCGCGCGATACGCGGCGCTCCCAATACTTTTCCAGTATAGCGAATTTCCGCGCTTTTTGCAATATGCGCGCCATCGGCGTACATGCCAAATTTTAGCTGTTTTTTTGCGGCAAAACTGTCTTTTTCCCTATTTTTCACGCGCCGCGGGCGTTTTGCCGCCATTTTTTCCGCTCCGCGCGCGGCGGGCGCAAAGCGGCTCTTTGGCGTTTGCGTTTTGCGGCAAACGATGGTATACTGAAAACGGATTTCCATTCCGCTTTGGATGTGCAAATCGGGCGGAAAATCGGGAGAGGGGTCTTGAATGATGCAGCGTATCAGTGAATCCGTCGTAAAGGGCGCGGAGCGCGCGCCCAACCGCAGCCTTTTTTACGCCCTCGGCTATACGGACGAGGAGCTGGAGCGCCCGCTGATCGGCGTCGTCAGCGCCTACAGCGAGATCGTGCCCGGCCACGCCCATCTGGACAAGCTGGCCGCCGCCGTCAAGGACGGCGTGCGCATGGCGGGCGGCACGCCCGTGCTGGTGCCCGCCATCGGCGTGTGCGACGGCATCGCGATGGGCCACATCGGGATGAAGTATTCCCTGCCCAGCCGCGAGCTGATCTGCGACAGCGTCGAGACAATGGCCCGCGCGCACGCGTTCGACGGCTTGGTGCTGGTGCCGAACTGCGACAAGATCGTGCCCGGCATGCTGATGGCCGCCGCGCGGCTGAACCTGCCGTCCGTCGTCGTCAGCGGCGGGCCGATGCTGTCCGGCCGGCAGGGGCAGCGCCACGTGTCGCTTTCGCAGATGTTCGAGGCCGTCGGCAGCTATAAGGCGGGCCTGATCGGCGAGGACGTGCTGGACGACTACACCAAAAACACCTGCCCCGGCTGCGGCAGCTGCTCGGGCATGTACACCGCCAACAGCATGAACTGCCTTTGCGAGGCCATCGGCATGGCGCTGCCCGGCAACGGGACGATCCCCGCCGTGTACGCCGCGCGCACGCAGCTTGCCAAGCACGCGGGCCTGCGCATCATGGAATTGGTGGAAAAGAACGTGCGCCCGCGCGACATCCTGACACCCGCCGCGTTCAAAAACGCGCTGGCGACGGACATGGCGCTGGGGTGCAGCACCAACAGCGTGCTGCACCTGCTGGCCATCGCGAACGAGGCCGGCGTGCCGATGGACCTGCACACCTTTAACGAGATGAGCGCCAAGGTGCCGAATTTCTGCCACCTCGCGCCCGCCGGGCCGACGCACATCGAGGATCTGTACGCCGCGGGCGGCGTGCAGGCCGTCATGGCGCAGCTGGCCGAGCTGGGCCTGCTCGACACCACCCTGCCCACCGTCACGGGCAGAACGGTCGGCGAAAACCTCGTCGGAGCAAAAAACAAAAACCCGGAGGCCATCCGCCCGACGGACAACCCCTACAGCGCCACGGGCGGCATCGCTGTGCTGTGGGGCAACATCGCGCGGGACGGCTGCGTCGTCAAGCGCAGCGCCGTCGCGCCCGAAATGCTGGTGCACAGCGGCCCGGCGCGCGTGTTCGACGGCGAGGAGAGCGCCATCGACGCCATCTACAACGGCCGCATTCAGCCGGGCGACGTGGTCGTCATCCGCTACGAGGGGCCGGTCGGCGGCCCCGGCATGCGCGAAATGCTCAACCCCACCAGCGCACTGGCCGGGATGCGGCTGGACAAATCGGTCGCGCTGATTACGGACGGCCGCTTCTCCGGCGCGTCGCGCGGCGCGTCCATCGGCCATGTCGCGCCCGAGGCCGCCGCGGGCGGCGCGATTGCGCTGCTCGAGGAGGGCGACATCATCGAGATCGACATCCCCGCCGGAAAGCTGAACGCGCGCGTCAGCGACGAGACGCTGGCCGAGCGCCGCGCGGCATGGACGCCGCCCGCGTCCAAAGCGCCCGCCGGGTGGCTCGCCCGCTACGCGAAGCTCGTCTCCGGCGCGAACGAGGGCGCGGTCATGAGGTGACGGCTCCTCGCGGCCGCGCGATCCAAATGCGGCCGGCGCCCCGTCGATTGAATCAGCGCTTTCCTATTAAGAAGGAGGCCCGCGATGAACAAGCCGGAAAATCAGGGCGGCGGCCTTTCCCGCCGCAACCTCTGGGCGTATCCCGCCGGGACGATCGGCCGGGACATGGCCTTTTGCCTGTTCAACAACTATCTGCTTACCTATGTGCTGTTCACCAAAACGCTCACGGCCGCGCAGTTCGCGGCCATCAGCGCCATCATGGTGGCGGCGCGCATCTTCGACGCGTTCAACGACCCCATCATGGGCAATATCATCGAGGCGACGCGCACGCGCTGGGGCAAGTTCAAGCCGTGGATCGCCATCGGCTGCGCGCTGAGCGCGATTGTGTTCATCACCTCGTTCTCCACCACGCTTCAGGGCTGGGCCTATGTGGCGCTGTTCGGGGTGCTGTACTTCGCGTACAGCATTACCTATACGATGAACGACATCGCCTATTGGGGCATGGTGCCATCGCTGGCGCGCCGCGCGGACGACCGCAACCGCCTGACCTCCCGCACCGTGCTGTTCGCGGGCGTGGGCCAGTTTTTGGGCGGCATCGTCATCCCCACGTTCACGGCGGGCAGCCTTGTCATTGGCGGGAACGCCGTCACGGCCTACCGCGTCGTCGTGCTGCTGGTGTGCGCCCTGTTCGCGGGCACGCAGCTTGTCACGCTGCTGCTCGTGCGCGAGCCGGCGCGCGGGAGCGAACCGCCCGCCGAAAAGGTCAGCCTGAAAAAGACGGTTTCCGTCATCGCGCGCAACGACCAGCTTGTCTGGTGCGCGGTGATTTTCCTGATCTTTTCCGTGGCGCAGACGCTGATGGGCGCGGGCCTCTCGGTGACATATCTCTATTTTGAGTTCGGCTACAACGGGCTGCTGCTCTCCATCTTCAGCATTCTCGGCAACCTTGCCGCCGCGGTGCTGATGATCGTATTCGCGCGGCTCTCGGATAAATTCTCCCGCGCGCGCCTGGTGCGGCTGGGCGTAGTCATGTCCGCCGCGGGCTACGTGTGCATTCTTATTTCCGGCCTTGTGATCCCGAGCGGGCTGTGGACGTTCAAATTCGCGATGCTCACCGTCAGCAACCTGTTCGCGATGCTGGGCCAGACGCTGGTCTATCTGATCCTCATCATCTGCATCGCCAACACCATCGAATACAACGAGTGGAAAACGGGCCGCCGCGAGGAGGGCATCATCTTTTCCGTGCGGCCGTTCATCACAAAGTTTTCCGGCGCGCTGGTGCAGCTGATGGTGCTCGTCATCTATATGGCCGTGGGCGTGCGCAATGTGACGAACCAGATTTCCGATTTGGAGAACGCGGCCTCGCAAGGCGCGATCACCGCGGCGGAAAAGGCGTCGCAGATCGAGGGCGTGCTCGCGGGCGTGCCCGGCGGGCAGAGCGCGGCGCTGCTCGTCTGCATGACGCTGATCCCGGCGGCGCTTCTGCTGGCCGCGTACGCGATCTACCGCAAAAAATATACCATCACCGAGGAAGCCTACGAAACAATGCTCCGGGAGATCGCCGCGCGCCGAACGGACGCGCCCGGCCGGCCGGAGGGAAATGGGGAGGAACCGGCATGAGCCAAATCAAAAACGAACCGGGGATCAAAAATCCGCTGATCGCCGCCATCCGCGAGCAGCTCGAGCACCGCGCGCTGTGGATGTACCTTCTGTGCGACGAGGCGGCGAAAAAGGGCCTTGCCGCCGGCGATTATGCCCCGGCGGCCATCCGCCGCTGCGGGCTGTACCAAGGCGGCCTGCTGCGCCAGAAGGCGGGCGGCGGCGCGTCCCTGAAGGGGCTGAAAAAAACGCTGTTCTCCAAATTCGCGCAGTGGGTGTTCGAGATGGACATCCGCCGCTGCGACGATGACCATCTCGACATCGACTTCCACTACTGCCCGCTCGTAAAGGCGTGGCAGAAGCAGGGCTGCACCGACGAGGAGATCCGCACGCTGTGCGACCACGCCATGTGCGGCGACCGGGGCATCGCCGAAAGCTTTGGCTGCCAGCTTGACCTGCCCGCCACCATCGCGCGCGGCGACGATGTCTGCCAAATCCGCTTTGTGCGCCGGTGACCGGCGCGCAGCGAAAGCCCCGCAGGGAAAGACAGGCCCCGGGCGCAAGCAGCCGCCGCCCGCGGGCAAGACAATAAGCCGCCTCGCGGAATCACTGCCGAATCACTGAAACCATTCAAGAAAGGATGACGACCGATGGAACAAAAGCCGTTTGACCTGATTACCTTCGGCGAGGTAATGCTCCGCCTTTCCCCGCCGCGCCATGCCCGCATCGTGGACGGGGACGTCTTTGAAAAGCGCGCGGGCGGCGCGGAGCTGAACGTCGCGTCCGGCGTGGCGCTGCTGGGCCTGCGCACCGGCATTATTTCGCGCCTGCCGCAGAACGAGCTGGGCACGTTCATCAAAAACCGCATCCGCTTTGTGGGCGTGTCGGACGACTTCCTCTCCTACGACAGCGACCCGCGCGCGAGGCTCGGCATCTATTATTACGAAATGGGCGCCGCGCCGCGCAAGCCCACCATCGTGTATGACCGCTACGGCGCGTCCGTGTGCGGCATCACGATGGACGACATCCCCCCGGAGGCCTTTTCCAGCGCGCGGATGTTCCACACCAGCGGCATCAGCCTCGCGCTGAGCACGCGGAACGTCGCGATCGAGACGCTGCGCCGCTTCAAGGAAAACGGCGCGCAGATCTCGTTCGACGTCAACTACCGCGCCAACCTCTGGAGCGAGGAGGACGCCCGTGCCACGATCGAGACCGTCCTGCCGCTCGTGGACGTGCTGTTTGTCTCGGAGGAGACAAGCCGCCGGATGTTCGGCAAGACGGGCGAGCTGGCCGACATCATGAAAAGCTACGCGCAGGAGTACGGCGTGAAGATCGTCGCCACCACGCAGCGCACCGTCCTCAGCCCGCGCAAGCACAACTTTACCTCCGTGCTCTATTCGGCGGAGAGCGACGCGTTCTACACCGAGCCGCCGTATACGGGCATCGACGTGATCGACCGCATCGGCTCGGGCGACGCGTATGTGGCGGGCGTGCTCTTCGGCCTGCTGAAATACGGCGACCCGCGCAGGGCCATGCAGGTGGGCAACGCGACGTCCAGCGTCAAGAATACCGTCCCGGGCGACCTGCCCTCGTCCGATTTCAAGGAGATCGACCGCATTATCCGCGAGCACAACGCCACCGGCCCGGTGAGCGAGATGAACCGGTGAGCGGGCCCGCCCTGCCGCCGGAGCGCGGCGGGCTTTCCCGTTTGAAAGGAGGAGACGATTGCTTTGACGGAGATTAAGCTGTTTTCCACCGGCAGTACGGTGAAGGAACGGGTTTCCTCCGAGGCGGTCCTTGAAAGGGATCTCCAGTCCCTGATCGAAAAGAACATGGAGCTGTTTTTCGGCGTCCGGTTTTTGAAAAGCGAGTACGCGATCACAAACGGCCGGATGGACAGCGTGGGAATCGACGAAAACAACAGCCCGGTCATTTTCGAGTATAAGCGCAGCCAAAACGAAAACGTAATCAGCCAGGGGCTGTTTTATTTGGACTGGCTGCTGGATCACAAGGCGGATTTCAAGCTGCTCGTCATGGAAAAGCTTGGGATGCAGGCGGCGCAGACGATCGACTGGTCCGTCCCGTGCGTGATCTGCATCGCGCGCGATTTTACCAGGTACGACATTCACGCCGTGAACCAGATGCAGCGGAATATCAAGCTGGTAAGCTACCGGAAATACGACGATGATCTGATCTTGTTTGAGCATCTGAACGCGCCGAACGTGAAATCGCTTGTGGAAAACGGCCTTCTTGACGGCGCCAAAGGCGGCGCGCAAAAGTCCTCCGGCGAAAAAACGCATGTGGAAAAGCTGGCTTTGGCGTCTGAATCCATCAAAACGCTGTATCATTCGATCTGCGATTTTATTGAGTCCCTCGGCGACGACATCGCCCCCAATCAGCTGAAGCTGTACCTTGCCTACAAAAAGGTTCAGAATATGGTGTGTATCGAGCTGCACAATAAGCAGGTGGTGCTTTTTATCAAAATCAGCCCGGATACGGTTTCCCTTGAGGACGGCTTTACGCGGGACATGCGCGGGGTTGGCCACTACGGGACGGGCGACCTGCAGGTCATCATAAAAAACGCGGCCGATTTTGAAAAGGCAAAGCCCTTGCTGGAGCGGGCGTACCGCGAGGGATAAGCGCCGGTATTCCGCGCCCTCCCCAAGCGGCCCGAGGCCATACGCAACCTGCGGTTGCCGAAGTGCAAGGCGCGGGTTGGTGGCGCGCGGAACGAGCAAAATGCTACAATAAGCCATAAACAGCGGGGCGGGCGCGGGGCCTGTCCGGAAACCCGGGCGGCGATTGCCGGCCGGGGCGGCCGGCCGCGCGAAAAGCGCCCGCTTTCCCGCGGAAAACGGCCCGTTCCGCCGAAAAAAGGAGAGATCGTATTTATGGCTTTCGCAGAAACTTTGACGCGGCTGCGCCGGGAAAAAGGGCTTTCGCAGGAGCAGCTCGCCGATTTGACGGACGTTTCACGCCAGGCCGTCGGCAAATGGGAGGCCGGGCAAAACATGCCCGACCTGCCCCGGCTGATCGCGCTGGCCGACCTGTTCGGCGTATCACTTGACGCGCTGGTGCGGCCGGAAACGGCGTTTGGCGCGCCGCCCTCGGAGACAGCGCCTGCTTTGACAGAGCAGATGGACGGTGCGGACGACACGAATGGCGCGCGGGAGCCCGCGCCCGGCGCGGTGCGGATTGAGGCGCGGGGCAAAGCCTTTTCCCTGCCGTCCGGCTCGGCCGTGGCCGTCCTGCCCGGCTATGAATACAAGAGCAAGCGCATGCTGTTCGGCCTGCCGCTGGTGCATATCAATGTCGGTTACGGCCCGCGCGGCGCGAAGGGCATTTTTGCCGTGGGCGATTACGCCGTGGGCGTGGTGGCCGTCGGCGGCTTCAGCGCGGGGCTGATCGGGATCGGCGGCCTTTCCGTCGGGCTGCTCGCCATCGGCGGCGTAGCGGTTGGCGGCCTCGCGCTCGGCGGCCTTGCCGTGGGAGGGATTGCGCTGGGGGCGTGCGCCGTCGGTAGATACGCGTTTGGCGTGGCGGCCGTCGCGTCCCAGGCTGCGGTGGGCGTCTCGGCGCTGGCGCCCGTCAGCGCGGGCTTCAACGAGGACGCGCGCTTTGTCCTCACGGAATCGTCCACCCTGCGCGACGTGGCCGGTTACCTGCGCGCGGCCTGCCCCGACATGCCCCGCGCCGTGCGCTGGCTGCTGACGCTGGGGCAGGGCTGAGCGGCGGGTTTCCGGATGCGCGGGGCGGCGGGCCTGCTTTTCATAATTTTCGAGAGCCCGGGCGCTTTGCCTGACTGGCTTTGAGGCACGTTCACAGACGGGGCAAACGGATGGAGGTACGCATGGAAAGCAAAAACACAGGCACAAGCATGACGGATATGACGCGGGGGAGCCCCGCGCGGCTGATTTTTTTCTTCGCGCTGCCGCTACTGGCGGGGAACCTGTTCCAGCAGCTCTACAATATGGTCGACAGCATCGTGGTGGGGCGCTTTGTGGGCAGCACGGCGCTGGCGGCCGTGGGCACGGCGTTCCCGGTGATTTTCCTGCTGTCCAGCCTGTTCATGGGGCTGGGCATCGGGGCGATGGTCATGGTCAGCCAGTTCTACGGCGCGGGCGACACGCAGCGCATGCGGGCTACCGTGGACACCATCTATTCGGCGCTTCTGGTTGGCATCGTACCGCTTTCGCTGCTGGGCATCGCGCTCAGCCGCCCGATCATCTCGCTGCTGGCCGTCCCGGCGGACACGGTCGACCAGTGCTATACGTATATGGTGATCGTCATGGGCGGGCTGGTCGGCAGCCTTGGCTATAACGCGAATTCCGGCATTCTGCAGGGCCTGGGCGACAGCAGAACGCCGCTGCTGTTCCTCGTGCTCGCGTGCGGCGTCAACATCGCGCTGGACCTGCTGTTTGTCGTCGCCTTCGGCTGGGGCGTGGCGGGCGTGGCCGTCGCCACGATCTTCGCGCAGGCGTTCAGCTGGCTGTTCGGCGTCGTTGTCATCAACCGCAAATATCCCGAGCTGCGTATCCGGCTGTTCCGCCTGCGGTTCGACCGGGCGCTGTTCCGCCAGATCCTGCGCCTTGGGCTGCCCGCGGGGGTCCAGCAGGCGCTGTTCAGCTTCGGCGTGATTACGATGCAGCGGCTGATCAACAGCTATGGCTCCACGTTCATGGCGGGCTTCAACGGCGCGGGCAAGCTCGATTCGTTCGCGTTCATGCCCATCCAAAGCTTTTCCACCGCCGTGACGACGTTTGTCGGGCAGAACATCGGCGCGAACAAGCCCGAACGCGTGCGCGAGGGCACGCGCGCGACGCTGGCCATGAGCTGCGGTTTCAGCGTTGTAATCGCCGTGCTGCTGCTGCTGACGGGGCGCTTCTGTATGCGGCTTTTCTCGACGGACCCTGAGGTGATCGAGAGCGGCTACGCGTATCTCGCGCGCATCCTGCCGTTTTACTGGATGCTGGCGATTATGTTCGTGCTGTCCGGCGTCATGCGCGGCGCGGGCGAAATGATCGTGCCGATGGTGACAAGCCTTTCGGCGCTGTGGCTGGCGCGCATCCCGGCGGCATACCTGCTAGCGCGTTTCTTCGGCCCGGCAAACATCCATTTCAGCTACGCCGCCGGCTGGCTGCTGGGCCTCATAATCTGCATCCCGTATTATTTCGGCGGCCGCTGGCGCTCAAAAAGCGTCGTGGTGCCCGGGGAGGGCGTGTAGCCCGCAGCCCTTCCGCGAAAGCCGCTGCGGCGTTTCCGGGCGGGGCAAGCCCCGCCCCTACAGCACTTGGAAACAGACTGCCGGATTTTTTCTGAAAGATCAGGCTTCTTCTATGAATATTCCTCCTTATCCGTCATTTGCTTCGCAAATGCCACCTTGCGGCGCCGTCCAAATCTATGATTTGGGATCTGTCCCGGTTTATCGGGGAACAGTGCTCAGCCAAGGGACGCCCGTGAAGGGGAGCGCAAAGTGCGAACCCTGAACGGCTGCGGCCCACTGGCATTATAAATGCAAAGGCAGTTTGAACATAGCGCAGCCCGTGAGGGAGTGGCGAACCATGAACGGCTGCGGCCAGCCGAGGGCAATCGGAACAGCCCTCGGCACTGCACCCGCAGGTGCGTCCGGGCGAGCAACCGATGCGCAGCATCGACTCTTAGAGAGCCGCTGACCCCGCGGGAGGATGCGGAGCCTGCTGCTCTCCCTCGAGGGGAAGGCAAAGAGGGAGAGTTTTAAGAGAAAATTCATCATCCCCTGCAAAAAAACAGCCGAGGAATCGGGAATATCCCAATTCCTCGGCCATTGTTTTTGTTTGGCTTAAAATACGCTTAGGCCAGCTCGGCGAAATACTTGATGGTGCGGACCATCTGGCTGGTGTAGCTGTTCTCGTTGTCGTACCAGGACACGACCTGAACCTGATAGGTGTCGTCATCGATTTTCGCGACCATCGTCTGCGTGGCGTCGAACAGGCTGCCGTAGCGGATGCCGATCACGTCGGAGGAAACGATGGGATCCTCATTGTAGCCGAAGCTCTCGGAGGCGGCGGCTTTCATCGCGGCATTGACGGCGTCGGCGGTGACGTCCTTGCCCTTCACGACGGCCACGAGGATCGTGGTGGAGCCGGTGGGAACGGGCACGCGCTGGGCGGAGCCGATCAGCTTGCCGTTCAATTCGGGGATCACGAGACCGATGGCCTTCGCGGCGCCCGTGCTGTTGGGCACGATGTTGGCGGCGCCGGCACGCGCGCGGCGCAGGTCGCCCTTGCGGTGCGGGCCGTCGAGGATCATCTGGTCGCCCGTGTAGGCGTGGACGGTCGTCATGATGCCGCTCTCAATGGGGAAGGCGTCGTTCAGCGCCTTGGCCATCGGGGCGAGGCAGTTGGTGGTGCAGGACGCGGCGGAGATGATCGTATCCTCGGCCTTCAGCGTCTTCTCGTTCACGCTGTAAACGATGGTCGGCAGGTCCTTGCCGGCCGGGGCGGAAATCACAACCTTGCGCGCGCCGGCGTCGATGTGCGCCTGCGATTTCTCCTTCGACGCGAAGAAGCCCGTGCACTCGAGTACAACGTCAACGCCGATCTTGGCCCAGGGCAGGTTCTTCGGGTCCTTCTCGGCGAGGATCTCGATGCGCTTGCCGTCTACGGTGATGGACGTATCGTCGGATTCAACGGTGTGGCCCTCATAGCGGCCCTGGGCGGTATCGTATTTCAGCAGGTGCGCCAGCATCTTCGGGCTGGTAAGGTCGTTGATCGCGACGATCTCGTAGCCCTCCGCACCGAACATCTGACGGAATGCTAAGCGGCCGATCCGGCCAAAACCATTGATCGCAACTTTTACTGCCATAGTAGTACATCCTCCTTATTATTCAGGCGCGCGTGTTCGTTTTTCGGGAACGCGCCAGGGCCCTGTCCGGCCCGGCCGGCCGCCTCTGGCCGCCCATCCCCTTCGGGCGCCCGCATGTTACCCTTATTTTACCCCAAAAAAAGGCCGACTGCAATAGTTTGACAAAACTTTAACGCGAAAAACCGGCGGCAAAAAGCACTTTTGTAACAATCCATACATAGCGGGGCGGAAAATCCGCACACTATGTGCAGTTTGACTTTTCCGGCAAACCATGATGCGGCCGCGCGTGGTTTATTCCGCCGGGACGGAGGGGGATCCATGAACATGCCGGACAATGGCCGCCTGGCCGCGCGCCTGCGGGAGGAGACTGCGGAGCTGCTCTCGCTGCTGCCCGCGGCACGGCAGGCCGCGGCAGGCGGGCCGGGCGGCGGCGAG
>CANRZX010000078.1 GCA_947644575.1 uncultured Clostridia bacterium | reverse complement strand
GTCTGCCATTTCGATCTGCTGCGCCTTATAGTAGCGGTCCACGATGGAATATTTCACGCCTGCCAGCATACTCAAACGGTTTCTTGTCATACCGCGGCTCTGAAGCAGCTGCGCCAGCTTGACCTTCACCCGCCCATAATCCTGTACCTGTTCCACCTGATACGATACAATACTTCTCGGTTCGGCCATTTACATCCCCTCCCGCCAAGAATATTTTACCACTGGATATGTGCCCTTGACATTACCCTTATTATTGACTATCCTTATATATGGATAATTCTATGAACACAAATTATTACGCAGAAATCGGGATCAATGCCCGGCATAGGATATGCGCATGAAAAATCAAAGCTGGGAGCAAAAATGTTCATTTTCCGCAGCGGATCGGCGTTTCCGGTCGCTGTGGTTGATCGGAATTGCCGCGCTTCTGGGCATCCTGTTCTCTGTGTGCGGGAAAATGGAAATTGACGGTTATTCTTCCCGCAATGCGGAGTCGTCATCCGCTTCGGTGCTGATAGAATTGGACATATCCGCAGAAGCTGACCTCAGCGCCAAAGAAAACACCTATATTTTGAACGCCAATACGAAGAAATTCCACAAGCCGGATTGTTTCAGCATCCGGCTTATGAACGAAAGCAATAAGGTCTGGTTTGTGGGACAGCGCGAAGAAGTGCTCGATATGGGTTACTCGCCGTGCGGTCATTGCTGCCCATAATCTGAAAACAGCAGACGCCCTGTTTCTGTTACTTGAAACAGGGCGTCTGCCATTTGCGCTTCCAGACGTTGAAAAGTATTCCTATTTTTGAGAGAAGCTTGCAAAACAACAATCATTTTTGTCTGTCACAGATCCCCGATTCATGGTACAATAGAGAAAACAAGGGAGGTACGAGTCATGACGGACGCACAGCAGCGCGCGGCGGCAAAGCAGTTCGCGGCGGACTGGCAGGGGCGCGGCGACGAAAAGCAGGAGACGCAAGGCTTCTGGCTGGCTCTGCTGCAAAAGGTGTTTGCGGTGGCCGAGCCGGAAAAGTTCATTGCCTTTGAGCTGCCCGTAAAGCTGAGCCACACCAGCTTTATCGACGGCTATATTGAGCAGACCCGCGTTCTGATCGAACAGAAGGGCCGCGAGATCGATCTGCGCAAGGGGTACAAGCAATCGGACGGCTCGCTTTTGACGCCGTTCGGACAGGCGCGGCGCTACGCGGGCTATCTGCCGTTCAGTCAGGTGCCCCGCTGGATCGTCGTCTGCAATTTTGAGGCGTTCGAGATCCACGATATGAACCGCCCGAACGACGAGCCGGAAACCATCGCTCTTGCCGATCTGGAAAAGGAATACCATCGCCTGCAATTCCTTGTGGATACCGGGGACAGCAATATCAAAAAGGAGATGGAAATCTCCCTGCAGGCGGGCGAGCTGGTGGGCGCACTGTATGACGCGCTCTTGAAGCAGTACAAAGACCCAAACGACCCGGAAACGCTGAAAAGCCTGAACATGCTCTGCGTGCGGTTAGTGTTCTGCCTCTACGCCGAGGACGCGGGGATTTTCGGCGGGCGGAACAAATTCCATGATTATCTGCGCAGTTTCCCCGCACAGGATGTGCGCCGTGCGCTGATCGACCTGTTCCTTGTGCTGGATACAAGGCCGGAAGCCCGCGACCCCTATATGGATGAACGGCTGGCCGCGTTCCCCTATGTCAACGGGGGGCTGTTTGCCGACGAGAAAATCATCATTCCGCGCTTTGATGAAACGATTGTTGATTTGCTTCTGCATAAGGCCAGCGAGGATTTCGACTGGTCGGCCATCAGCCCAACGATCTTCGGTGCGGTGTTCGAGAGCACCTTAAACCCCGAAACGCGCCGCGCGGGCGGGATGCACTACACGAGCATTGAGAACATTCATAAGGTGATCGACCCGCTGTTTTTAGACGCACTGCGGCAGGAGCTTGCTGAGATCAAAGAGATCGCTGTAGACAGGGCGCGGGAGAAGCGCCTGCGCGAATTCCAGACAAAGCTTTCCCGCCTCGCGTTCCTCGACCCCGCGTGCGGCAGCGGCAATTTTTTGACAGAGACGTACATCTCCCTGCGGCGGCTGGAAAACGAGGTTCTGGGCCTGCTTTCCTACGGGCAGGTGACGATGGCGGACGAAACCAGCAGCCCGATCCAAGTATCCATCGGGCAGTTTTACGGCATTGAGATCAACGACTTCGCGGTGACGGTGGCAAAAACGGCGCTCTGGATCGCGGAGAGCCAGATGCTCAAAGAGACCGAGGACGTGGTGCATATGAGCCTCGATTTTCTGCCGCTGAAAAGCTACGCGAACATCGCTGAAGGGAATGCCCTGCGCATGGACTGGGCAGCTGTTGTGCCGAAGGAAAAGCTAAACTATATTATGGGCAACCCGCCATTTGTGGGTGCGCGCATGATGAGCGCCGTGCAAAAGGACGATCTAAACGATGTGTTCCCCGGCTGGAAAAACGCGGGCAATTTAGACTACGTGTCCTGCTGGTACAAGAAAGCGGCCGATCTGATGGACGGCGCCGCCATCCGCGCGGCGCTGGTATCCACCAATTCCGTCAGCCAGGGCGAAAGCGTGGCGAACCTCTGGAAGCCGCTGTTTGCAATGGGCGTGCACATTGATTTTGCCTGCCGCACCTTCCGCTGGGACAGCGAGGCCAAAAGCAAGGCGCATGTACATTGTGTGATCATTGGCTTTTCCACCGCGCCGAATGCCGCGCCCAAGCTGCTGTTTACAGGAGACAGGCCGCAGACCGTGCAGAATATCAACGGATATTTGCTGGATGCGGACAACGTTTTTGTGGAGATCCGAAGCAAGCCGCTCTGCGATGTGCCGGAAATCGGCATTGGCAACAAGCCGATTGACGGGGGATTTTATCTGTTCACCGAGGAGGAGAAAAACGAATTTTTGAAAAAAGAACCCGCCGCTGAAAAATGGTTTAAGCAGTGGTACGGCTCACAGGAATTTATCAACCGCTGTCCGCGCTGGTGCCTGTGGTTGGGCGATTGCCCGCCCGATGAACTGCGCAAAATGCCGGAGTGCATAAAGCGGATACAGGCTGTGCATGATTTCCGGCTTGCCAGCAAAAGCGCAGGGACGGTGAAGCTGGCCGATACCCCAACACGGTTTCATGTCACCAATATGCCCAAAAGCACCTATGTTGTTGTTCCTGAAGTATCCTCCGAACGTCGCCGCTATGTACCAATGGGCTTTATGACGCCGGATATTTTGTGCAGCAATCTGGTGAAAATCATCCCTGACGCAACGCTCTATCATCTTGGCGTTCTAACCTCCAACGTCCACATGGCGTGGATGCGGGCGGTGTGTGGGCGGCTAAAAAGCGACTATCGCTACTCCGCAAATCTTGTCTACAACAACTTCCCGTGGCCGTCTCCCACCGAGCCGCAAAAAGCCGCAATCGAAAAAACAGCGCAGGCGATTTTGGACGCCCGCGCCCTGTACCCGGACGCCAGCCTTGCCGACCTTTATGACGAGCTGACAATGCCGCCCGAGCTGCGCAAGGCGCACCAAGCCAACGACCGCGCCGTCATGTCCGCCTATGGCTTCGATATCAAAACCACCACGGAGACAAGCTGCGTGGCGGAATTGATGAAAATTTACCAAAAAATGATGGCTCAATAAAGGCCACAAAGATAATCCCTCTCCCAACTGATGAAGCCGGGGGCGGGATTGTTTTTGTCTCTTACACGGCGAAAAACGCCATCGCATTCATTCTCTTCCCATTGATCCATACCTCAAAATGCAGATGGTTTCCTGTGCTGTTCCCCGTGCTGCCCACATATCCGATCACCTCGCTCTGTTGAATGGTCTGGCTGGGGGTAACGCAGATCGCAGAGCAATGGGCGTAAAGCGTTTCAAGCTCGTTCCCGTGGTCGATTTTTACATAGTAGCCGTAACTGCCGCCCCACGGGTCTGTGGCATTTGCGACGGTGACTGTGCCGTCCGCCGCCGCGAGGATGGGCGTTCCGGCAGGCGCCGCGATGTCGGTGCCGGTGTGAAAGCTGCTTTCGCCCGTGAACGGATCGACGCGCTCGCCAAAACCGGAGGTGATCGTGAAAGCCTCGGGCAGCGGCCACTGGAAAATACCTGTCCCAACCGGCACGTGCTCCGGCGTGATGATCTGCCCGCCGCCGCTTACATACCCGCCGAGCAGTTCCATCCAGAGTGTTTGGTACTGCGGTTCGGATAAAAGCGCAAGCTGCTCATTCTGCCATGCGGTAAAACCGAGCGCGGCGGCTGTGTTCTGCGGGGTTTCCTGCCGGATGGCAATTTCCAATACCGTTTCGATAACCGTAACCGTTTCGGTGGTTTCATTCCCATCCTCATCCACTACGGTTTGTTCTTCCTCATGTTCTTCCGTATAGGTACGATGCAAGACGGGGTTCATCAGCCATAAAATCTCTTTCAGCCGGTCGATCTGTGCCGTTTCCAGCACAGCGACCGGCTGTCCGTTTTCCGCCGCCGCCATATCCGCCGCGAATACAGACAGCACATCCTGCCAGCGGATGGCGGTCGGGCCGTCCGGAACAACCTCCAGCCGGTCATGCGGAACGCTTTGCTCTATGTCCTCGATCTGTTCATAGTATTCCTCGCTGAGCTGCCGGACAACCGTTTGCAGCGATTCTCCGCTCGCTGTGGGCTGGGCAGCAAAGAAGATGCCGAACGATGAACCTGCCACCATCGCGATCAGACAGACGAGCAGAATGGCCGTCACCGCAACAGCGCCGCCTGCGGCAAGCGCGGCAGGCAGACTTTTCACGATCGAAAGGGCTGCTTTGAAACCCGCTGCCAGCTTTTGTGCTGCTCCCTTGATTCCGCACACGGCGAAGCGAGGATACCCACTGCCGCGCATGGCCCGCAGCTGCGTCCGCTGGGCCGGCACACTGGCCGTTTGTGCGCCTTTCGCAACCGTTGCGGATGCATTCCGCAGACGGGATGCGGGCGGCTTGCGCAGGCTATTCCCCGGCTTACCGGGCCTGCGCTTCGCTGGGTGAGATTCCTGCACTGCCGCTCCCGCGCCGTGTCCTGCCCGCGCAGTCTGCGCTTTGGCTGCACGCTCTTTCAGGCGCTCCATGCGTTGCTTTGTATAACTTCGCGCAAGCCCCCGCCCTCGATTTTCCGAAACAGACACGTTTTGGACGCTTTCCGATGCAGCTGCACCGGGCGTTTTTGGTGCATGGGGCGGAGCGACCGGCTCGACCGAATGCACGGGCATGGCCTCCACCCGCTGCTCCTGCCTGCTTTGCACTACCCTGCGCACAAGGGAGCGTGCTGCATCCCCCACTTTTTGTGTTGTATCGCTCACCCAAACAGCGGTTTCCCGAACAATCTCCCCGGCCCGATCCCTCTCCTGCCGCTCAGCCGTTTCCTCAGAGTTTGCCGCCATATTGCTTTCCATCGCCCGTTTGACCCGTCTCATCGCTTTCAAATGTCCTTTGGGTTGGATGCGTCTTTTTGTTTTATCATGTAAATGTGGTACAGATCCTTTCTGCCTAACCATTATTTCTTTCTGTTTTGTTTTTTGGATATGGAATCATCCCTTCATTGAAAAAGGCAGCGTGTGCATTTTCACACTCTGCCTTTTTGAAATATAAAAATTAACCAAAACAGGTTGACATTTCCAGAAACTGCTGATATACTATAAATTAACCAGAAATGGTTTATTTCGGAGGTGTTACTATGCTTACATCTTTGGGACAGTTCTTGAGGAAGCTGCGTCTTGAGCGCGGCGAAATACTCAAAACGATGGCGGATAAGCTGGGGGTGACCTCCGCGTTCCTATCTGCTGTGGAAAATGGAAAAAAACGAATGCCCGCTGCGTGGTACGAAAAACTTGCCTCTCTTTATTCTTTTTCGGAAGACCAGAGTGCAGCGCTGGAAAAAGCCGTGATGGAGTCAAATGGTATTGTAGAACTCAATATCCGTAACGCTTCCTTTGGAAAACGCGATCTGGCAATATCCTTTGCACGCCGGTTTGACTCGCTGGACGATGAAACCAGCCGGCAGATTTTCGCCCTGTTGGATAAAAGCATGGAGGATTGACTGAGTGGAGCCATACATTGTCGAACCAAAATCGCGAATGGAACTTCGGCTGCTGGCATCTCAATTCCGACATTGTCTGCATTTGGATCATGCGCTTTACTTTCCTGTTGTGCAGCTTCTGGATATTCTGTCGGAACTTTTCCCGGATTTCAGCTATGAAATTGCACCCGATGGTGAATTCCCCTCTGAAGTCCATGCCGACATCGATATCCGTACCAGCCATATTCGAATTCGAGAGAGTGTTTATGACGGCGCCTGCGGCGGCAATGGACGTGACCGTATGACAATTGCCCACGAAATCGCGCACTATTTTATGCTCTGCGTATGCGGTTTCCATTTGGAACGCAATTTTTCTCAAAAAAAGGTACCGGCTTATAGTGACCCGGAATGGCAGGCCAAGTGCTTTGCCGGAGAACTTATGGTAGCCGCCCACCTTTGCTGCAACAAGAGCCCCTATGAAATAGCGGAATTGTGCGGAGTGTCAGACAAGGCCGCCAAATTTCAGTATAAGGCTTTTCGGAAAGGAGCTGATGCCGTTTGATTGTTATGAAAAAACGCCATGAGAATTGTTAGCGGCAATTCTCATGGCGCGGTCTCTCAGAATGCGGGCATTCTGTCGAGCGGTATTGACATTATGCCACATTCTGAGAAATTTTTCAAGCCTTTGCATCTTGTTTGGAAAAATTTTCAGAAAGGAAAAGTGCATTATGTCATTGAAAAATTGCACCCGGAACGGGTGTAAAGATGTTTTTCGCGCATTTTTGGTAAAAGATGCGGAATACGCAGGAGAATGGGAGATCCCCTGTGTAGCGCCAGAGAACGCTGCGCCGGAGCGGCTGATCCCCTTTTCCAAATCCATTCGGCACAGTGACCCTTGCGCATGGGTTCATTTTTTCGAGGACGACGCCAGCATCGAGCGACTGTGGAACCGGCCCCGTGTGTATCTGCCTGTTTTGAAACGGTACGCGGGCGTGATCTCACCGGACTATAGCCTGTACCGGGATATGCCGCTTGTTATGCAGGCTAATAATGTCTATCGCGGGCGGGCGCTCAGCCACTGGCTGCAAAAAAACGGCGTCCGTGTGATCCCGAATATCCGATTCGGTGATGAGCGCACTTACGGCTTCTGCTGCGCCGGAATTGAACGAGGCGGCACGATTGCCATAGGCTCGCACGGCTGCATCAAAGGGAGGGAAGACCGGCGGTATTTCAAGCAGGGGCTTTCCGCTGTGATGGATATACTCTGCCCGCAAAGACTGATCGTCTATGGCTCTGCCCCGGATGACATCTTCTCGGTATACCGGGAACGCGGCATTCCCATTCTGCAGTTTGACAGTGAATTTTCTGTCTACCATCAAAGGGCGGTGAGCGCCTGATGGGAGCCGGATATCATGGTGGCTTTGGGGGTACGCAAGGGGCAAGAGCTCCCGTAAAAGCCTTAGGCGATGTACGCTACAGCAAGAAAAAGACGGAAGGTTATCTATTGAACCTTTCACATCCAAAAGGTGGCGCAAAAGCAAAATTCATGCGTGATGTATTAGGATACACTCAAAACGACTCGAGGCTTTTTCACAGAAACGTAGTATCATCGCTTATCGGGAAAACTCCAACAAAAACCGAAACAACACCGTTCGGGATAAAACAAACCTATAAAGTGGTATTATTCGGTAAAAAAGGAAATTCCGTTAGCGCGAATGTTGTCGTCGTCATTCAAAAAGATTCTGGACGCACCACATATAAATTGGTTACCGTATACCCTGACTGAAGAGGAGAAATAAATGATGCACGAATTAGATGTTGTCCGTCTCACTGAAGATTTCAACGGACTGCCGACCGGTACCGAGGGTACGATCGTATTGAAGTATAACGAAGAATTTTTTGAGGTGGAGTTTTTTGATGTGCAAGGGAACACCTTAGATGTCCTTACAACCCCACGTAAGATTCTGGAACTCAAAACTTCTATATGAACGGGATCGAACAGTAAAGAATCTTTGATTCAAGCACTCACTCATAACATTGCCTTTTCAAAGTCATAAAAGCGCAGCGCCCGCCGAGGGTAAAATCCCCGGCGGGCGCTGCGTGTATTGTGCTTCAGTTTTTCGCTGTGTGCTTCACCCGGTCATCGAGCTCCGCTTTTTTCGCGTCGTTCCAGCGATCCGTCGTGCCGACAAGATAGCCGGTGATGCGCCGGATGCGCTCGAAGTTCACATTTTCTCCGCTGCGCTGCGGCTTTGCCTGATTGTTTGTCCCCATTGCTCCAATCCCCCCCTGCCTGTATAGTATATCCCTTTTCACATGCGGACACAAGGGAAGATTTTCGACAGTTTTCAGCGTTCTTCCCCTCGGCGCTTTTCTTTTCGCGGTGGGTGCCGCTCCAAATATTGCTGCACCGTCGAGTCGGCACCCTCGTAGCTCCAATCGGCTTTCTGGAGCATCCTGCACGGCCGGCTGCTCCCCGGCGCGCCGAACAGCCGGATCGGGCGGCTCGAGAGCAGCGTTCCCCAATGGTTGATGACGATGCGCTCCGCGATTTCCACCGGCAGCCCCTGCCGATCATCGTCGTGCCGTACCTCGTACAGATACAGGCCCTTCGGCACCGTATCACGGTCGATGCGTAAGCAGGAAAACAGCATCGGCCTGCCCAGCACCGTCACTTCCTCAAATGTCTCCGTCATTGCATTTTCTCCGCGTCTCATACGCACTTACCTCCCTGCTGCTGTGCTGCCCACGTTTCTTCGGGCTTCGTCGACATCAGCCTGTAAAGCCTTGTGCCTTTCGGGAAGCTGTTCTCGAAGGGCACGATCACCCCGCCGCAGCGAATCAGCCCATGTCCGGCAGGAACATTCGTAATATGCGAGAGCTGGTTTTCCGAGATGCCGAGCAGCTTCGCGAGCTCGTCCCGGTCGGTCGCGGCCTGATTGAGCATCACAAGAAACTCGCTGTTTGCCAGCATGAGCCGCGCGGTGTCCGAGCGCAGGATCTCCTCGACATTCTGGCTCACTGCCGTGATATACGCATTGTATTTCCGCAGGCGTTTGAACAGCCTGTAAAAGAATTCTGCACTGTAAGAATAGCGGAACAGCAAGTAAAACTCGTCAGCAAATACCCATGTCCGTTTGCCCTGCCGCCAGTTGCGGATCACACGGTTGAAAATGGCGTCCAGCGTCACCACCATGCCGACAGGCCGCAGCTGCTCGTCGAGTTCGCGGATGTCGTACACGAGGATGCGGGCATTGGTGTCCACGTTGGTCTGGTGGGCAAACACGTTGAGGCTGCCGGTGGTGTAGAGCTCTGCGGCGAGGGCGAGGTCGTGGGCCTCCTGTTCCGGCTGGGCCAGCAGCACGCTGCGCAGATCGACGAGCGTCGGCGGTTGGCCGGTGCATCCGCTGCGCAGATAGCCGTCGTAGACGATCCGCGCCGCACGGTCGAGCAGGGATTTCTGCCGGGCCGTCAACGCTCCACGCTCCGCCAGCGGCTCAAACATCGAGAGGATGAGCTGCACCTTGTCGATGAGCGGGTTCTGGCCCTCGCCGTAGGCCCTGTCCATATCGAGCGCATTGAGATGGACGGTACTATGCGGGGAGACAGGCAGCACTTCGCCGCCGAGCGCCTTTGCCAGCGGACCGAACTCGCTTTCGGGATCGAGGATGAGGATATCATCGTTTGTAGCGAGAGCAATGTGGACGATTTCTTCCTTTGCGCTCATGCTTTTGCCGCTGCCGGAAACGCCGAGGCGAAACGAGTGCCCATTCAAAAGTTTCGAGCGGTCGATGCGGATCATATTGCCGGAGACGGCGTTCTGTCCGTAGTAAATACCATTCGGGTGGCAGAGCTCCTGCGCCTTAAAGGGCATGAGGACGGCGGTGGATTCCGTTGTCAGCGTGCGCAGGGCATGGATGCGCCGCACACCATAGGGCAAAGCTGTGTCGAGGCCGTCCCGCTGCTGCCAGCGCAGGGTGGAGAGCTCGCACCGGTGCTTGCCGCCCACCGCCAGCAGGCTTTCGGTGTCGGCGTCGAGCTGCTCTTTGCTGTCCGCTAAATGCACAAGCGTCACAAGGCCGAACATCATCCGCTGGTCGCGGCCGGTCAGATCGTCTAAGAACTCGGTCGTCTCCTTGCGCTGGAGCTGCATATCGTAGGGAATCACGGCGCTGAAATTGCTGACATTGTTCTGCCGACGCTGCCAGTTTGCCACATTCGTCTCGACGCCGAGCAGCTTGTTTTGCAATTCCCGCGCGGCCTCGTCGGTCGGCACCGGCAGGATGTCAATGGACAGCATGAGGCTGCGGTCGAGTTCGCAGAGCTCGTTGATGAAGCTGTCCTTGATGTAGCTGGCGTAGTCGCGCAGATAAAGGACGCGTCCAAAGCGCCCGTCGATTTTGAAATGGTCGGCATGATACTCGATGCTGTCCGGGCAGAACCACTCCTTGAAGCCGTGGCCGAACCGTGCGCGGTCGGCCATATCAAAGGCAAAGGACGCAGGCTGGCCGTTCCTGAAAAAATCACGGAGTAAGCCCAGCCGCTCGGCGGCGTTCATCGACGTGGCCTGTGAGGACAGCTTGGCAAACCGGGCCGTAACCTCGCCGCCGATGCGGGCAAAGTAGGCGCGCGCTTCGTCGATGTTTTTCCTGTGTGCCGAGATCGTGAGGTACTGCTCCCGCACGACGCTGCTGCTCGTGGCCGTGATCTTGGAGCGCAGCATAGCGTTGTACTCGCGGCGGTATTCGTCGAGACTGTCCGCTTTCATCGGCAGCAGCAGATCGCGCTCATACCTGTTCCTGTCCACCTTTCGGTTGTGGATTGTGATTTTGGCGCAGGTTCCCGAATCCAGCGCGTTGAGCAGCTCGGAGTAATCGAGAAACATGGCCAGTTTATTTTCCTTGCTGGCGACCGCATAGTTGACGTCGGTAAAGCGATAGCTGCGTGAGTACCCGTCCTGCCCGCAAAGGAAAACCCCATCCGGCCAGATCCGGCGGATGGGGATGGCGTCCTGCACCGAGTGTGGGATGCGGAATTTTTCTTTGTCCCGCTTGAGACTCGCGGCAAGGGTTTTCATCATGCGGCCACCTCCGTTTCCCGGCTGGGCTTTTTCGCACCTGCACGGATGTGCCCGGCCAGCGCCGTATGATACAAATTTTCACTCTTGAACACCAGCCTGCGCGGGGTAAAAATCTCCGAGCGCAGGATGGTGAAGAGCGTCTGCCCGGCAGTCATTCCGTGGTAGCGAATAAAGCCGCAGGCCGCGAATGGAGACGCACCAAGGACGCTGGCCCAGCCCGCGATCTCTGCCCCCACAGTGTGATTCAGCAGGAAGTACAGCCCCACCGCCGCAGTCACGGCCAGCAATGAGCAGACAAACTGCCGCAGGCTCAGGCCGAAAAATACGGACTCCTGATATTCGCTGATTTCTTTTGGTATCTTGATTTCTATGTGCATCCCTCCTAATAAAAAATGAGCGCCGCCCGATCCGAAAGGATGGACGGCGCTTCTATGGCATTTTGGACATAGTTTTCTTTGGCAAGCTACTCAAGCAGGTGTTCAAAACTTCTCCTTGCATAAATAACCCGCGCAATGGTAATGGTTTTGCTTCTCTCATCGACCGAGTAAAACATGCAATAGTTTTCGACTGGAAGCTTCCTGTACTCCTGTTTCAATGGGCGGAGCGGGGTATAGACCGCGTATAGATACGGGAAATCTGCGAGCCTTTCCGCGGCCTCGATCAGCCGGCTTGACAGGCGCTGTGCGGCGGCCGGATTTTTCAGGTCATGGCTGATATACCGAACCGCCTCGATCATATCCTGCCGGGCGAGCGGCAAAAACTCAAGCCTGTACATCTGGGCCATCCCCAATCGCTTCCCTCATGGCTTTCAGAACATCTTTCGAGGTATACCTTTTGTCCGTCATTTCCGCTTCTCTCTCGGCAGCCTGCAATTTGAAATAGACCTCACTTTCAAACTGCAGATTTTCATAGGCGTCCATGCTCAGGACGACCATATCTCCTACCCCGTTTTTCGTCAGGAAGACAGGTTTTGCCGTTTCATGCACTTGTCTTGATATTTCTGCGAACTTGTTTCTCAGATCGGACACGGGCCGAATCGAATTCATGGGTACCACCTCCTCCCTTATTTTATCATAATTATGCTAAAAAAGCAACTTCTATAGTCCCATCATCTCTTTGACAATCCGGTCACTGGCCTTGATCGCTCCCACCAGCACCAGCAGATTGAAAAGTAGGGTAAGCACCCAGCGCCTTGCCGCATTACTGCGGCAGG
>CANRZX010000077.1 GCA_947644575.1 uncultured Clostridia bacterium | reverse complement strand
TGTCAAACTGTCTAAAAAGTCGCGTCTGCCAAGAACTTCGGCAAATTGTTCCGTCAGATTTTACAAAAATGCTCGTTAATACACAAAGTATTGCCTTCGCTTTTTGTTTTATCTGACGAAAAATTTGCTCTCGTCTTGTGCATCCGCTTTGTTTTTAGACAGTTTGTTGTATGGCGACCGCCCAATAAATAGAAATTTATGGTTATTTTTTAGCTTTCAGAAACAATCCCTGCGCTTTCCTGTAAACCTGTACTGTGTGAAATCCCGCGTGATAAAAGAACGCCTCTAACTCTTTTGGATTGTATACCCTCACATCCCCGCTTTTGGAAAAGGGAAACCAGAGATTGTTCGCAAAAAACCTGAGCACCGCGCCAAAGTTGGGGTCGGCTACATACACCGCCCCGCCTTTCCGCAAAACTCTTTGGCATTCGTTTGCAAACCCCTGCGGATTTTCAAAGTGATGAAACGCACAGCATACGGTAATAATGTCAATGCTTTCATCATCCCATTCCAGCGGGCAGCAGGGCTTTACTTTGAAATTCATATTGGGATAACGCGTTTTTGCGGCATGGATCATATTCTTCGATATATCGATCCCATATGCTTGAATTTTTGCCCTTTTCGACAGTTCCCTCAACAGAGTTCCACTGCCGCACGCAACATCGAGGACAATAGCATTTTCTCTCAGATCTACGGTATTGGATAGCTCCTTGATGTGAAATCGGGTATATTGCCCTTCTCTCGATGTATCATATTCAGATGCTATTTTATCGTACGCAAGCCTTGACGCTTCTGTTTTCTGACCCATATCATTTCCCCAAATTTCGCCTTATTTTTTCTCATTATAACATGGCGCAGGCATCCAAACAACTTGTTTTTGTGGAATTGCCGAAGCGTCAAACAGCGGCACGAAGCCGGAACAGGATTTGTTCACTTTTTGCTTGACGGGAGCGGCGGTTTTGGTGTATAATAAATTGCTTGCTGAAAAGCGAGTAATCCTTGCCCCGTCACAGGGGCCTTATGTCCAAAAGGAGGTGCACAGAAATGGCAAAGTATGAGACCATGCTGGTGACGTCGGCGTCCTTGGATGAAGAGGCGACCGCCGCGCTGGTCGGCAAGTTCAAATCTCTGATTGAGGCGAACGGCACAATCGATTCTGTCGAGGAATGGGGCCGCCGCCGTCTCGCGTATCCGATCAACAAGCAGAACGAGGGCGTTTATACGCTCATCCACTTTACGAGCGGCCCTGACTTCCCCGCCGAGCTGGATCGTGTCTACAAGATCACGGACGGCGTGATGCGTTCGATCATCGTCGCGAAGGAAGAAGAGGCGGCGAAGCCGGAAGTGAAAGCCGAAACGGAGGCGGAGTAATGCTGAATGTAGTAGCCCTGATGGGCCGCCTTGTGGCCGACCCCGAGCTGCGCCACACGACGAGCGGCATCGCGACCTGCACGTTCCGCATCGCGGTGGACCGCAGCTATGTGCGCGCGGGTGAGGAGCGGAAAACCGATTTCATCGACATTGTGGCGTGGCGGCAGACGGCGGAATTTGTCTGCAAGTACTTCCGCAAGGGCAATTTGATCGCGGTGGACGGCTCGATCCAGACGCGCAATTACGAGGATAAAAACGGCAACAAGCGCACTGCGTTCGAGGTCGTGGCGAACAACGTCAACTTCACCGGAGAGCGCAGCGGCGGCAGCCAAGGCAACTACGGCGGCCAGAGCAATTACAGCGCGCCCGCCGCGCGGCCCGCCGCGCCGGAGCCTGTCAGCTACTCCGTCGGCAGCGACGATGACTTCGCGGTGATCGACGACAACGACGACATCCCATTCTAAGCTGCTTATCCCGGGGCGCGCTGCCCCGCGTGATACGCAGCCCGGCGCGTTTTGCGCCGTTTACTTTGAGAGAAGGAGGAAACGAACATGCCCTTTGACAGAGATCGTCAGGACAGCCGTGGCGGCCGTCCGCGCGGACGCCGCAAAAAGGTATGCAGCTTCTGTGTGGATCGCATCGACCACATTGATTATAAGGACATTCCCCGTCTGCGCAAGTATATTTCCGAGCGCGCGAAGATCATTCCCCGCCGCGTCACCGGGACCTGCGCCTACCATCAGCGTGAGCTGACCGTCGCCATCAAGCGCGCGCGTCACGTTGCGCTGCTGCCTTACGTGAGCGATTGATTTCGCTTCGGCGTAATTGCTTTCATCTATCCAGCAACCTGAAAAGCGGCTTTGCCGTTTTTCAGGTTGTTTTTATTGTCCGCCCCGTTCCCATACGAAACGGTTTTTTTATTGAGCAAAATATATTATATAATTGGGACAAAACAAATCCGCTAAGAAAAAGAATCAATAAATTCCGTCGTGGGAAAGCAAAAACGCCTCTTCACCTGTCAAAGCGGCAAAGAGGCGTTTTCGCGATGTTTTTTACAGTGTCACCCGATGATACACCTTTTTCCCTTTGCGCAGAACGACGCCCTTCCGCAGCGCCTCGGCGGAAACGACAGCCTTCATATCCGTCACCTTTTCCCCGTCGACCGTAATGCCGCCCTGCTGCACCAAGCGGCGCGCCTCGCCCTTGCTCGGCGCAAGGCCCGCGGCGACCAGCAGCTCCAGCACCGGCGCGGCGCCGTCCGCAAGCAGCGACGCGTCCACCGCGGTAGACGGCATATGCTCGACGTCCATCTGCCCGCCGAACAGGCTCTTGGCCGTCGCGATGGCCTTTTCCGCGTCCTCCTTGCTGTGGACGAGGCTCGTCAGCTCATACGCGAGCAGCTCCTTCGCCTTATTAACGTCGGCGGCACTGGTCATGTCGATCGCGTCGATGTCCTTCACCGGAACGGCCGTCAGCAGCTTCAGGCAGTTTTGCACCTCGCAGTCGTCGATGTTGCGCCAGTACTGGAAAAATTCGTAGGGAATTGTCTTATTGGGATCGAGCCAGACGGCGCCTTTTTCCGTCTTGCCCATTTTCTTGCCCTCGCGGGTCGTCAGCAGCGTGAACGTCATGCCGTAGACGTCGCGGTTGTCGCACCGGCGGTTCAACTCCACGCCGCCGATGATATTGCTCCACTGATCGTTCCCGCCAAACTGCATTTTACAGCCGTATTCGCGCGCAAGATACAGGAAATCGTAGCTTTGCATCAGCATATAGTTGAATTCGAGGAAGGTCAGGCCCTTTTCCATGCGCGTTTTGACGCATTCCGCCGTAAGCATTTTATTCACGGAGAAATGCACGCCGATCTCGCGCAGAAAATCGACATAGTTCAAATTCAGCAGCCAATCGGCGTTGTTCGCCATAATGGCCCTGCCGTCGGAAAAGTCGATGAATTTGCTCATCTGCTTTTTGAATTCGTCGGCGTTGCTCTGGATCTGTTCACTTGTCAGCATCTTGCGCATATCCGTCTTGCCCGTGGGGTCGCCGACCATCGTCGTCCCGCCGCCCAGCAGGACAATGGGCCGGTGCCCGGCCTGCTGCATATAACGCATGATGATCAGCTGCATGAAATGGCCCACATGCAGGCTGTCCGCCGTGGGATCAAAGCCGATGTAAAAGGTCACCTTCTCCCTGCCGAGCAGCTCGCGGACGGCCTGCTCATCCGTCGCCTGCGCGAACAGGCCGCGCTCCTTGAATAAATCGAACACATTTTCCATGCTGCTTTCCTCCTGTGTTTTGCGGCAAAGGGACAAAAAAAGCCCTCCGCCAAAAAATTGGCAGAGGGCGAATCATCGCGGTACCACCTCTGTTCGCCGCCCCCTCACGGAGACGGCCTCTGCGTGTCTGTCAACACACCGCGCGCTAACGGGCGCACCCGGCAAAATCTACTGCGGAATGATCCGCGCAATCACGCGGACGCTCCGGTTCAATCCGCTGCTCCGGGATGTATTCGCCGTGCGCCCCGCTCCCCTTTTCACCATCGGACCGCGCCGAAGCGCCTGCCGGACAGGGTCTCTCTTTGCCGAAGCCGCACGGGTACTCGTTCCCATCGCCGCATTTCCATGAATGTGATTATAGCGAACTTTTCAGCGGATGTCAAGCCTTTGCCTCTCGGAAACAACCATGCGCGTAAATCCGCTCAACGCACTTCTCCCTGCTCTGGCGTCCAAGTGGCACTACGCGCGCGCCAAGCGCAGCATCTCGCGGGCATTGGCCAGCGCGATCTCCGTCAGCTTGTCGCCCGAAATCATGCGCGCCAGCTCATGGACGCGCCCCGCCTCATCCAACGGCTCAATCTCGGTATAGGTGCGTTCGCCGCTGATATTTTTTCGGATCAGCAAATGGTGATCCGCCTCGGCGGCAATCTGTGCGGTATGCGTGATGCAGATCACCTGCCGCCCGCGCGCGGTCTGCCGCAGCTTTTCACCGATGCGACCTGCGGCAAGGCCCGAAACGCCCGTATCGATCTCGTCATAAATCACCGTGCCGATATCGTCCTTATCTGCGAGCGCGCTTTTGACGGCCAACATAATGCGCGAAAGCTCACCGCCCGAGGCGATCTTCGCCATCGGCTTCGGCTCCTCGCCGGGATTGGTAGAAATGTAGAATTCGACCGTATCCTGCCCGCTGCCCGCCAGCGGCCCCTTTTTGTGCAGCAGCGTGAACCGGATGCCCGGCATATTCAAAAAACGCAGCGCATCCGTGATCTGCTCATTGAAGCGCTCAAACGCCTCCATGCGCGTTTTGGTCAGCGCGTCGGCCAACTGTTTCGCCGTTTCATACAGCTCCGCCTGCCGGTCGTACAGCTCGTCCAGACGCTGCGTGCTGGTCTCGATGCCCGCGAGTTCCTCCCTCGCCTGCCCGCAATAGGCGGCGATCTCCGGCAGCTCCATGCGGTATTTCTGCTTCAACCGATAAAACAGGTCGAGCCGTTCCTCGATCTCGTCCAACTCGCGCGGGTCAAAATCATAGCGGGAGAGCTGGTCCGCGATATCGCTGGCCGTTTCCCGCGCGGCCTCGTACAGTTCGCTCAGTTGGTCGGCGGTGTCGGCAAAATCCGTCGAAAATTCACGGATCGAATCCAGTGCGGTGAACGCCGCACCCAGCAGCTCGTTCGCGCCGGGCGTGTCGTCGTCCGCGCCGCCCAACGCGGCATAGGCGGCGTTCAGCTGCTCGGTGATAGACTGCGCGCTGCGGATCAGACGGCGGCGGTCGAGCAGTTCCTCCTCCTCGCCGTCGCGCAGGTCCGCGGCCTCGATTTCGTTGATCTGAAAGCGCAGCTTCTCGACCCGGCGCTCTTTTTCGGCCTCGTCCATCGAAAGCGCGTCGATCTCGCGTTTGACATGGCACAGCTCGCGGTACACCTTATAATACGCGTCATGCTGCGCGGCATTCTGCGCGAAGGCGTCCAGCACGCCTAAATGCTTCGCGGGGTTCATCAGGCTTTGGTTGTCGTGCTGGCCGTGAATGTTCAGCAGCCCGCCGCAGATGTCCCGCACCACCGACGCCGTCGCGGGCAGCCCGTTGATGCGGCAAACGCTTTTCCCCTCCGCCGCGATCTCGCGGTACAAAAGCAGCTCGTCCCCGGTCTCATAACCTGCGTCGATCAGCTGCGCGCGGACGCGCGGATCAATCTCCCGGAAGGTGGCCCATATCATTGCCTTGGGCGTGCGGCTGCGCACAAGTTCGCGCGAGGTGCGGTTGCCGAGGATGGCGTTGATGGAGTCAATCAGGATTGACTTGCCCGCGCCCGTCTCGCCGGACAACACATTCAGCCCCTCGCTGAACTCGGCGGAGGCCTTTTCGATCACGGCAACATTCTCAATTCGTATTTCACAAAGCATGCAAACACCTTATCATCGCCCAATAAATTTGGAAAGCTCCTCCGTCAGCAGACGCGCGGCATCCTGCGAGCGCATCAAAATCAGGAACGTATCGTCGCCGGAGAGCGTCCCCACCACGTCGTTCCACACCATCGCGTCGAAGACCTCGCACGCGGCGTTGGCCATGCCGGGGTAGCATTTCACCATCACAAAATGGCCTGCGTAATCGACCTTCAGCACAGACTCCCGAAAGATTGTCTCGAACCGCCCCGGCGTGTGCGCCCCGCGTCCCGCGCCCGATGCGGCGACATACCGGTAATGGCCGTCCCCGGTGGCGACCTTGACAAGCCCAAGCTCGCGGATGTCGCGCGAGACAGTAGCCTGCGTCACATCAAAGCCACTCCGCTTCAAATGGCTGAGCAGCTCCTCTTGCTTGTCGATGGAGTACTGGCCGATCAGCTCCAGTATTTTGCTGTGCCGTGCGTTTTTCATCCTTACCGCCCCCTTAATTTCTTATCGATGGCCTCAAACTGATCCGCCTCGTTGAAGCAGATCAGTGAAATAAACTGCTCGGAAAGCGAAACCGTGACCGTATCCTGATGAGAGATTGTCTCCGGATCGCGGCCGTCGCAGCTCAGCAGCGCCCGCCCGCCCGCCGGGGCGTCGACCGTCACCCGAAGCCGTCGCTGCGCCGAAAAGACCATCGGCGGGCTGTGCAGGCTGTGCGCGCAAATCGGCGTGACGACAATCCCCGCGATGTGCGCGTCCAGCACCGGCCCGCCCGCGGAAAGCGAATAGGCCGTCGAGCCCGTGGGCGTCGCGATCACAACGCCGTCCCCCATATAGCGGCTGACGGGAATGTCGTCGCAGAAGACCTCGACGTCGATCGTTTGGAATGAGCCAGCCTTGGAGATCACGACGTCGTTCAGCGCGGTCTGACGAAAGCAGTTGCGCCCGCTGACGGACACCGCGAGCAGCGACCGGCGGTCATGGCTGTATTCGCCGCGCACAAGACGCTCTAACTTTTCCAGCTCGTCCGCCTCCACAGTCGCCAAAAAGCCGACGCGCCCGATGTTGACGCCGAGCAGCGGCTTTTGATATCCAAGGCTGCGGCGCGCCGCGTGCAGGATCGTACCGTCCCCGCCGACCGTCACAATCACGTCGCACTGGCCGAACGCCTCGGCGTCCTCTAAAAATTCAACCGGCTCCTCCATACAGCCGCGCACGGCGGCCGGCATCAGAACCCGCGCGCCGCACGCCCGAAGCTTTTTCACGGCGCGCCGCGCGGTGGGGACGGCGTTTTCCTTGCGCAGATTTGGAATCAGAAAAACTGTCATCGGATCACATCCTTACAGGGCTTCATGCGCCTTCGCGACAACAGCCTCGACGGCGCCGTCCGTCAGCCCCAGCGGGCTCTCCGCCTTTCGGACATACATCAGAAACTCAATATTCCCCTCGGGCCCCTTGATGGGGGAAAAGTCCACATCGACGGCGGAAAAGCCATTCTGCACGGCATAGCCGGAGGCGGCCCTCAGCACCTCGCGGTGTGTGTCGGCCTCGCGCACGACGCCCTTTTTGCCGACCTTTTCCCGCCCCGCCTCAAATTGGGGCTTCACAAGGCACACGCCTTCGGCGTCCAGCACGGTGATCGCGGCCGCCACGGGGAAAATGTGCCGCAGTGAGATAAAGGAAACGTCCACGCTGAAAAAGGCGATCGGCTCGGCAAGCTGCTCCGGCGTCACCGAGCGGATGTTGGTGCGCTCCATATTGACGACGCGCGCGTCGCAGCGCAGCGTCCACGCGAGCTGGCCATAGCCCACATCGACCGCATACACCTTTTCCGCGCCGTTTTGCAGCATGCAGTCCGTAAAGCCTCCGGTGGACGCGCCGATGTCCATACAGACCTTTCCGGCAGGAGACAGCGGAAAGACCCGCATCGCCTTCTCAAGCTTCAGGCCGCCCCGGCTGACGTAGCCGATGTCGTGGCCGCGCACCTCGACGCGCGCGGCCTCGTCGATCATGTTGCCGGGCTTGTCGCTTTTTTCTTCGCCCACATAGACGATGCCCGCCATAATCAGCGCCTTGGCGCGTTCCCGGCTCTGCGCGAGGCCATGCTGGCAAAGATATTGGTCCAATCGTATTTTCACTGGCTGTCTCCCTGTTCCCCGGATTGCTTTTCCGCGCGGTCTCCGATCTCCGGCGCTGTTTTTTCGGGCACGGGGCCGTCCGAATCCGCTCCGTCCGCGCATTGAAGGACAGCCGCCGTCAGCGACGCCGCGTCCAGCCCAAACCGGGCGCGCAGCTGCCCCACCTCAGCATGAGACAGGCCAAGGCTCGGCACAGCGATATGCCGAAACGCCGCCGTGCAGCCCTGCCCGAGCAGCGCCGCCGCCAAATGCTCGCCGATGCCGCCGCCCTGAATGCCCTCCTCGGCGAAAAGAATCCGGCGGTACCCGCGCAGCGCGCCGCACAGCCCGTCCGGCAGGGGATGGATCACCGTCAGCTTATACACATCCGCGAATACGCCCTGCCGTTCGGCGGCGCGCGCCGCCTCCAGCACGGGCGCCGTCTCGGCGCCATAGGTGACGAGCGCGATGTCCGCCGCGCCCCGCGCCGGGAAGCAGTCGAACGGCCGTCCGCTGCACCCCAGCGGCGCGAGGGCCTCGTCCTCGCCGCCGCGCGGATAGCGCAGGGCGCGCGGGCCCGTCTCCCGCAGCAGCACATCTAACCAATGCGACAGCTCGGCGTAATTGCAGGGGGATACCACGCGAAAGCCGTTCAATTCGCTGAAAAAGGCCGCGTCATAGATGCCCTGGTGCGTTTCGCCGTCGCCCGGGACGAGCCCCGCGCGGTCCACGGCAAACAGCACGTTTAAGCGCTGCAGATTGACGTCGTGAATGATCTGGTCATAGCCGCGCTGCAAAAAGGTGGAATAGATCGACACCACCGGATGCATCCCCTCGGCGGCCAACCCCGCCGCAAAGGTGACGGCGTGCTGCTCGGCCATGCCCACGTCAAAAAAACGCTCCCGGTGCCGTTTGTAAAAATATTGCAGCCCTGTGCCGTATTTCATCGCGGCGGTAATGGCGCACAGCCGCTTGTCTGTTTCGCCGCGCTCGGCAAGCTGCCGCCCAAACACTGTTGAAAACGAGCTGTCCGGCGCGATGTCCGGGTCGGTCAAATGGTGCAGGTCAAACGCGGAAACACCGTGATATTCCCCCGGGTTCTTCTCAGCCGGTGTAAAGCCTTTTCCCTTTACCGTCAAGACATGAACGAACAACGGCGCGCTCTGCTCCTGCCGGTAGGCGTCGAACAGCGTCGCCAGCTCGCACACGTCATGCCCGTCGACCGGGCCGACATACTGAAACCCCATTTCCTCAAACATGGTGGAATGATACAGCGCGCGGCGGACGATGGCCTTCGCCGTCTGGATCGACGTCTTAATCGCCCCGCCCACGAGAGGCGTGGAGTCGAGCAGCGACTCCACGTCCCGCTTGGCCTTGAAGTACCGCGGATTCGTGCGAAGCTGTGTCAGGTACTGCGCCACCGACCCGACATTTTTGGAAATGGACATTTTATTATCGTTGAGCACAACGATAAGGTTGCTCAGACAGCGGATATTGTTCATGCCCTCATAGACCATACCGCCGGTAAACGCGCCGTCGCCGACAATGGCGATGACCTTGCCCGGCTCGCCCCGCAGCTTTTTGGCCTGCGCCATGCCGATGGCGGCGGAGATCGCCGTATTACCGTGGCCCGCGAGAAACGCGTCGTGCGGGCTTTCCTCCGGGCATGGGAAACCGGAAATGCCGTCCTCCCTGCGCAGGCACGCAAAGCCCTCTCTGCGCCCTGTCAGCAGCTTGTGGGTGTAGCATTGATGTCCCACGTCCCAGATAAATTTGTCGCGCGGCGTCGCAAACGCGCGGTGCAGCGCGACCGTCAACTCAACCGTGCCGAGGTTCGAGGAAAGATGCCCGCCCGTTTTTGACACGGATTCAATCAAAAAGGCGCGTATCTCGTCGCAGAGCACCGGCAGCTGTCCCGGGGAAAGACGCTTCACATCCCGGGGGGAATCAATCGTATTCAATAGAGCCGTGCCTCTCACGTCCTTTCTTGCCGCGTGAAAAAGCTTTTCCAGCCGAGCGGCGCTGCCGGCCTTCTCTTTGAGAAGAATGCGAACAAGATGAAATTTTCATTTCAAAAAACATAAACGCGTTTCACTCAAAAAAGCCGGTGACGCTGCCTCTTTGAAGGATGTGGCCGGACGCGCTTTTCAGCATCGTCCGCTTGCCTGCCCACGCGCCCAAGTTCAAGCGGCAATCCAGCGCGTAAACCGTAAAACGGTATTGATGCCGCTTCCCTCTCGGCGGCTTCGGCCCCGCGTAGCGGTGCAAGCCATAGGCGACACCCTGCGTCGCGCCGGACGGCGCAAAAGTCCTTTTGCCCGGCACGGCCGCCGCCTCGATCCGCTGTGACGCGGGGATATTCCAAATCACCCAATGCGTAAAATTCCGAATCGGATGTGACAGATCCTCGAGCGTAACGGCCAGCGTTTTTGCGGCGGGCGAAAGGCCTTTCAAAAGGAATTCCGGGGAAATGTCTGCCCCGCGCCCTGTGTGCTTTGCCTCAAACACGCCGTCCCGCAAGCCGGTGCATATCACGGTGAGCTCTTTATTCCCCATTTCCAACCCCCTCATGGAACGGGAACGAGCACGGCGATCAGGATTCCCAAAAGCGCGCCGGACAATACCTCCAGCGGCGTATGACCCACCTTTTCTTTCAGCCGTTTATGGGTCTCATCCAGCTTGCTTTTCATATCCCGGTCGAGGCTTTTCTCCTCGCTCATCCAGTCCGAAAGCATCCGATTGAGCACCTTGGCCTGTTCGCCGGTTTCCCGCCGCACGCCCATCGCATCATACATCACAATCGCCGCAAGGATAAACGCAAGCGCGAACGTCGGGGAATTGACGCCCTGGCTCTTCGCCGCCGCCACAAACAGCGAGCAGACCAGCGCCGAGTGCGCACTGGGCATCCCGCCCGCGCCCCACAAGCGCTCAGCCTCGAATTTTCCGCTCATGATGCAGTCGATGATGGTCTTGCACACCTGCGCCGCGAACCACGACAGCAGCGCGACAGACAGCATATAATTTCCAAAAAAGATCCGCTGGAACATCCGCACGCGTTCTTCTCCCCCTTCCTCCTATTGCTCCCGATCCAGCAAACGCACCGCGAGCGTCTGCAAAAAACGTGAATGTTCCCCAAATGGGCCGGACAATGCGGCAACGGCCTCGTCCGTCAGCTTCTGCGCGATCTGCCGTGCCCCATCCACCCCATACAGCGTGATAAAGGTCGTTTTCCCGTTTGCCTGATCGCTGCCGATGGGCTTTCCGAGCCGCTGCCGCGTAGCGGTAACGTCCAAAATATCGTCCACAATCTGGAACACCATGCCCAAGGGATAGGCATACGCGCGAACAGCAGTGCGCTGGCTTTCGTCCGCGCCCGCCGCGATGGCGCCCAGCTGCGCCGCAGCGCAGATCAATTCGCCTGTTTTGCTGCGGTGGATTTCTCGCAGCTCCTCGGCCTCGGCTTGTTTTTGCTCAAAGGCAAGGTCCAGCTCCTGGCCCCACACCATGCCCCTTGCCCCGGCGGCGCGGCTGAGCGTGCGCACCGCGTCCACATTCCGGCACGCCGGTCCGGGCGCGGAGGACAGTGCCTCGAACGCGGCGGTCAGCAGCGCGTCCCCCGCCAAAAGCGCCGTCGCCTCGTCGAACGCCTTGTGGCACGACGGGCGGCCCCGGCGCAGATCGTCGTTGTCCATACAAGGTAAATCATCGTGAATCAACGAATAACAATGTAGCATCTCTATCCCGGCTGCATAACACTCTGCCAGATTCGGATCCCCGCCGAGCATCTCGCACACGGCAAGGCAGAGCACGGCGCGAACGCGCTTGCCCCCGCCGAGCAGGCTATACCGCGCCGCCTCGCTCACACGAGAGCGCTCGTTCAGGCACTGTCGCGCCTGCTCCTCCAGCGCCGCCTGCGCGGCGGCCCGATATTGCTCATACTTCGCCTCGTATTCCATAAACAGTCCTCTTTTGAAACCATATCCTGTTGAAATCAAACGGCCCGGCGGCCCCTCTTTTCATTCCTCCGCCTCCGGCGCGCCTGTAAATTTCGCGTCGATCTCCTCCACGGTAAGCTGCGCCTTTTTCAGCGTTTCATCGCAGAACGCGATCAGCTCGGCGGCCCGCGCGTACAGCGCGAGGCTGCGGTCCAGCGGCGTTCCCTCGTCGGCCATTTCAGCAAGGATCCCGTCCAGCTCCGCGCCGGCAGCTTCAAATGTCATTTCTTTTTTCATACCGTCTCCTCCGACGTAAAAATACCCGCCTGAAAAGCCGCGTTTGCCAAGAGCCCGGCCTCCGCCCTGTTTTCAGACCGTCTCCACGGATTCCACGGCACAGTCCATCCGCCCGTGGGAAAGCTGGATTTCGACCCGATCGCCGGCGCGGACCTCCGCGCCGCTTTTCACCACAGCGCCCTCCTTGCGGACAATGCCATAGCCCCGCGCCAAAACGCCATAGGGATTCAGCGAGCCGCACAGCGCCGCCGCGTGGGCCATGCACTGCCGAGCGCGCTCCAGCCGCCGCTCCATCTGCCCGCGCAGAG
>CANRZX010000076.1 GCA_947644575.1 uncultured Clostridia bacterium | reverse complement strand
AGAGCATGCCTGCGCGGCGCACGGCTGCTGCGAGTTTGTGCAGTGTGCGAGGAAGGAGTCCGCGCTGCAATGGGACAAATCCTGACAGGTGTTCTGCACACAGGCGCGGCGGCGCTCGGCTGCGCGGCGCTGATTTTGGCCGCCGCCGTGTCCGTCTCGCTGCTCTGGGACGCGCGCCGCGGGAAATAGGGGCGCGGATGCGCAGAGCGGCATGAGGTCCGGAGCGATCCCTTTCCGGCGAAGGAAACCCGTTTCAAATTTTCAAAAAGAAGGAGTGAGGTTCATGCCGCGCATGACCGAAAAGGAGATCGAGCGCATTCGCGGCCTGCGGGAAGGCGGGCTTACTTACAGCCAGATCGGGGAGTGGGTTGGGCGTTCCGCCGCCGCGTGCCGCCGCGCCGTCCTCGGAATCTCCGTGCAGAACGAGGGAAACCAAAACGGCCCGGACGAAAAGCGCGCTCTGGTCCAAAAACTGCAGTCGAGCCTGTGCGCGCTGCGGGAGACGTCCGAAACGCCGCCGGACGCCGACCTACCCGTCCGCTGCCGGGCCTGCCGCTGGCGCATGAACAAGGCCGTCCCGCCCGTCTGCTGCGTGTGCTACAGAGAGGTGTTTGACAATGGAAAATAACCGGATCAATTTTGTACTGAACGG
Organism: uncultured Clostridia bacterium; assembly: GCA_947644575.1. Classification (GTDB taxonomy): domain Bacteria; phylum Bacillota; class Clostridia; order Oscillospirales; family Ruminococcaceae; genus Ruthenibacterium. Next base: position 11,783 of record CANRZX010000076.1, on the reverse strand, counting down.
CTGCGATATTTCTTTTATCGCACAGGCCCCGGCGGATATTACGCTGGAAAAACTGCTTAAGCAATGCGATAAAATTCACCCGGATTACTGCGCATGCGGTATCTGCTCCTTGAACTGCATCGAATCGCCTTGCCGCGGCTCAGAAAATGTCTCTCCGGAGATCATCATCGATTACGACAGCATTAGAACGGTGGATGAGATTGTAAGCTGCACCATACGGGAGAATTGAGCAATGAGGATATTTCTTTTTACATGTCCTTGACAAATGCCGCGAGGTATGGGATCATATGTACTATAAAGAGGACAATTATCCTTGAGAGGTGGCGGTATGGCTGCGAGGCTGACGGACAGGCAGAAAAAGAAAATCGTTGCGGATTATGTTCAGCTTGGCAGCTATAACGCCGTCGCGAAGTTAAACGGCGTATCAGATAAAACCGTACGGAATATCGTTTTGAAAAATCCGGATATTTCGGAAAAGTACGAACAGAAAAAAGAGGAAAACACCGCCGATATTTTAGACTACATGGAGCGCCAGCGGGACGATGTGTGCAAGGTGCTGGGCATCTGCCTGAACGAGCTGAAAAAAACAGAGCGGTACGAAAGGACGCCGCTGCAGCAGATCGCGACCACGATGGCGATTTTGATCGACAAATATACCGCGTCAGGCGGCGGGCCGAAGGATGAGGCCGAAGAGGACGGCCTGAGCCGGAGCCTGCGGGAATTGGGAGAGGGGTTGGAGAGCGATGGATGATAGATTCGATGGAATCAAGGCGCTTGTAGACAAGTGGAAGCCGACAAACGGGAAAGACCGGGATCTCGTCAACAGTTTTTTGGCGCTTTATAAGGAATTTAAGGAATTTCATGATAAGCACTAAACAAAAGGAAATCCTCGCGTTCTCCTATTCCCCATACGACGCCCTGATCTGCGACGGCGCGGTGCGCTCGGGCAAAACTTCTTTGATGGTGGTGGCCTTTGTGGACTGGGCCATGCGGGAATTTACAGGCCAGCGGTTTGGCATCTGCGGGAAAACCGTGGGCAGCGCGGTGGAAAACATGGTCGTGCCGTATCTCTCCCGCGCTTACGCCAAACGGCGCTACACCATGCGCTGGCGGCGCTCGCAGAAAATCCTCGAAATCCGCCGCGGGCGTCACGTCAACTGGTTTGAGGTGTTCGGCGGACGGGACGAAAGCAGCTTTGCCCTGATTCAGGGCCGCACGCTGGCCGGGGTGCTGCTCGACGAGGTGGTGCTCATGCCGGAAAGCTTCGTCAATCAGGCGCTGGCCCGGTGCAGCGTAGAGGGCGCGCGGACGTGGTTTTCCTGCAATCCGGGCCCGCCGTCGCACTGGTTCAAGAAAAAGTGGATCGACCGCAAACGCGAGCACAACGCGCTGTATCTCCATTTCGAGATGACGGACAACCCGGCGCTCAGCGAAAAGACGCTGGCACGGTACCGGTCGATGTATTCGGGCGTATTCTACGAGCGCTATATCCTCGGCAAATGGGTCGCGGCAGAGGGCCTTGTCTATCCGATGTTCGACGAAGCGCGTCATGTTCTGGCCGCGCCGCCCGCGACAGAGGGCGAGGTCTATGTCTCCGCCGACTACGGCATCCAGAACGCGACCGTATTCCTCGCGTGGCGGCGCGAGGCGGGAACCGGCCGGTGGATATGCCTCGCCGAATCGTACTACTCCGGGCGCGACGAAAAGCGCCAGAAGACCGTCGCGGAGCTGGCGGACAGCTTGGACGCGCTGCTCGGCGGCCTCGGCGCGGCGGGGGGAAACACGGCGCGTGTGACGCCGAAGCGCGTGATCCTTGACCCGTCGGCGGCGGCGCTCAAGGTAGAGCTGCGGCGGCGCGGCTATCACACGCAGGACGCGGACAACGACGTGGCGAACGGCATCAACGACGTCTGCACGCTGCTGGGCGCGGACAAGCTCGCGTTTATGCCCTGCTGCGGGAACACCATCAAGGAGTTCGGCGCGTACCTGTGGGACGCGAAGGCCGCGGACCGCGGCGAGGACGCGCCCGTCAAGGAGAACGACCACGCGATGGACGCGGTGCGCTATTTCGTGCGGACGCTGCGCCTGGTGCAGAAAGCCGGAAAGCCGGAATACAGGCCCGTGTGGATGATGTAGATTTTCCGGCAGAGCCTGTCCCGGGACTTTATACAAAAGCGAAAAAGGAGTGAAACGCCATCAAAACCTTGCAGGACCTGCTCGCCTGCGGTCAGGGCGAAAAAGCGCGCATGGACTTCATCCGCGCGGCCATCGACGCGCACCGCGCGTCCGATCTGTACAAAACCGCCGTCGACGCGCAGGCGTACTATGACGGCGAAAATCCGACAATCAGCCGGTACGAAAAAATCATCTATGACTTCGAGGGCCGCGCGCACCGCGACCTGTTCACCGCGAACCACAAGATCAAGAGCCAATTTCTGACAATCGCCGTGCGGCAGGAAACGAGCTATCTTTTGGGCAACGGCGTGACGTTCCAAAGGGAGAGCACCAAGCGAAAGCTGGGCACGGCGCGCTGCCCGTTCGATCTGCAGATCAGCTGCGCGGGCGAGGCGGCGCTGATCGGCGGCGTATCGTTTGGCTTTTGGAACCTCGACCATCTGGAAATCTTCCGCGTGACGGAGTTCGTCCCGCTCGAGGACGAGGAAAACGGCGCGCTGGCCGCGGGGATCCGCTTCTGGCAGATCGACGATGCAAAGCCCCTGCGCGCGACGCTGTACGAGGCGGACGGCTATACGGAGTACATCCGGCGGCGCGGCGAGGACATGGCGATTTTGGCAAGGAAGCGCCCGTACATCGTGAAAACCGTCACCACGCAGCTGGACGGCACGCGCATCTACGCGGGCGAGAATTACCCGGGCTTTCCCATCGTGCCGCTGAAGAACAACGAGCGCTGCCGCTCCGAGCTGTGCGGGCGGCGCAATACCATCGACGCGCTGGATTTGGCGCGCTCGAACATGGTGAACAACGTCGACGAGGGGAATCTGATCTACTGGGTGCTGACGAACTGCGGCGGCATGGACGATCTCGACGACGCGAAATTCATCGAGCGGCTGAAGCTGCTGCGCGTCGCGCACGCGGACGGCGACGACGGCGCAAAGGCCGAGCCGCACACGATCGAGGCCCCGTTCACGGGCACGCAGGCGGCGATCGACATGCTGAAGCGGACGCTCTTTGAGGACTTCATGGCGTTCGATTCCGCCGCCGTGTACGCGGGCAATCAGACGGCGACGGCCGTCAAGGCCAGCTATGTGCCGCTCGATCTGAAAACGGACGAATTCGAGCGGCAGGTGACGGCGTTTATCGGCGGCGTGCTGGAGCTGGCGGGCATCGACGACGCGCCCAGCTACACGCGCAACCAGATCGTCAACCGGCTCGAGGAAGCGCAAACGGTGCTGCTGGCCGCGCCGTATGTCACGAAGGAGTATATGACAAGGAAGCTGCTGACGATCCTCGGGGACGGGGATCAGGCCGAAACGATTCTGAAAACGCTGGACGCGGATGAATTGAACCGTTTTAACGGGAAAGATCAAAGCAGTACGCCGCGTGAAACGGTACAGGAAGAGGGAGAAGAGAATGGCGACGTCAACGGTTAATCTGCTGATCGTGTGCGGCATGATTTTGGCGCTTGTGCTGCTGAGCGAGTGGAAGGACGCGAACGAGCGCGGCGGGGGAAAACGATAAATGCCGCAGCCGGACGACGGGCACCGCTGGACGGACGAGGAGCTCGAAAAGCTGGAAAAGCGCCTCGCGAGGGTGTACGCCAAAGCGCGGGACGAGTTGACGGACACGGTGACGGAATACTTCGCTTCCTTCGAAAAGCGCGACGCGGCCCAGCGCGCCCTCGTTGGCACCATCGTCAACGGGCGGGAATACACCGAGCAGGACTACAAGCAGTGGCGGCTGGCGCAGATGGGGCGCGGCCAGCGGTTCGAGGCGCTGCGCGACCGCATGGCTGAGCGCATGACGCGGGCAAACGAGACGGCGGCGGCGTATATCAACGACGCGACGCCGGGCCTGTACGCGCTGAACCGGAATTACGCGGCCTACACCATCGAAACGCAGGCGGGCGCAAACGTGGGCTTTGATCTGTGGGACGAGCGGACCGTGCGCCGCCTGATCGTCGAACAGCCGGATTTGATGCCCTATTACCCGCCGGGACGCGCCGTGAAGCGCGGCATCGATCTCGCGTGGGGCAAGCGGCAGATCACGGCGCAGGTGACGCAGGGGATTTTGCAGGGGGAGAGCGTCAAGCATCTGGCCGACCGGCTGCAGATTCATATTCCCGCGATGAACCGGGACAGCGCGATCCGCGCGGCGCGTACCGCCGTGACGGGCGCGCAGAACGCGGGGCGCATGGACAGCTACGCGGCGGCGGAGCGGATGGGCGTTCAGCTTCAAAAGGAATGGCTCGCGACGCTCGACAACCGCACGCGCCACGCGCACGCGATGCTCGACGGGCAAAGGCGCAGGCGGGACGAGCCGTTTGAGGCCGAGGGCGAGAAAATCATGTTTCCGGGAGACCCGTCCGCCGTGGGCTGGATGGTGTACAACTGCCGCTGCACGCTGATCGCAGCCGTGGACGGCGTGGAGACGCGCGGCCAGCGCCGCGCCCGCGACCCCGTGACCGGGAAAAGCGTGCTCATCGAGTATATGACCTATGCCCAGTGGGTGAGGTGGAAGGAACGGTCGAAACAGGTTGCAAGCGCACCGGAATCTGGTATAATTAAAAGTAGAGAAGGTGGACGAGCGGATGTTTTGCCGAAAACCGATACTGTGGAAAAAGCAAAACAGTTTGCTTCACTTCCAGAGTATAAAACCGTTTCCTCTCTTGCAGAGCTTCGAGCTGTTACCAATTCCGTTTTGGGATATGATGGCTTACCGCGTGTAGTCAGTACGGGAGATTTTTTACGTCTTTCAGAAGGAAAAGATGTGCTTTATCGTGGAGTAAGGTCAAACGGCAACAAAACAGCTGATACGATTGCTAAGGAATTCAAGTACGGCGCTTTGTGGACAGGAAATTCCGGTGGTGCAGTGTACGGGAATGGGGTGTATTTCACGGCGACAAAATCCGTTGCGCAAGGAGACTATGCTGGGAGCAATGGGGCATTAATAGAGATACTGATTGATGATTCTGCTCGGATTGTGGATTACAAAACGATCTATCATGATTATCTGGAAACCGGAATTCCCAAATTGTTTGGGGAAAAAGAGGATTGGCAGTTGATCCTTGGAGACGTTGGGCAGTACGCTGCAATCAAAGGATACGATGCCATCGCGTTGAACGGCTTTCAAGGGCACGATTATGTTGTTTTGCTAAACCGATCAATGGCGATCGTAAAGGAGTAGACCAAAATGAATAAAACGGATGTACTTTGGGACAGACTCGCCGGGGGCGTGCAAATTTATGTGGAAAACTATATCATTTCACAGCATGCCGCTGGACGTTATCCTGTAAAACCGTCTTATCCGGTCGATTATAAAATTGACGATATCGAAGAAATTACGGCTGATACATCCCTTGATGGGTATTTTGCGCATAAGATTTCCCGCTGCAGGGACGCGAGTGAGCTGCCAATTTATTTGAAAAAGCTGGTGAAACAGTACCTTCCAAGGTTTTTCGATGCATATCCTGAATATAGAGGCGAAAAAAGTCTGGAGAAGTTTTATGCAGATTGAGATCACGGACAACAGCGAAAAGGTAAAGGAAGAATTTGAGGCGGCGGTGATGCGCGCGCTGGAAACCTGCGGGCTTGTGGCCGAGGGACACGCGAAGAAGCTGTGCCCGGTGGATACGGGCAACCTGCGCGGCAGCATTTCCCATACGGTGGACGAAGCGGAGCCCGCCGTCTACGTCGGAACGAACAGCGAATACGCGGCGTATGTGGAACTGGGCACGGGCAAATATTATCCGGGCGGACGCCCGACGCCGTGGGTGTATCAGGACGCCAAGGGCAATTGGCACCTGACGCACGGCCAGCGCGCCAATCCCTACCTAAAGCCCGCGGTGGCGGATCATGCCGAGGAATACCGGAAAATCATCGAATCGGAATTGAAGGGTTGATTTTTTGTCCGAAATATCGTACAATTAAGGATAGAAAAGCGCATGGATGAAAAGACGATCAAGGCGATACTGGATGCTCTTTCGCGCGGGCTTCGGGTGGAAATCGTCCGGGGCAAGGACGGAGAAATCATCGTGCAGACCATACAGCGAAAACGAATGAAAATTTGATATTTTCCCACGGCGTAAATGATCGCCGGGAAGGGCCGAATGAGGTCAGATGTTCGAGAAATCGGGCATTTGGCCTCTTTTTCTTTTTTATTGATAAAACCCGCGAAGCGCGGATTTTATACAAACATTTTCAGTGTAGCACTCACGAAAAACTGCGATAAGGAGAATGTAAAATGGCAGACTTTGCAGAAATCATCAAGAAACACGCCGGAGAAGATGGAAACATCCCGGCAGCGGCTATCCAAACGCTGATTACAGCTATCCGCAATGCCGTAGGCAATGCGTACGTCGAGAAGGAACGCTACAAGGAAAAGCTGACCGAAATTGACGAGCTCACCGGCAAATTGCAGACCGCCGAGGACAGCGCGGCGACCGCCGAAAAGTGGAAAGGCAAGTATGACGCGCTCAAAGGCGATTATGAGGCGTATCAGCGCGATCAAACCGCCAAAGAGACCAAGGCGGCCAAGGCAAAGGCCGTCCGGGACTGGTACAAGGGCAGGGGCATCACCGGCAAGGCGCTCGATATCGCCATGCGCGGCAGCACCGCGGAGATCGAGGCGCTGGAGCTGGACGGGGACGGCAAAATCAAGGACGCCGCCGCGCTCGAGGCGCTTGTGAAGGGCGACTTTTCCGGGCTTGTCGGCCATACCGCCACAAGGGGCGCGGACACCGCCACGCCGCCCGTCGGCACCGGCGGCAGCGCCCTGACGAAAGCGGACATCTACAAGCGGGATGAAAAGGGCCGCTATGTCATGTCCGCGTCCGAGCGCCAAAAGGCGCTTTTGGAAAATCAAATCATGTGAAAGGAATGAACAAAATGGCAGCAACGAAAGTGGAATCCCTGACCAATCCGCGCGATTCTTTGCCCAACGTGTACACGGGCGTGACCGCGCGCGAGGTCGATTTCGTTACGCGCTTCGCGGACAACTGGGACGCGCTGCGCCGGATTCTCGGCATTCTGCGGCCCATCCGCAAGGCCCCCGGCACGCAGCTGATCACTTACACCGCCAGCGTCGAGCTGGAAAGCGGCGACGTGGGCCCCGGCGAGGTGATCCCCTACAGCAAGGCGACGATCACGCAGGCGGCGAAGGACGATCTGACGATCGAAAAGTACGCCAAGGCCGTGCCCATCGAGGATGTGAACAAGTACGGCGCGGAGATCGCCATCGAAAAGAGCGACGACGCCTTTTTGACCAAGCTGCAGAACGTGGTGCTGAACCGCTTTTACACCTTCCTCGCGACCGGTACGCTGACCGGCACGGCGGACACCTGGCAGAAGGCCCTCGCCAAGGCGCAGGGCGAGGTGCTGAACAAGTTCGCGTCGATTCAAAAGGACGTCACCGCCGTGGTGGGCTTTGCCAACATCCTGGACGCGTACGACTACCTCGGCGCGGCGGAGATCAGCGTCCAGACGCAGTTCGGCCTGAATTACGTCAAGGATTTCCTCGGCTATTCCACGCTGTCCCTGCTCCCGGCCAGATTTATCCCGCGCGGCAGGGTCATCGCCACGCCGGTGGAAAACATCGACCAGTACTACATCGACCCCGGGGACAGCGAGTTTTCCCGGCTGGGGCTGAACTACACCACGCAGGGCGAGACCAGCCTGATCGGTTTCCACGCGAGTGGCAACTACAGCACGGCCGTGGGCGAAAGCTACGCCATCATGGGCATGAAGCTGTGGGCGGAGTATTTGGACGGCATCGCGGTTGTGACCGTGAGCGCGCCCGCTTCGGGCGGCGGGGACGCGCCCTCGGGCCAGTTCGACACGGCCGTGAAGGCCGCGCGCGCGTCCGTGAGCAAGTAACGGAAAGGAAGGCGGCGCGATGCTCGAGCAGGTATTGACGGAGCTGCGCAACTGGTTTCGCGTGCGGGACGCGCACGGCGGCGTCTATCCGGGGACGTATACCGTCGAAAACGGAAAAATCGCGCTGCCCTTTCTGCGCGAGGGACAGTATTACCGCGTGCTCGGCAGCGTGTTCAACGACGGGCTGCACCGGTACGGGGACGAAACGGACGCCCTGCGGGACGAGACGTTTGACGGCTCCGTCTGGGCGCTGGCGGTGCCGCGCGCGGTGATTGACTTGGCGGAAGAGATCACGGCGTGGCAGACAAAATACGGTAACGCAGCGCAGAGCCCGTACCAGTCGGAAAGCTTCGGCGGCTACAGCTACACAAAGGCCGCCGGGGCGTCCGGCGCGGGCGGGACATGGCAAAGCGTTTTTGCCGCGCGGCTGAACGCATACCGGAAAATATAGGGGGGCAAGTATGGAAACCTTGATGGACGATTTCAAAAAACCCTGTGTGCTGATGGAGAAAAAGCGCGTTCCGGACGGCGAGGGCGGGTTTCTCCCGACATGGACAGAGGGCGCGGAGTTTGCCGCGGCGATCACGTTCAACACGTCCATTGAGGCGCGCCGCGCGGAAAAGGACGGCGTTTCCAGCCTGTACACCGTCACAACGGACAAGAACGCGGCGCTGGAATATCACGACGTGTTTAAGCGGCTTTCGGACGGGAAAATCTTTCGCGTGACAAGCGACGGGGACGACGTGCAGAGCCCGGAACGCGCTTCGTTCAGCATCGCGCAGGTGACGGCAGAGGAGTGGACGCTGACATGACGAAGGGCGCGGCGCTGTACCGTTTTTTCTCCGGCTTTGGCATGACGGCCTATGCGTCCGCGTCCGTTCCGGATGATGTGGAATTTCCCTATCTGACGTATGACCTTGTGACGAGCGCGTGGGAAAGCGATCCCGTCAGCCTGACCGTAAACCTTTGGTATTACACGGAAAGCGAAGCCGAGCCGAACGCCAAGGCGCGGGAAATCTCCGAGGCGCTGGGCATGGGCGGCAGGGTGCTGCCGTGCGACGGCGGATATATCTGGCTCAAACGGGGATCCCCGTGGTGCCAGTCCCTCTCCGACGAAACCGACAAGAACATCAAACGGCGGTATCTCAACATCACCGCCGAATATCTGACACAAAACTGAAAGGAAGTGCGGTATATGGGACGCTTCACCGTGATCCCGAAGGACACGTTCGAGGGCATGCAGCTGGACGCGGGCGTGCTCTTAAAGAAATTTGACCCCGCGACGGGCGCGAAGCCCGCCGACGAGGACATCATCTGCGCCACGACGGGCGGCGTCAACGCGACGTGCGTGCCGACGTACTCCGACCTCGGCGAGGACGTCGACAACTGCCCGGCAAACCTGATGGAGCTGAAGCATTTGGACGGCTGGGAGTGCACGCTCGGCTTCACGAGTCTCGGCACGTCGCCGGAATCGATCCGGCTGTCGCTGGGCGCGGCGGACGTGGACGAGGCGACGGGCAAAATCACGCCGCGGCGCAGTGTGAAGCTGACGGACTTTTTTGGCGTGTGGTGGGTCGGCGACCGGGCGGACGGCGGCTACGTCGCCGTGCAGCTGCTGAACGCGCTGTCCACGGGCGGCTTTTCGCTGCAGACGACCAAGAGCGGCAAGGGCCAGAACAGCATGACGCTGACGGGGCACGTCTCCGTCGACGCGCAGGACGTGGTGCCGATGGTGTTCTACAGCATGGGCCCGGACGCGGCGGACGTCGGCGAAGAAAACGCGGCGGACAGCGGACAGGGGGATGCGGAATGAGGCTTTCGGATTTCCGCGATGAGCAGGCGCTCGAGGTCATCGCAAAGCTGCTCGAGCCGGTCGGCGCGATCGCCGCGAACGAGCGCAACGCGGCGGCGAGAAGCGGCGGCGTATTCGGGTTCGCGTCGGCGCTTTTGCAGAACAACCCGCGCGAGGTGCTGGCGATTTTCGCGATTTTGAACGGCGAGGAGCCGGAAGCCTACCACTGCAGCGCGGCGGGCCTGCTGTACGATCTGATCGAGCTGCTGGGCGACCCGGAGCTGCTCGCGCTTTTTGGCTTGCGGAGCCGGACGGCGGCCTCGTCCGGCTCTGTCTCGGAGAATACCACGGCCGAAGGGACGCGCAAAGCTTCGTCCGATACTGCGCCGCGCGCAGAAAGCAGCGGGACGAGGAAACGCTCTACCGCGTCTACGTGACGACAGCGCTGTGGGCGCTGACGAACGGCGCGAAGCTGGAAGCGAAGTATTCCGACCTGATCTTTCCGCCCAAAGAGGAGACGCGCACGGCGGCGGAAATCATCGAGCACGTTCTGGGCGGCTTGGGCGAGCGTTGAAACCGCACGGGAAAGGGGGTGAAGCACGTGGATGTGTTTGATCTCATGGCAAAAATTTCACTGGATACCGGGGAGTACGAAAAGAGCTTAGACGACGCGGGCGGGAAAACGCACAGCTTCGCCAACAAGCTGAAAACCGGGCTTGCCACGGCGGCAAAGGTGGGCGCTGCCGCCATCGGCGCGGCTACGACGGCGATAGGCTTTTTAGGTAAAATCGGGCTGGATTACAACAGCCAGATGGAGCAGTATACGACCAACTTCACCACCATGTTGGGAAGTCAGGAGGCGGCGGTGAAGAAGGTGGACGAGCTGCGCAAATTCGCCGCGTCCACGCCGCTGTCGATGGACGATCTCGCGTCCGCCACGCAGACCCTTTTGGCGTTCGGCGTGAACGCCGACGAAAGCACGGGCATCCTGCGCCAGCTTGGCGATATCGCGCTGGGCGACGCGGACCGGATGCAGCGCCTTTCCACGGCGTTCGGCAAGGCGACCGCGCAGGGAAAGCTGACCGGCGAAATCGTCCAGCAGATGATCGACGCGGGCTTCAACCCTCTGATTCAAATCTCCGAGGCCGCGGGCGAGACAATGGAAGAAACGCAGAAGCGCATGAGCGCGGGCGCGATCTCCGTCGAGGAGCTCGAGGCGGCGATGGAAGCGGTCACGACGGGAACCGGCCAGTTCGCGGGCGGCATGGAGGCGGCGAGCCATACCATGCAGGGCATGTTTTCCACGCTTGAGGACAACGCGCGGGCGCTGGCAGGCGAGGTGTTCCAGCCGGTTTCGGACGAGCTCACAAACAACATTCTTCCCCTCGCGATTGAATCGGTCGACAAAATATCCGAGGCGTTTCAGACCGACGGCATATCCGGCGCGATTGGCGCGTTTGGCGAGGTGCTGAGCGACGGCCTCGCAATGGTGGTCGATTACGCTCCGATGCTGCTCGACGCGGGGATGCGGCTGCTGGGCGCGCTGGGAGAGGGCCTGCTCGCGAATCTGCCCGCGCTGGCGGACGGGGCGATGGAGATCATCAGTGTGCTGGCGGACGGAATCATGGACGCGCTGCCGATGCTGACGCAGGCCGCGATTGACATCATCGGACGACTGACGCAGGGGCTTGCAGAAAACCTTCCGCAAATGCTCGAATCCGGCCTGCAAATGCTGCTGGAATTTTCCGGTTCTCTGCGCGAAAACGCCGCCCTGCTGGTGGACGCGGCGATCGCGCTGATCCAAACGCTGGCGGACGGCCTGATCGAGGCGCTGCCCGCCATGATTGAAACGGTCCCGCTGATCGTCTCCAACATCGCGAACATCATCAACGACAACGCGCCAAAGCTGCTTGCCACGGCGGCGGAGCTGATCTGGCAGC
>CANRZX010000075.1 GCA_947644575.1 uncultured Clostridia bacterium | reverse complement strand
GGCCGCCCGCCGCCAGCAAAGCGGGCTCGCCGCCCGCCGTCACGGCCGCGCGCCCGCTGCTGACCAGCACCACCGAAAACGGCGCGGATGGGAAAACGGCACGCTCCCCGTCCACGGACTCGCGGCAGAACACCGGCGCGCAGACGGATGTCGGATCAAACAGCAATAATCTCCACTCCATATCAATATTTTACCATTTCAATTCGCGGAAGGTTCTGTTATGATTATAGTATCGACGGGATGCTCCGTCAAGTCATGTCAATAAAATCCAAATTTAATGGAGGTTGGTTCTCATGGCAAGCATCAGCTTGAAGAACATCTACAAGATCTATCCGGGCGATGTCACCGCGGTTTCCGATTTCAACCTTGAGATCGAGGACAAGGAGTTTATCATTCTGGTCGGCCCGTCTGGCTGCGGCAAGTCCACCACCCTGCGCATGATCGCCGGTCTGGAGGAGATCTCCAAGGGTGAGTTGTACATCGGCGACCGTCTGGTGAACGACGTTCCCCCGAAGGATCGCGACATCGCGATGGTGTTCCAGAACTACGCGCTGTATCCGCATATGACGGTTTACAAGAACATGGCGTTTGGCCTTGAGCTGCGCAAGACGCCGAAGGACGAGATCGAGAAGCGCGTGCGCGAGGCCGCCCGCGTGCTGGACATCGAGCACCTGCTCGACCGTAAGCCGAAGGCGTTGTCCGGCGGCCAGCGCCAGCGTGTCGCGCTGGGCCGCGCGATGGTCCGTAACCCGGCCGTGTTCCTGCTCGACGAGCCGCTGTCCAACCTCGACGCGAAGCTGCGTACCTCGATGCGCACTGAGATCATCAAGCTGCACCAGAAGCTGGGCACCACGTTCATCTACGTTACCCACGACCAGACCGAGGCCATGACGATGGGCGACCGCATCGTCGTTATGAAGGATGGCCTGATCCAGCAGGTGGATACGCCGCAGAACCTGTACGATTATCCGTGCAACATGTTCGTCGCCGGCTTCATCGGCAGCCCGCAGATGAACTTCCTCGACGCGACGCTCATCAAAGAGGGTGGCAACTACTTTGTCGACCTCGGCGGCGACAAGCTGCTGATCGATCCGTCGAAGGATACCTCTAAGCTGCCCGAGTATGTCGGCAAGAAGATCAAGGCCGGCATCCGTCCCGAGGACATCAAGGACGACGACGAGTTCATGGCCAAGCACAAGGACGCGACGCTCACCGCGCACGTCGAGGTGTCCGAGCTGATGGGTTCCGAGATCTATCTGTACCTCGAGTACAAGGATTACAAGATGACGGCGCGCGTCAACCCGACCAGCACCGCGAAGAACGGCAGCGACGTGAAGGTTGCGATCAACACGAAAAAGCTGCACCTGTTCGATCCGGAGAGCGAGCTCGCCATCCTGAACTAAGCCATAGCATTTCAAAAGCCCCGCCCGTAAAGCGGGGCTTTTTTTATCAGGGAGAAAAAAGGAGGAACCTGCATGGCATACGCGATTGACGAGATCCGCAAGGTGCCCCTCGGCGGGGTGCGGCAAAAGATCCATATCCGGGGCGAAAGGCTGGAGAATCCCGTGCTGCTGTTTTTGCACGGCGGGCCGGGCATCAGCAACCGCGACGGCGTGATGACGCGCGACAGCGATTTGTGCGACGCGTTCACCATCGTCGCGTGGGATCAGCGCGGCACGGGCGGCTCTTATTGGGGCGTCAAAAAGGAAACGCTGAATTTGGAGCAGTTGATCTCCGACGCCGCCGAGCTCGTGGAATATCTGTGCGAAGCGCTCGGCAAGGAAAAGCTGTTCGTTTGGGGCGGCAGCTGGGGCACCGAGCTGGGCACCTACCTGTGCAGCCGCCACCCGCAGCATATCGCCGGTTACGTGGGCAGCGGGCAGATGGTAAACGGCACGCTGAACGAGGAGATCGGCTACGATTTCGCGATGGCCGAGGCCACAAAGGCCGGCGACGCCGAGGCCGTCGCCACGCTCGAGCGCATCGGCCGCCCGGTCAACGGCTGCTACCGCGAGGTGTTCGATGGCATGATGGCGCAGCGGCGCATCATGAAAAAATACGGCGGGCACTCGATGAAAAAGGGGACGTATTGGTCGGATACCGCGCTGCCGCTGCTGAAAAGCCACGAGTTTACGTTCACGGATAAAATTGGCCTCGCGCTGGGCTACAAAAAGTGTCTGACCTATATGTGGCCCTCGACCATCCAATGCGATTTTCCCCGCGAATGCACTCAGTTCGAGATGCCGTACTACATCTTCCAGGGCGCGCACGACAACAACACGCCCAGCGCGCTGGTCGAGGATTATTACAACGCCATCACCGCGCCCGACAAGGATTTGATCTGGTTCGAGCACTCCGCCCACGGCCCGATGCGCGAGGAGCCGGAAAAATACAAAAAGCTCCTGCGCGAGAAATTACTGCAGTGGTGCCGGACGGAAAATATTTGACAGGAAAGCGCATTTCCGGCGACGGCTTGCTTTGCGGCGGACGCCTTGTCCGCCCGCGCCATTGCCCATCCACCGACAGAAAAGAGGACCTTATGAAAAAACAGCTCTCCACCGCCCGGATGACCGGGCTGTGCCTTGGCGAATTCGCCCGCGCTGTGTTGGGCGGGCTGATCGTCACGTACACTCTGAAATTCTTCAACGTTACGCCGTCGTCCGGCCTGCCGCTGCTGCTGCCCGCCGGGATGATGGGCCTGCTGCGCGGCGCGGGCGTCGTGTTCGACGCCGTCACCGACCCGTGGGTTGCCAGCATGAGCGACCGCAGCGCCTCGCCCAAGGGGCGGCGCATCCCGTTCATGCGCTGGGCGGCCGTGCCCTACGCCGTCACCTGCCTGATGATCTTTTTCCCGCCCAGCGGCTCCGTCAGCGTCGGGAACGTGATCTGGGTGGCCGTGATGCTGCTGGCCTACTACATGGCGTCGACGCTGTACTGCGTGCCGTACATGGCGCTCCAGCAGGAGATCGTCACCGACACGCGCCGCCGCGTGTTCTTCTATACGCTTAACTCGCTGATGTTCGTGCTGGGCAGCGCGGTGATCTACGTACTGCCGGTGATGGTCGGCGTGTTCCGCGGCGCGGGGCTGGAGGCCGTCTGGGCGTGGCGCGCGTCGCTGGGCATTTTCGCCGTCATCGGCGCGGCGTGCGCGATCATCCCGTCGTTCCTCATCAACGAGCGGGAATACGTCGCGGGCAAAAGCTGCTACATGCCGCTGCTGCAAAGCCTGAAGACGACGCTGGCCTACCGCAATTTCGCGGTGATGACGGTCGGCTACCTCATCATGCAGGCGGGCTTCGCGTTCTTCAACGGCGCGCTGCTGTTCTATGTGGACACGCTGCTGGGCCTGAACGAGAGCTTCGCCACCATCGTGCTGGCCATCAGCATCGTCGTGGGCATCTGCACCTATCCGCTGGTGAACGCGCTCGTGCGCCGAATCGGCAAGAAGCCGCTGCTGCTGGCGGCGTGCGTGGCCTACGTGTTCATCTACCTCGGCATTTACTTCCACGCGCCGCTCTCGCGCGCCATCAGCACGCAGCCGCTCGGCGCGGGCTTTCTGCGCTCGCTCGCGGGCGAGGGCGCGGTGACGGGCGACGTCGTCGTGGCGATTTTGATCGGCGTGTGCGTGGCGTTCCCCATCGCGTGCACCAACATCCTGCCGCCCTCGGCGTTCGCCGATATGGCGCAGTATGACCGCATCAAAACGGGCGAGGACCGCGCCGGGATGTTCGTGGCGGCGCGCCAGTTCGTGACAAAGCTGTCTCAGGCGGGCGTGACGGCCATTGTGTCGTACACGATGTACCTCGGCTCGACCGACAGCTACCCCACGGCGGGCGGCGTGCGCATGACGGCGCTGATCGCCGCCGTCTGTCTCGCGTGCGCGATCGGCGTATACGCGTTCTATAACGACAAGGAGGTTGTCGCCTTCATCGACAACTGGAACGCGGGGCAGAAAAAGGAGAACGCCTAAGCCATCATTTTCCGCATGTTCGGAAAACCGGACAGCAATAGGGGCGGCCCGCTTTGCGCGGGCCGCCCCTGCTGCCATTTTATTTTTTACTTGCAGCGCACCGCCGTGCCGTAGGCGATCACCTCGGCCGCGCCCTGCATCACCGACGACGAGCCGTAGCGCATATTGATTACGGCGTCCGCGCCGAGCGCCTCGGCCTCGTCGACCATGCGCTTGGTCGCGATCTGGCGCGCCTCGATGAGCATTTCGGTGTAGCCGGTGATCTCGCCGCCCACCAGCGTCTTCATGCCGGCCATGAAGTCCTTGCCAAAGTTTTTCGATTGGACGACCGTCCCCTTGACGATCCCGAGCGCCTCAATCTCCCTGCCGGGAATGTGGTCAATATTGAGCAGCAGCATCCTCTTCTCCTCCTTCAATTTCTTTCAGCCTTGCTTTCAGGCTGATCCAGACCGGAAGAATACCTCCGATGTCCAGCACAATGATAACGAGCAGCAGCTTCGCGAGAAAGCCCGCCGGGTCCAGGCCGGCGCGCACCCAGAGCACGACGGCCGCCGAGACGAGCTGCACTGCCGTGTGGAAAACGGCGCTTCTGACAGCGCCCCTGCGCAGGGCGCGCTGGCGCTCCGTCTGCGGCTCAGTATTTTTTGGCTTCATCCTCTTCCCCCCTGTCGATCTCCCGCAGGCGCTCGTGCAGCGCGAGCGCGATGCCCACAACAGCCGCGACGGTCACGGCGGCCAGCAGCGCCACCGGCGCTGTCGCCAGCCGCGCGAGCGTTTCCTGTGACGCGAGGCCCCACATCACCGCCAGCGGGAAGCCCCCGTAAAACAGCAGGAACACCGCCACGGCCGCGGCGGCCACAATGGCGGCAAGCTTTTTGCCGCGTTTGTCAGTACCGTTTCGCATCGTCCATTTCCCCCTTTCCGATTTCGCGGACGCGCAGCACAAGCGCGTATAGAATGCCGACGATCAGCAGCCCGGGCACGGCGACGACGGCCACAACCAGCAGCAGGGGCGGCATATTCCCCGGGTCCGTCAGCGCGCTCCATACGATCAGGCCGATCAGCGCCGCCAGCAAAAGCACGAACCCCGCCGCGATGGCGACGGGCGCCACATAGCGGGTGCGGACGTCCCACTTTCGCTGGTCGTGGAACGTGGTGCCCGCGCGTTCAAGCGCCTCGATCTCCTGCAGAACGCTCTCGGCGTCCAGCTCGGCGAGCGGGATTTCCCTGTCCTGCAGCAGCGCGCACAGCCGCACGGCCTCGTCTAAATTGCGCCGTTCACGTTCGAGCGTAACGAGATGGCGGCGCAGGCCGTCGCCCACGGTCTGCGCGCCCTCGCGCATGCGGCGGATTTCCTCAATCGGCACGCCCAATTTGCGCAGCAGCTTGACGCGCCGCAGCATGGCCACCTCGTCCGCGCCGTAATCCCGATAGCCGTTCTCGCTGTTCCGCCCCGGCGAGAGCAGGCCCTTTTCCTCGTAAAAGCGGATGTTCTTTTTCGTGATGCCAACAAGCGCCTCTACCTCGTTGATTTTCATGCCGAAGACCCCCGTTTTGCCCTCATGATGCGCGTTTTGCAAAGCTTCCCTCAAGTAGGCACTGAATAAATCGCCGCGCACATCTGGCGGCATCTTTTCCGTCTGTTTTTGTCTCAAAATCTTGAAATACACCAAGTATTCCTGCGATTTTTCACCTTCAACAGACGGAAAATTTGCTTGCCGATCTGACACGTCAATTTAATCAGTGCTTACTCAAGGGGAAAAATGAGACGGTACGCCAAAGAACTTTTGAATCGACACTAAGCCGCGGCCTCCCCCTCGGCGTGCTCCGGCAGCTTTTGATAAATTCTCACGGCGAGCCACACGGTGAGCGCCGCGAACACCGCGACCAAAAGCTCCGTCGCCACGAGCGGGAAATACGCGTTGCAGACCACCGCGATAAAGTCCATCGCCGCGTGCAGCGCGACCGCCGCGAAGAACAAACCGCGCCTGCCGGGCCGCGTCACGGCTGTGAACACGAGCACGGAGAGGGCTATGTGCAGCGCGATCGCGGAGACGCGCTCCAGCCCCGCCCACAAAAAGGTCGCGGCGGGCAGGGCAGCCAGCTGCGCCGCCACGGCCTGCGCCTCCTGCGGAAGCGCTTCGCCCGACCGCGCGGCGGCCATCAGTGCGATATTGGAAAGATAGGTTACGCTGAGCAGCAGGATCGCCTCACATCCGCCGTGTCCGATGCCGTAGCCCAGCGCCGTGATGCGAGAACGATGGCTCTTCAGCAGAAAGCGGAAGGCCACAAGGCGCCCGGTTTCCTCAAAGATGCCCGCGGCAAGACCGCCGTACAGTCCATACAGCCAGATATTGCTTTGAAGCACCGCGCCCAGCGGTGTCGCCAGCAGGACGACGTTGTGCAGGATCGACTCCAGCACCATCGCGAACAGGAAAAAGATCCCGGCTCCTGTGAAAAAATCCAGCCAGCGCCCGCCGTGCGCTTTCAGAAAAAACATCACCGCCGGCGGCA
This sequence comes from uncultured Clostridia bacterium, assembly GCA_947644575.1. Classification (GTDB taxonomy): domain Bacteria; phylum Bacillota; class Clostridia; order Oscillospirales; family Ruminococcaceae; genus Ruthenibacterium. Next base: position 6,101 of record CANRZX010000075.1, on the reverse strand, counting down.
ATACAAGGAAAAGCACCGCTATGCCGCCCATCGCCCATAAACCCGCTGTCATATTGTCACGTCCTTTCTTGGTATGCTTGGATTGATTATATTCAGTTTATACCCTCCAGCAGGGGGAAGGTCAAGTGTTTTATGAAAAAATTGTGCGTACGGAAGTTTCTTCTCATCCGTCACGGCGTTCCGCCGCGACACCTTCCCCCGAGGGGGAAGGCTAAGAGGATAAATTTTTCCGATAAAATTGTGCGTATGGAAGCTTCCCCTCATCCGTCATTTGCTTTGCAAATGCCATCTTCCCCCAAGGGGGAAGGCAAAAAGGTAAAACTTTTTTCTGGAAAATACTACTTTATCCCTGAGAGAAAACAGCGAGCCGCGGCCGTCAAAAGCGTATGCGAAGCATCCGCTATTGATGGCTGCGGCCTGTGTTCCGTCTTTTCACGGCATGTGGCGCATTATCGGTTGGCGCGGCGGAAATGGTTGGGCGTGACGCCCGTCACATCCTTGAATACTTTGATAAAATAGCTGGGAGATTCGTATCCTACCTCCCCGGCCACCAAATTGACGCTTTTATTTGTGGCGGTGAGTAGCTGCTTCGCGCGCTGGATGCGCAGATCGGTAAGGTAGGCGCTGACGCTTTTTCCGGTGCATTCCTTGAAGAGGTTGCAGAAGTAATTGGGGCTGAAGCCGGCGACCTCGGAAATCTGGTTGAGCGTCAGATTATTCATATAGTTCTGCTCCATATACGCGAGCACTCGGTGCATGTTGTCGTCATTCGCGCTGTTCTGCAAAAGGCCGTGGCAGGCGTCGATGAGACGGTCCATCCACGCCATGATGTCGCTCAGGAACAGCATGCCGCCGATCTCCGCCATTGGGTTGATCCCCTGAAGCTGCGTTTCCCCCGCTTCGCGGCAATAGATCAGCGTATAGTGGATCAGGGATTCCGCCGCGATGTTGAACAGTCTGCGCAGGTGGTCGATGTCCTCGGCCGTGTACTGTCCGCTTCGGGCACATACGCGCTCCAGCAGCTTTTTCAGACGGTACAGCTCCCCGCCCTGAATCAATTTCCGCACGGTCCGCGTCTCCTCGCGCAGGTCGGCCTGCCTGCTTTGCCCCTTGGGCGGTTCATATGGGCAGACGGAGCCGGGCCCGGACAAAAAGCGCCAACGGATCGCGCCGCACGCGTGGGCGAACGCCTGCTCCAACTGGGCCGCGCTGGCCACGGGGCCGTCCGTCCCCACGGAAAAGGACGGCTGAGACGACCGGCACGGCAAAAGCTTGATCCGCCGTTCGAAAAACGCGCCGGCGTCTCCGGCCGTGTCCCGCATCAGGATCAGTGCCACGGCAATATGATCCGCGATCACGTAAACCGGGCCGGGCAGCTGCGCGTCCTGGAGGAAGGACGCAAGCTGCCGGGCCCATTCGGCGCCCATCGCCGAGCCGTCGGCCCGTGCCGGAAACGGGCCGGTGTCCTGACTGAACACGACGCACCAGATCACGCTGCCCTCGGCGGCCAGCGCGGCGTCAAAACTTTTCGCCTGCTCCGGCGCGCTGCCCATCAGCAGCCGGTTGACCTGCCGGGACGTCAGGCCCAGAAAAAGGGACTCCGATTCTTTTCCGGCCGAGGCAGCCTTTTTGCCCACGCGCCGAGTGACGGCCAGAAGCTCCTCCTCCGTGATCTCGCCCTTCAGCAGATATTCGGCCGCGCCGAAGGACATCCCCTTCTGCGCGAGTGAGAAATCCGCGTAATTGGACAGGATGATTGCCTGCGTGTCCAAATCGAACTCCCGCAGCGCCTGAATAAAGGACATGCCGTCCATGTCCGGCATAATCATATCCGTAATAACGACGTCTACCGGCTGCGCGCGGCAAAGCTCCAGCGCCTCGCGCCCGTTGGCGACGGCGCCGGCTACCGCAAATTCCTCGGGGTACGGCTGGAACACCAAGCGCAGCCATTTGCGCACGATCACATCGTCGTCCACGATCAAAAGATGGAGCATACTGTTATTCCTCCAATGGGATTTCAAACGAGACGCATGCGCCCTCGCCCGGCGCGCTGTCGATCCGCAGCGCGGCGTCGGGGCCGTAATGCAGGCACAGCCGGTCGTTTACGTTGCGAAGCCCGATGCTCGCGTTGTGGCGCTGCGCGTTGGTGTTGGCGTTGGCCAGGTCAAAGCCGGGCGGAAAGCCGCAGCCGTCGTCGCGCACCTGCACAGACAACGTGCTTTGGGTACGGCGGATCCCAACGTGGATGCCGCCACGGAGGCTGCCGTTTTTCAGCCCGTGAAACAGGCTGTTTTCCACCAGAGGCTGGATGAGAAGCCTTGGGATCAGGCAGGCCCGCGCGCCCTCGTCAACCTCGTAGCAAACCGTAAAATTGTCGTAGCGGTGGCTCTGGATCAGTAGATAATTGCGCAGGTATTCCAACTCCTCGTCCACGGTCAGTAGCGCGCGCTTGGGGTCCAAATTGATTTTCAGCAGCTTAATCAGGCAGATCAGCACCTCGCTGGCGCTTTGGTTCTGCTTCATATCGATCAGAAATCGCACCACCGTGAGCGTGTTGTAAAGAAAATGAGGGTGGATCTGTGCGCGTAAAGCCTCTAACTCGGCGTTTTTCTTCGCGTTCTGCTCCTGAACCAGATTTTGGAACAGGCGCCCCAATTCATCCAGGAGCAGCAGGTAGCTGCGGTTCAGATAGCCGATCTCGTCCGTGCGCGCCACATCTAAATCGGGAGGCGTAAAGTCCAGCGTTTCCAGGCTCCGCATACATTCCACCAGCATCAGAATCGGGCTCGAAACCGCGCGGTACAAAAACCAGGAAAACAGCGCCGCGAGCGCCAGCACCACGGCGGCCACGATGGGCATCGAGCCGGCGAGCTGCCTGAAGAACATGAAAAATGTGGGCATCTGCATGACCTGCACCACATACCAGCCGACGCGGGGCTCTAAGGAGTAGACCGTCAGCACGCTGTCCGGGAACGAGGTGTAATAGCCCTCCGCGTCCGTGACCCGGGCCATATCCAGCAGCTGTACCGGCTGACCGTCCGGCGTCTGCGCATGCTCCTGCGCTAAAACGATCCGCCCTGTTTCGTCCGCCACATAGATCTGCGTGGCGGCGGAGGTGTACCCGCTCAGGCTGTCGGATACCATTCGCTTCAGGACGCTGACAACCGCCACGCCCACCGGCTGGTTGGAATTGGCGTTCTTGACAAGGCGCATGGCGAAGATTAAATGGGACGCCTTGGGAGAAATTTCAAGCCCGTCTACCCACAGGATCCGGCCGCCTAAATCGCGGACGCGTTCCATCCAGTCCCGCTCGAATAGCCCCGGCGGCGACAGGAAGCTGTGTGTCAGCGCGGCGGAATTGTAGTATACATACCGGTTATGGTGAAAATCAAACAAGTCGATCTGGCAGATAAAATTGGAATTGGAGAACTTGTGCTGCGCGTAATGCGCCTGAAACAGCGCCTGATTTTCCGGCGAGGGATGGGTGAGCAGCTGATGGATCCCGCTTTCCAAATACATGCCGTCCGTGACAAGGGAGACGTCCTGAAGCTGGTTGTTCAAATTGGCGCGCACATAGGCGGAATTTTGCAGCGTGGAATCGGACAACGTATTGACATAGTAGCGGAAAAAGACATAGAAGGTGCCGAACGACACCAGCAGCATCAGCACGGAGATGCCGAAAAACAGAAGGGACAGCACTTTTTTATAAAAGTGGCTTTGATAGGGGGTGGTTCCGCGTTGCAAGAAAAGCACCTCCCTTCCCGGTCAAAAACGAAGCCATGCGGAGGCCCGGCGGGTTTTTGTGATCCGGCCGCGCCGGCGCGCCGTCCCGCTCTCGGAAAAGGCGGGAACGCCCCTTAGGGCGGCCGGATCATTCCGCCTCGACCGTGATGGTGTACGCGTATTCCTCCCCGGCGGGCAGGCGGCGGATGCAGGGACGCCGGGCCAAATCATAGCCGCCGCGCGCTTCGGACGGCAGGCCTTGCCACGGCTCTACGCAGACAAACTGCCCTTCGTTGTCGGGGGACCAGACCACTAAGGCCGAAAATCCCCCGATGGAAACGCGCGCGCCCTTTTGCGCACCCCGCGCCCGGAGCGCCGTCCAAGGAGCGTCGAGCCCCTGAAGAACTAAACAGCCGCGGGCCCGGAACAGCTCCTTCGACAGCGGCAGGGTCCGCGCGCCGTCCAAATACGGCTCCCGGACGTCTAACAGGCCCTTGTCCAGCCGCCAGTTCGAGGCGGTTTGCGGCGCAGGGAATACCAGCTCACACGCTTCCAGAGAATCGGCCCAGGGCGTCAGGGAAAGCCCCAAATGCTCGCCGATGGAAAAGAGCATCTCCGCGCCGCCTGTGTTTTTTACGCTCCGGGTGACAGCGATCCCGGTTTCGGTCAGGGTGAAGGTGCAGGTCAGGCAAAAGGGGAACGGATATTGCTGCAGCGTCTCCTCGTCGGAGCGCAGGACGAGCGAGGCGCTGTCGCGCGTATGGCCCAGCACCTCGAATTCCCGCTCCTTGGCGAAGCCGTGCGGCGGCAGCTCGTAGGCTTTTCCGTCCCGCTCGAAGCGCAGGTCCTTCAGCTTGCCCGTGACGGGGAAAAGCAGCGGGGCGTGCGCGCCCCAATAGCGCTCGTCCCCCTGCCAGATCAGCTCGGCCCCGTCCGCCTTGCGGCGCAAAGAGCACAGCTCTGCGCCGCGTGTCAAAACCCGCGCGGTAAAAAATTCGTTTTCAATGTGAAGGCTCATTTTGACGTCCCTTCCTTACTTTTATTCTGTGTTCCGGAGGATCGGTTCATACTGCCGCCCAAAAGGGTATCCCTCCGCTCCGGAAAAATTGTAGCACGAGGGCCGTTTTTTTGTCAATTTTACGGTTTTCACATCAAATATCTTCCGCTTTTATGCGAATTATACAAATATCGTTGATTCTTTATAATATTTCATAGGATTGTTTTATTTGTTATTTATTTCACACAAGGCTTCTTGTGAAAGCGATATTTTTGGTGAAGATTCTTGCACACAAAGCGGGGCCCGCCTGATAGAATAAAATTGTTCCAAGGGGACGTCCGGCCTCTTGCGGCAGCTATCAACATAACGAAAAAGGAGCCGTGTTCAGTATGAAAATTGGGTTTATCGGTTTGGGCCGCATGGGTCGCGGCGTGTGCGAGAATTTTATCCGGCGCGGCCACGAGGTGGCGGTGTATGACGTCAGCGCCGAGGCGATGGAGTATTTTCAGGGAAAAGCCGAATTGTCGGCGGACCCCGCCGCGCTGTTCCGGCGCAGCGAGGCGGTGCTTTTGTCGCTGCCGTCCTCGGTACAGGTTGAGGCTATGTGCGAAACCTTTTTTGCCTGCGGCGTAAAGGGGAAAACGGTGATCGACCTGTCCACCAGCTATCCGCTCTCCACCAAAAAGCTGCACGCGGCGTTCAAGGAGCGCGGCGGCATCCTGCTGGACGCGCCGCTGATGGGGAATCCCGCGATGGCAGCCGAGGGCACGATCTCCGTCACCGTGGGCGGCGACGAAGAGGACTTCAAGGCCAGCCTTCCCATTTTTGAGGCGTTCACCAGCCGCGCGGATTACATCGGCGAGGCCGGGAGCGGCCACCTTGTCAAGCTGGCGCTGAATTTCACCGGACTGATGTATGCGGTCACCTATTCGCAGATGTTCCCGCTGATGGAAAAGCTCGGCTTAGACACGCAGAAGCTGTTTGACATCATCTGCGAGCAGAAAACCAACTGCGGCGTGTTCCAGTTCTACGGGCAGAAGGTGAAGGATCGCGACTACCGCTTAGATTTCGCGCTGGCCTTCGGCCTGAAGGATTTGGGCTATGTCAAGCGCCTGTACGAGGATCTCAACTGCCCGGCGTTCGCGCTGGACGGCGCGCTGGACCTGCTGCGCACCGGCCTGAAGGACGGGCGCGGAGCACACGATTTCTCCGAGGCGGCCGCAGTGATGCGGGATTATCTTGAGCTGTAAGAGCCCGAACGGGCTCTGAGGGACACCAAACGCTTTGTGCTCCGCTACGCTGCGCAGTCGCTTATTGGTTTCCCTCAGTTCTCTTTTCCGACGGCCTAAGAGCCGCCGCTGCGCGGCGGTTGGCCTTTGGA
>CANRZX010000074.1 GCA_947644575.1 uncultured Clostridia bacterium | reverse complement strand
CCTTTTTGCTGTAGAAGTGTTTGCATGCCCGGCACATGTCCGTGCATGCAAACAGGATTTTCACCTTTTCAACAGGCTGGACCCCAATGGACGCGGCATCCTGTTACACATTATGCGCGTGGAAAGGAAAATCAGCTTTTATACCCCACGGCGTCGGCGAGCTCGCGGTCGATCACGACGACGGCGTCCGCGTGCAGCTTCAGCAGCGTGGAGGGGTTCTGCGTGATGATGACGTCGTCCATCACAAGGCCCCGGATGGCCGATACCTTCGCGAGGCCCGTGGCCGCCAGCACGACCTTTTTGGCCGCGAGGATATCGCCCATGCCCATCGTGATGGCCGTGGTGGGCACATCCTCCTTTTTCTCAAAAAAGCGCGCGTTCGCGTTGATGGTGCTTTCCGTCAGCTTTTCGATATGCGCGACGGAGACAAGGTGATCGCCCGCCTCGTTGAACGCGATATGTCCGTTGTTGCCGATGCCCAGCAGCTGTAAATCGGCCACACCGCCCTCGCGCACCTTCTCCTCCAGCGCGCGGGCGTTGGCCTCGGCGTCGCCCATGCCGCTGGCCACATAGGTATTGGCCTTGTCGATGTTGATGTGGTCGAACAGGTTGGTGTCCATAAAATAGCGGTAGCTTTGATCGTGCGTGCCGGGGATGCCGCAGTATTCGTCCAAATTGACGGTGCGCACGCGGGAGAAATCGACCTCGCCCGCCTTGTTCATCTCGATCAGCTTCTGATAGATGGGCACGGGCGTGCCGCCGGTGGCAAGGCCGAGCTTCGCGTCGGGCTTTTCGTTGACGAGGTCCCGGATCATGCCCGCGATGACGGCGCAGGTTTCGTCGTAGCTGTTTGTCACAATTACTTTCATGGAACAGATCTCCCTTTCTGATTGTCTTTTTGCTGCTTCGCGGCCGCGTCCCATAAGGGGCGAGTGCGTCGTATATGCTTATCATACCGCATTTTCCGGGAGAAGAAAAGAGGAAAAAGCGTTTTCCTTTTGCACAAAACGCGCGGCCGTCGATGCGCGCGCTGCGATTTGTTCAGGGCTTACTCAAAAGGAAGGCCGAGAATGGCCCGACAGGCTTTCACACAAACACGGAAAAGAGGAGGATGACGCAATGAAACTGCAAAAAATAGTATTGTTCGCGCTGGCGCTGCTTTTACTGCTCGCGCTCAATTTCGCCGCGGTGTACGGGTGCCTGTACCAATTTGTGTTCACCTTCCCGCTGGACGGCGACCCCGCCCTGCTGGGAGAGGAATATCGGGGCGCCAAGGTTTTGAGCGTCAGCGAAAGAGACCCCCGTATCCTTTCCGGCCGCTATCTTTTGGTGCGGACGGCGGCGGGCGAAACGCGCCTGCTCGTCATGGAGGACAGCGGCTTTTTTGCCGACCGTGTCCGCTATTTGCCGGAGCAGACCGTGGCGGTTCCTGAGGAGCGCCCGTTTTCCTGCATGGTTCATGTATTTTCCTCCACGGCGGAAATTCAAATTGACGAAGGCAATCAGCTTCAGCAAACATTTTTCTCGGGCGGCGGCGGTCCGGGCGCGGCCGAAAGGCTGTCCGGCCTGATTCCGCTTGCGCTGCTCGGTGTGGAAATTCTGGTTTGGGTGTTTGTGCGCCGCAAGGGCAAGCAGGCAGGGGAGCCGTCCGACGCCGTGCCCGCTTGGATGAACGAATCGCCGGACGCCGCGCCCAAATGGATGGACGAGGCGTTCACACTCGACCGCCGTTCCCTGCGCTCAGGCGCGGGACATCCCGCGCAGCGCGTCCGCCCGAAACAGATTTTCCTGCCCCTCGCGGGCGTGCTGGCGTTCGCCGCTGTCAGCCTTGCCGCAATCTATTTCGTTTTCCACGATGTGGTGTTCAATGTTCAATTTGACGGAAATCCGGCGTCGCTCGGGGCGGAATATCAGGGCGCGACCGTCACAATGCGGCGGCGCGACAGCAATACAAAGCAGGAAATTCTCGTGCTGGAGACGGCGGACGGCGCGCGGCGCGTCCTCGCGCTCGACGGCAGCGAGCTGATTCGCCCCGGCTGGTACCATGCCCCGCGGGAGCTGCCGGACGTCCCGGAATACGGCTCGGGCTTCAATTTCTGGGCGGGGCTGGAGGCCGCGTCGGTGTTTCTCTATCTCCCTGTGGTCTGGGGCATTTCGGTGTTCCTCTCGCGCCGGATCAAGCCGAACAAAGCGGCGGCGGACGCCGCATAGAAAACCGCGCGGCGCGCAAAAATGCATGGCAAAAATTTGGTCAAATATCACAAAAAATTGCAGAATCAGTAAAATGTATTGACAGATATACGAGACTATTGTATACTAATATTAGCAAGATGGCTGTTTTCTGACCGGAAAGGCAAAGGTGGTTCCGATGGGTTTATATTGGTTCCCTTAATTAATAGAAAGCCAAGGGTAATGGTTGAATCGGATGGCTTATCAATCATTCCCAATCTTGAAGAAAGGAGCGAGTCTGTATGTCAGTGAAAAAATTCTCGTGGAACCCGCGGCCGCATGATCTGCCCCCCAGCGCGCCCGCGCGGCGGGACCTGTCCCCGGACGGGACGGTGCCCGCGCTGATCCGCCCTTCCTGGCATCCGAACGCGGGGAATATGATGCAGGACCTCCGTCCGAAACAGATTCTTGCGCCCCTCGCGGGTGTGCTGGCGTTCGTTTTAGGCGTTGTCGCCGTGATCTATCTGATTTTCCATTTTGGCGTGTTCCAGTTTGGCTATTCCGGCGACCCGGCGGTGTTCGGGGAGGAGTACCGGGACGCGAACGTCGTCATGAGCACGTACGACAGACAGTTCAATCAGGGGATTTTTGTGCTGGAGACGGCGGACGGCGCGCAGAAGATCCTCGCGTTTGACGGCAGCGATTTCCACCCCGGGCGGTACCGTTACCCGGCGCGGGAATTGGGCAGCGTCCCGCGTACCGGCGGCTTTGTCTCGTACACCCTGTACCGCAATTTCTGGGCGTGGCTGGAGATTGTGTTGGTGCTCCTCTTCGCCCCGGCGGCGCTTGCTGTATCGCTGTATGTCTCGCGGCGGATCAAGCCGAACAAAGCGGCGGCGGACGCCGCATAGAAAATAAAGCGCGGCGCGCAAAACGTATGGCGAAAGCTTGGACAACGGTCACAAAATATATGTGCCTATTATGGAGGTGAATGGTATGTATTCTTTTTGGCTGAACGTCGGGCTCATCGTGGCCGCTGCATTATCTGTCGAAGTGGCTTCGGGTGTGATCTATTATGTAAGAAGCAAAAAGTGGCTGGATTCGTGTGAAATCGCTGCAGGTCATGAGGTGAAAAGAGAGCGGATTCGTATAAAATACCTGTAGAGTATCAGATCAGTGGCAAGTAAAGCGGCTCAGGACGCCGCGTAGGAAAATGCATACAATTCACCCTCTTCCGGCCGGGAGGGGGTGAGTCTGTTACTATAACAAAAGAAACCCTTTGTTTTCATGAATATTTTGGAAAAAATCAACAAATTCCCTTGTAAAAAGCCGGGCAAAGGTTTACAATATAAATAACGCATCTGAAGAATGGAAGGTTCCGGAACGCGGCTGGAGCCGCCGCCCGGAAAGCCTGCTTTTCAGGCGCGTGGGCAATAAACCGGGGCCGGCGGGAGCGCCGCTCCGAAGCTGAAGGAGGCTTGGCGTATGAAGGTTACATGTACCGGACGGAAGGTTGGCCTGAAGGACGCGTTTGTGGAGCGTGTGGAAAAGAAGCTCGCGAAATTGGACAAGTTCTTTTCTGACAACGCGGAGGCCAATGTTACGGTGACCGTCGAAAAGGACTGGCAAACCGTGGAAATCACGGTAAAGGATAAGGGCTTTACATGCCGCGCCGAAAAATCGGCAGACCGCATGGAGGACGCGTTTGAGGCTGCGCAGGAGCTGTTGACGCGCCGCATCGTCAAGAACCGTAAAAAGCTGGAGAACCGCGTCTACCAGCCCGCTGTCGAGGAATTTGCCGTCGCCGCCCATGAGGAGGAAACGGAAGAGGAATACAGCGTGATCCGCGAAAAGCATTTCTCCTGCAAGCCCAGCACCGTCGAGGAAGCCATCCTCGAGATGAATATGCTCGGCCATGCCTTTTTCCTTTTCCGCGACGCGGACACGGACGAGGTACACGCCGTCTACCGCCGCAGGGACGGCGGCTATGGCGTATTGATCCCGGAGGAATAAACCCTTGCCGGAAGCCCGGCATGGCGGGTTTTGTCCGGAGATGCCGCCCGCCGGGCGGATCGTCCGGCCGCGGCCGAAAAGGCCGCTCTCTCAAAGCAGCACAGCAGGGCGGCCGCCCGGAGACATTCCGGGCGGCCGCCCTTTCGCATGCGCTCTTTCCCGCTTTGCCGTCAATAGCTTTCCAGCCCGAAGCTGACGCCGAGCGCTTCGTCCACGCGGCGCTGTACGTCGGGCCCGATCTGGCCCGCGCGCTCGCGCAGGCGCCGCTTATCCAGTGTGCGCACCTGTTCGAGCAGCACCACGCTGTCCTTCGTTAGGCCGCCAGTGCCCGCTTTTACATCAATGTGCGTCGGAAGGTTCGTCTTATCCTGCTTCGATGTGATAGCCGCCGCAATCACTGTGGGGCTGTGGCGGTTGCCCACATCGTTCTGCACGATAAGTACGGGGCGCACGCCGCCTTGCTCGCTGCCGACAACAGGGCTCAGGTCTGCGTAAAACACCTCGCCGCGCTTTACCTCCTTATGCTCCAATCAAAAACCTCCTTGCGAAAAAGCTGTATCCGCCGGAATCGTCCGGCAAATACAGCTTTCCCCCAATGCGGGCGGTTTAATCATCCTCGCCGGAATGCGGCACCATCCGGCCGGCTTCGACACACTCCAACACAACGAACGCTGCCGCGAAGCCGCCCTCGTGCGTCAGGGACAAATGCGCCGTCAGCCCGCGCCGGACCATCAGCGCCGCCGCGCGGCCCGAAAACGCGAAGTACGGCGCGCCCCGCTCGTCCCGCAGCGCCTCGGCCTCGCAGGGTGAAAACTCGTGAAAGAGCCCCGTGCCCAGCGCCTTGCCGAACGCCTCTTTCGCGGCGAACGCCGCCGCCGCGCGCTCGACGCGCCGAGGGCTTTGTTCCAGCAGCGCGCGCTCGCGTTCCCCGTAAACGCGCCGCCAAAAGCCCGGCCGCCCGAGGCTCTTTTCAACCCGATGGATCTGAGTGAGATCGACGCCGACGCCGACGATCATGGAGCATGCCTCCGTTCCTTCAATTCAATATTTATTTTACTATACGGCAAACAAGCGGAAAAATCAAACAAAAACACTGGAAAAATCCATGCGGATATGATATACTTTGTACAAAAGAACCGGATGCGCCGTCAAAGCACGCATTGAACAGGAGGGCTTGCAGGATGGAAAAGCACATTGTCGTCTGTATCGGCAGACAGTTCGGCAGCGGTGGGCAGGAGATCGGGCAGGGGCTGGCCGATCGGCTCGGTATTCCGCTGTATGACAAAGAGATTTTGAAAAAGGCCGCCGAAAAGAGCGGCATCGTCGAGGAGCTGTTTGAGCGGGCGGACGAAATGCCTACCAACAGCTTTCTGTACACGCTGTCCGTCGGCGCGCACGGGCACGCGATGGGAATGCCCAATTATGGGGATTACTTAACAAATGACAAGCTGTTCCTATTCCAAAGCAACACCATCCGCGAGATCGCGGAAAAGGAATCGTGCGTAATCATTGGGCGCTGCGCGGATTACATCCTGCGCGACCGCAAGGATATGCTGTCGGTATTCATCCACGCACCGCTTGAAATGCGCATCCAATACCTGTACAACCGTCGGAACGTCCCGGCGGAAGAGGCTAAAGCGCTCATTAAAAAATCCGACCGTCAGCGCGCAAATTATTACAATTTTTACGCGGACAGCGATTGGGGCGCGGCGTCCAGCTACGACATCACGCTCAATTCCGGCAAGCTCGGCATCGAGCGCTCCATCGAGGTGCTGGCAGGCGCGTGCGAGCATCTGTGACGCATGCGCCCGCAGGCGCGTCCAGAGGCCAACCGCCGCACAGCAACGGCTCTTAGGCCGTCGGAAAAGGGTACTGAAGGAAACTAATAAGCGATTGCGCAGCGAAGCCTCTCACAGGGCCTCCTCAAAATGGAGCAAAGCGGAATTTTGTGGGGAAGAGGAGAAACGACGGAACAGTGTGATGCGTCGCCGTCCAAATCTGTGATTTGGGTAACGGCGCCCAGCCAAGGGACGCCCGTGAACAGGAGCGCAGGGCGCGCGAACTGTGAATGGCTGCGGCCTACTGGCATTATAAGCAACGCCCGTTTTGAACAAAGTGAAGTCCGTTCTGACGTGCGTTTGGTGTCCCTCAGAGACTGTCGACTGTGTCGACAGTCTGACGGCCCGGCGTGTCTCCTTGGGAGACACGCCGGGCCGTTTTTACAGGGAACCTCTCCCTCCGGCCGGCACGCTGCTTTGTGGGGCCGGGCGGAGGTTCCGTAAGGAGTGGGGCAGGCTTCGGAAAATTTTACGCCACACGGCTCCGGCTGTGCGGTGGCGGGCAAAGTGAAACCACCTCCCCGCACGAGGCTGGACCTATCCGTGCCGCCGCGTCAGGATGCAAAGCGGCACATGACGCCAAAGGGGCCTTGCGGCGGGCAGCGCGGGCGTTTTTTCCACCGCGACCTGCCGGGCGTTTCGCGTCTCGGGTGCCGCTTCGCCGGACCTTTTCCGCCAAGCGCGGAAAGCCTCCTCCCGCAGGCGCTCCTCACAGCGCGCGCAGAGCTCCGGGCGGTCAATCATGCAAGCCACTTTCATGCCTCGCTTTCCGGCGGCGCGGGCACAAATTCAAGCCGGATGCGCCCGTTGCTGGTGACGGCTCGCAGTCTGTTCGAAGCGTTCTGCGAACCGGCTTCCTGCAAATTATTCTTTGCGTTGCTGGTGCGGCTAATGACGGCATAGTCCGCCTCCTCGCCCAATAGCGTCCCCTTGATCGCACCGTTGCTGGTCTGCAGGCTAATGTCCGGCGCGGCGGCCGCGTCCACCTGAATCGCACCATTGCTCGTCGTCAGCCAAAGCTGACGGGAAAAGCTGCAGCGCTCGGCGGTGACGCGCGCGTTGTCCGTCACGGCTTCGCAGCGCCCGCCCGTCACGTCCTCCAATGTAATGCGGGAATTAGAGGTCTTGCACAGACAGTCCTCAAAGGCGCAGCGCTCCACCGTGATGCCTGAATTGCTCGTCGCGGCCTCACAGTCCCGCGCGTTGGTATCGGACAGCGCAATGCCGCTGTTGGAGGTTTTGCATTGGAGCGCATCAAAAACGCCGCGCTCTACACGGATACCGGAATTGCTGGTTATGAGCTGCACCTTGCCGCCCAGCGTTACGTCCTCGGCCCGGACGCCGGAATCGGATGTTTTGACGCATACAGTTCCGGAAAAGCCGCGCGGCAGCTCCAGCACCGCCTGCCGTCTTTCGATGACGATGCCGATCAGCCGCCCGGAGCCAAACAGCATCGGCCGATAGGTAAACCGGAATACGCCGTCCGCCTCCTCCGCCATAACCGTCTCACCCGCGCGCGGGGCGAACAGCACGCGCACCCGGCCGTCGGACGAATGGCGCACCCGCACGCTGACAAGGCGCGCATCCGCCACGACGGTATGCACGTCGCCCTCGGGGCAGTATTCTCGCGGCTCATCCGGCTCATAAAGCTCTTCGCGGTCGCTCTGGCGCGCCTGCGCGTATTCCTCGCAAAGCTGCGCGGCAATGGCCTCGGGTGCGTCGAAGTTTGCGACGGCCTCCTCCTCCGACAGGCCGTTCTCCACGCTGTCCGCGATCATTTCCGCGTAGTAATCGAGCGCTTGGCGGCGATCCTCCTCGCGCAGCGGCGCGAGGCCCCGTTCCAGCGCGCGCAGAAAGGCCCTTCGGTTCAAAGGCCCTTCCTCCGGCGGCACGTCGGGGGCCGTGGCGGGCGCGGCGTTTTTCGGCAGGACGTTCTCAACGGCATCGGTGATGATCTCCGTGATACGCTCTAACGTATGGCGGGGCACCTCGTCGCATAGCACCGTGATATCGCGCTCCAGCGCATCCAAAAAAGTATTTTTATCCATGTGTCTCCTCCCCTTTGATAAAAACGTAAATTCGTTTGACCTCTTCCCATTCGTCGAGGAACCCGGCGATGCGCGCCGTGCCCGCGTCGGTGATCCGGTAATATTTCCGCACGCGGCCGTTGTGCTCCTGCGTGTAGGTGGTGACAAGCCCACCGGCCTCCAAACGGCGCAGGATAGGGTACAGCGTCGATTCCGACACCGCGATGCAGGTGGAAACGTCCCGGACGATCTGATAGCCATACGATGGCTGGCGCCGCAGAACCGCCAGCACGCACACATCCAGCAGCCCCTTTTTGCGCTGGACATCCATGAACAATCACTCCTTTCCCTCTCCCGCGCGCCTTTGATCACCGGCGCATTCGGAAAGAAATACTTTCCGAGGCGCGGCGTGGTACGCCATGCAGAAATCGCCGGTCGGATGCCCGTCGGCCATACGGCCCGCGCACACGCCGCCTGAGCATAAAATACTTATTTTCAGTCGCGCGTTCCATACGGGCCTCACGGGAGAGATGATATACTGTGCATTACATACTATGTATAGTATAGTATCGTCTCAGAGGTTTGTCAATAGATACAAAAAATTTTTTTCGGATGAAGCCGGGCAGCCGCCACAGCCGCGTATATAATTGGTGTACCTGAGAATCGGCGCTTTTGAGCCCCGCGGTCTCATCGGCCGCAGAAAAGCGCCGCGGCCGATTTTCCGCCGGTTGCGCAGTCGATTGCACAGCCAACACAAAACCGCCGCGAAGGACGTTCGCGGCGGCAGAAATTATTTTAGCCGGAAAAACACGTGCCGGACCAATTTCAGCATTGCTCTCTTGAAAAGCGGCGGCGGGAATGGTACAATACAAAAAATGGGAAAAGAAACGGAAAAAGGGCGGATTTAGCCCCGCGGACGCGGTGAAATATTTTGCGCGCCCGGTTCGTCTATATAATCGGCGGAACTTACAGGCGGCGAGCCTTCTTTTCCGGCGTAGCGCCTGTTCAAATGCTCCGGCGCGTTTTGTGAGATATGGACCGCCTCTTGACAGAGAAAGGGAATGACCATGCAGTTTACTTTTGCGCACAATAACCTAAATGTAGCCGACCTCTCCGCCAGCCTTGCCTTTTATGAAAAGGCGCTGGGCCTCAAGGAGGTGCGCCGCCGCGAGACCGACGCGTTCACCCTCGTCTATTTGGGCGACGGCGTCACGCCGCACCGGCTGGAGCTGACGTGCCTCGCCGAACATCCCCAGCCCTACGACCTTGGTGAAAATGAGATCCACCTCGCTTTTGAGGTCGACGATTTCGACGCGGCCTACGCGCTGCACAAGGAAATGGGCTGCGTCTGCTTTGAAAACCCGGCAATGGGCATTTACTTCATCTCGGACCCAGATGGCTACTGGCTGGAAATCGTCCCCGCGAAAAAGGGCTGATCGGCAAGCCGCCGCGGGGCCGGCTCCCCTTTTCCCCTCCGGCAAACGCGAAACCGAGCGTCCGGCGGGCGTAAGGGCGGGGCGCTTTGGCGCGGCTTTTCCGGCGCGCTATGCGCCGAAATCCTCCAAATAGCGGTTTAACTCCGTTCGCGTGGCGACGGGGATGCCTCTGCGCAGCGCCTCGGCGTCCGCTTCGGGCAGCAGGCTCAGAAAAATATCGTACCGCGCGACGGGCGCGGCTTCGCCCGCCTTGAACAGCGCAGCCCTGCCGTCCTGTGCGCCCAATATATAAGCGGGCGGCGCGGCGGCATCGGCCTGCCCCGGCCGCGCCAGCAGCAGGAATAGTCCCACGCTGACGGCGAAAATCATCACGGGCGTCGCGATCAGCACGGCGATTTGTTTTGCGCGCATCGAATCACCTCTTCCGCTATGCAGTATGGGGCGAAACCGCCCTGTTTATGCCGCGCGGCGCGGATTTTCACAAAACGCCTGTTGCCGCGCCGGAAATGTGGTATACTAAACTACGGTATCTTAAACAATGTGATTTTCTGAAAATAATCGCGGGCTGAAATCAGAAACGGAAACACGCAAGCGGCTTCACCCGAAGCACGCGCAGCATATTTTGGGAGGCGACACATCATCGAAAACAAAAACAGCGGCGCGCCCCGCCGGCAGGGCACGCATACGGGCGCGCAGGGCGGCGCCCCGCGCAAGAAAAAGAAAAAGCAGAGAGAGGGCATCACCGTAGCGGGAGCCTTTGGCATCCTGTTCCGCTTTGTCGCGTGCTGCATATGCATCTGCGTCATCATTGGGTCGGTCGCGGCCGTAATGCTCAGCATGTACATCGTGCGCGAGACGCAGGGCGACGCTGAGCTGCTCGACCTCACACAGATCGAGCTGGCCTTCACCACAATCATCTACGCGCCGCAGATCAACGAATACGGGCAGACGGAGTGGGTCGAGTACCAGCGTCTGCAAAGCCCGGAGGAAAACCGCATCTGGAAGCCGCTAAACGAGATTTCGCCCCATTTGCAGCACGCGTTTATCGCGGTGGAGGACGAGAACTTTTACACGCACATCGGCTTCAGCCTCAAGCGCACTGTGCTGGCGGCGCTGAACGAGGTGTTCCACAAGCTGACAGGCTCGTATCTGCCGGGGCAGAGCGGCCAGCTCGGTGCATCCACCATTGAACAGCAGCTCATCAAAAACATCACGGGTGAGGATCAGTCCTCCGGCATTGAGGGCTATTCCCGCAAGCTGAAGGAGATTTTCCGCGCGATGGCGATGGATAACCGCTTCAGCAAGGAGGAAATCTTAGAGGCCTACCTGAACACCATCGGCCTGACGGGCAACATCGCGGGCGTCGAGGCGGGCGCGAATCAGTACTTCGGCAAATCGGCGATGGACGTCACGATTGCCGAGGCGGCCAGCATCGCCGCCATCACAAAGAGCCCCGGGCGCTTCAATCCCTATACAAACCCCGAGGGGCATCTTGAACGCCGCGACAACATCATCTATTTCATGCTGCAGCAGGGCTATATCACCGAGAGCGAGGCCGAGGAGGCCTACGCCACGCCGCTGCGCTTAGTAAACCGCGTCCGGGACGAGGAATCCGCCGTCCAGACAGACTATTCGTGGTTCACCGATTACGTCATCAGCGAGGTCACGCAGGATCTGTTGATCGAGAACCCGCTCAACCGCGAGGACTGGGATGAAAAAGCGGCCAGCGCTTACCTGTACAACAGCGGCCTGCGCATCTATGCCACGGTCGACCCGAAGGTGCAGGCCGAGATCGAGCGCATCTGGATGAACGGCGAATATTGGGACCCGTTCCCCATTGAAGATTATGTCGATCCCTTTGTTGAAAACGATGAGCCGCATACCATTACCACGCAGGCGGCGGGCGTTGTCATCAACTATAAGGGCGAGCTGGTCGCCTTGGCCGGCAGCCTCGGCCAGAAGACAGTGGACCGTGCTTTCAACCGCGCCACGGACATGAAGCGGCAGGTGGGCTCGACGATGAAGGGCGTTGCGGCCTATCCGCTGGGCATCGACATGGACGCGATCAACTATTCCACCGGCCTTCTGGACGACTACTTCCCCATCCCGGACGGCAAGGGCGGCACACGCACCAACTGGCCGAGGAACTATTCCGGCACGTACACGCACGGCCTCGTCACCGTGTACGAGGCGGTGAAGCAATCGCTGAACACCGTGGCCGTGCGCGTGGGCAATCTTGTTAAGCCGCGTACGATGTTTGAATTCGCGCGCGACACACTGGGCATCACCACGCTGGACGAAAACCTTGACGTCGATCTCGCACCGATGGTGCTGGGCTCGATGACGGTCGGCATGACGCCGTATGAGCTGGCGGGCGCCTATATGATGTACGGCGACGGCGGGCGCGTCACCAGCCTGCACAGCTATACGTCGGTGCGCGATTATCAGGGCAATGAGATCCTTGAAAAGGACATCGTCACCACGCAGGCCATCGGCGAGGATACCGCCTATATCATGAACCGCCTGCTGCACGGCGTGCTGTTTGACACGAGAGGAACGGCGCGCGGCCTTTACCCCGACCCCAATGTGATGGATTCCATCGGCAAGACGGGCACGACGAACGACAACAAGGACGTGTGGTTTGTCGGCCTGACGCCGAAATACGTGATGGCCACCTGGTACGGCTATGATGAAAACGAACCAATGCAGTATTACGACAGCCGGTATATCCGGGCCGGGCGCAAACATCCGGGCGCGAGCGCCTTCCGTGAGCTGATGGACATCATCCAGGCCGACGTAACCGAGGAGGAAATCGAGGCGCTGAAATGGGAAATGCCGGATTCGGTCGAGGTCGGCTCGTTCTGCTTAGAGACGGGCGACGTTCCCACGGCCGGCTGCCCCACCGGGCGCGGCTACTATAAGGTGGGCGTGCCGCGCGGCGTATGCACCGGCGTCCACGCCGCACCGGAGCCCGCGGCGTAAGGCGGAAATTTGTGTGGAAAGTTCCAGACTGTCAAAAAAGGATTAAATGCTGTTTGCCTGCACGGACATGCGCCGGGCAGGCAAACACCGCTACAGCAAAAAGGGGATTTTGAGTGTACAAAGTGCATGAAAAATTCCCTTTTTGCGCCGGAAAGGAGAACTGAGGGAAACCAATAAGCGACTGCGCAGCAAAGCGGAGC
>CANRZX010000073.1 GCA_947644575.1 uncultured Clostridia bacterium | reverse complement strand
GCGCTCATATCGTAATCGGCGGCGATCTGCGCAGTTGCCATTGTGCCGGTGCTGGACAGGATTTGATCCATATACTGCCGGATCGGTTCAAAATCGGCAATCGCCTGCTTCTGCAAAGCGTTCTCCGCCTCTAACTCCGCCCGGCGCTCTTCTGCGTCGGCCAGAGCCCGCAGCGCGGACGGGTAATCCCGCGGGAGCGCATAGCCCCCTGTCCTGCGGATACTGGGCAGCACCTCGGACGTCACCCAGCGTCTGAATCGCTTTGCGCCGGGCAGCTTGCTGGAGAGCACAAGGGCGTATAGGCCGGATTCGTTGATAAGCCACCCGCCGCGCTGCCCCAAACTCAACGCCGTTTTGTCGTTGAGTTTATCTTCGTCGTCAACGTGCATGGCAATGGCCTTGTTGGTGTCTGCGTACCCCAACGCCACAGCCACATCCTTACCCACCAGCCACGGCTCACCGTCGATCTCAATCGTGCGCACTTGTCCAAACTCGGAATTTTGGAAAATCTGCAATTCGTTCATGCTTTCTTAACCTCATTTCTTGCGTGACGTTCACCCTTTGCGCGGCCATAATTAAATGCGATTTCAATAGCATCCACAGCATTTTCACCGCAACTTTTCGCCAACTTATACAAAGCTTCCCATTCTGAGTATTTGAGGGAATATGCATCCGTGTTGTCCATATGCTTCGTGTTGCCTATGTATTGTTGAATCTTCTCAATTACGCTCATAGTGAAACTCTCCCTTGTGTTCTTCCTGCCAGCGTGCTATAATACAGGGAGCGGAACGGCAGGTTTCCGCTCCCCGTTTTTCGGGTTTAGGCTCCTTGTGCTTGTTGGGCGGGGGAGCCTATTTTATTTATCTTGCTGGATTCCGCTTGCGATGTACTTGATGCATTCAGTTGCTTCCTCTGCCGTGTGTCCGTTGGCCTTGAGCCAATCAATCAGCCTTGCGGCTTCTACTGCCGTCATGCTTTGTTCCATCCTTTCTACCTCCTGCCAGATTGTACTCGGTTCGGTTTCCCGTCCCTGTGATTCTATTATACAATACATGTACATGTATTTCAATTCGCACATTGCACAAACATACATGTACATTGATGTTTATTTTGTACATGTACATGTCGTACAAAATATGCTATTATGATAGAAAAAGAGAAAGGGGGTAAGGGTTTGCCGCGTCCGAAAACTAAAACCAATGCACAAATCAAAAATGATTACGCAAAGAAAACATATGATGATGTTCGCTTGCAGGTAAAAAAAGGGAAAAAGGAAATTATCAAGGCACACGCCGAAGCCGTCGGGGAGAGTGTCAACGGCTATATCAACAAAGCAATCGACGCCCGCATGAAAACAGAAGATGCGGAGAATCAGGCATCAAAGGCTTAGCACTGCGCCGGGGGAACCCCGGCTTTTCTCTTGCGCGCCCTGTCGAAATTCGGTATGGTATATTGTGTTTGGCGCTGCCGGAAGTAGCGGTCGGCCCTCATCTGATGGGGGCAGCTTCTTGCCCCCTGATCATCTGATGAAAGGGGGGCTGTCCAATTGAGTACATCCGAAGTTCTTCAGCTTTGTTTGGTCATCATTGGTATTTGCAGCCTGTTCATTCAGGCAAAAAAGAAGTGACCGCCGGCACCCTGGAAAAGTACGGCGATCACATCAAGTAACTTTTAAGGGCTGACCGTTTCCGGCAGCGCCTTTTTGTACTTTCAGTATATCCGTTTTCTTTCAAAATGTCAAGCTACGCAAAACTGCCGCCGGGGCGATGCTCCAGCTTTTCTCTTGCGTGTCCTGTCGAAATATGGTATATTGAGGTTGGCGCTGCAGCAACGGCAGGCGGTTGGCCACACCACCCGAAAGGGGGTGAGGCAATGCGGATTACATTGCACATCGGACGTTTCACCGTTACGATCATTGTAAAAAGCAAGAACCGCCACCCTGGCCGGTGACGGTTCTTTTGAGCCTATAAACCTACGCTTGGGCTAACCGCTTGCCGCAGCGCCCTTTTCTATATTATAACCGTCACTTATTCTTTTGTCAACTGCCGGGAAACCCCGGCTTTTATTATCGCATTTCGATCGCCTGCTGAAAGGACATTTTGCGCTTTTCCTTTTTGGGCGGCGCGCCGTTCTGGATGGCAAGGCATGCGATCATATCGAGCATTTCGCCGTAGCGCGTCAGCAGAATTTCACGCCGCTCCATGTGCAGCAGCCGGCCGTAAAAGAGCAGCCACGACCGATTCAGGCGGATTTGCCCGGCGGGCCGCTTTCCCCGTTTTTTTTAGCGGGCTCCGTCTCCACCGTTGTCTTCGCGTCGGCGGAAACCGCCGCCATCACTTCCCCGGCCAGCGCGGCCATCTGCCCGAAATCGAGCGACAGCGCCATTTCCCGCGTCAGATGCCCGCGCGCAGCTTCGCCGCCATCGAATGCCCGGGCCTGCTCATAGGCAAGGCTGCACTGCTCTGCGAGGGCGCAGAGCAGGTCGAGCGACTGTGCGGTGCCCTCGTTCAGCAGCTCGGACAATTTTTCCAGCTTCTGCTCCGGGCATCGCTTCGCGATCTCCATCGCCGCGCCGACCGAAAAACGAAAGCCGTAGTCTGTTCCGTAGACCGTCATGCCCCCGCGCCCCCTTCCGTGATGCCGAGCATGGCCTTCAGCACGGCCTCGGCGTCTGCCTCGGTCGTCTGGTCCGCCGCCACCTTGCGCCAGTTATGATCCTCAGTATCGTCGCGCATCAGCGTGGCGGTAAGCTCCTCTGTCTGCCAGCCGATGGAATCCTCCTGTGTGGCCGCCGAAAGGCCGGGCGTCGAAAAGCGCGTCTTGGTCAGCACCATCGGCGCGTAGGTGGTGACGCCGTCCTCCATGTAGCGCACCAAAAAGCCCACGCCCACATAGGGAATCTGCATTTTGTCGCCGAACGCGTCGATCTCGACCTGCTTTCCGTCTACGGTGATCGTCGACGGCTCCGGCATTCCGAACACGAACCGGCGCGCCGCCGCCTTCAGGCCGTCGACCGTCAGCGTCGCGGAGCCGCCCGTGAAGATGCCGGGCGCGGTCTCGGCGGTGACGTTGTCCGCGTAGAAATTGTTGTCGTCGCCTTCCTCGAGGCTCAGCTCCACGCTGACGCCGCGCGCAAGGGGCATGCCGCCCGAATAGGTGACAACGCCCCCGCTGGCGGCGTACAGGGCGACATAGGGCTTAGAAAAGCCCGTGATGACTTTGCCGTTTGCCATTTTTTACAATGCTCCTTTCCGCCCGGTTCCGGGCATGGAACAGGGATAGGCGCGGCGCGCCTATCCCATGATTTTTTTCGTTTCTTCTTCGATGACTTCTTCCATTTTTTTCAGCGCCGCCCGGCGCGTTTTGTTCACCGCCGGGCGCACAAACGGGTGCGGCTCCATAAAGCTGGTGCCGCTCTCCACGCTGCGGGCGATCAGCGCGTTCGGCTGACCGTTTGGGTACGTTTTGGTGTGAACCTTATTGTACCCGTCAAAACCGACCTTTACATTGAGTAAACCTTTCGCGTCCTTTTCCATCGAGGCGATTCCAAGCGAATCCAGCAGCCCGTCCTTGGCCGTTTGGGTAATGCCGTTTCGCCTGTGATGCTTCAAATCCTCTTTGTTCAGAACCGGGATTGCCTCAATGTTCGTTCGGATTTCATCCGTGACAATATCCGCCGCCGCATAGATAGCCTTTCCCGCGACGCGCTCCGCCTGATCGCCAAGCTTAGAGAGCCGGCGGGCGTATTCATCCAAGCCCTTAAAAGTAAATTTCGCCATCACGCCGCCCCCCAGCGCCATTCATAATGGATCAGGTTTGTTTCTTCCTCATACTGCACGCTCTCCAGCGCCCAGCCGAGGCCGAGCGCGCCGAGCGTTTTCTGGATCGCGTCAAACATGGGGTCGTATTCCGTCTGTGTGAAGTAGTGGATGCCGCCGCCGAGCGTCTGCTCCGCCATGCGGTTTCCCGCCCAGAGCGCGGCGTCCTGCCCGTCCTCTGCCCACACGATGAACGGCGGGCGCATTTTCGGCCGCCAGTAGTGATAGCACCGCGCGCCCAGCGCGTCCAGCGCGTCACCGATCGTTTTCAGCCGTTCCTGCGACGTCATAAAGCGCATCGATCCTTTCCAGCGTCAAATCCGTCACGCGCAGCCCGTTGTCGTCCCACAGCTGCTGCGCCAGAGCGACACGGTACTGCGCACCGTCCTCGAGCAGCGCGAACATTCCCGCGCGCGCCGCGCGGCTTTGCCATACGCGCGCGAGCAGGTCGACGCGCTCGTTCACGCCGAGGGCGGCGTACTGCCGGTTGTAGCCGACCGTACGCTCGCCGTAAAAGCAGCGCTCCACGGGCACAAGGCGCATGCGCGGCATCGCGCCGCCCGGCGCGGTATTTTTCAAGCGGCACAGCGTGAGCACCCCGCTATCGAGCAGCATCGTCTTCCCTCGCTTTCCCGCTGAAAATGCGGTTGTTGAGCGCCCAGCGCAGCATGCGGGGCATGTCCGGCTTATCCTCGGCGCGCTTGCGGTACAGATACGCCGCATACATCCGCAAAAGCTGCTCGTCCTCGGCGCTCTCCGTCAGCCGCGCGCCCTCGCGCGCGATCATTTCCCGCGCGGCGCCGAGCAGCGCTAAGAGATAATCGTCAAACGCGTTTGTCATGAGCTGCAGATCGATTTTCAGCAGCGCGAGGCGTTCCGCGTCCTTCACAGCCCGTCACCGCCTTTCCCGGGCGATCAGCCGCCCGCTGCCGTGCGCGTCACGCTGACGGTATAGACGCGGGAGCCGTTGCCGTTCTGTACCGTCACCGTGAGCGGCAGCGTGCCGTTTGCCCACGTCACCGTGCCGCCGTTGCGCATATTCCTGCCGTTGTAGCTGATCGCGACGCGCGCGTTCGCGCTGGCGGCGGTCGCTTCCACGGCGTCGCCGGCGTTCGTGGCCGTGACGGTGTAGGACAGCACATCCGGATCAAACGCCGGGCTCAGCGTGTAGCCGCCGACGGAAAGCGCGTCCAAATCGGCGAAATTCGCCAAATCCGCCGCGAAGGGGATCTCGGTCGTCACCGTGCCGCCGTTGATGTTGACGGCCACGAACGCGCCCGGCACGATGGGCATGCCGTCGGCGCGCTCCTTGCCGCGGAACACCGTGTTGTCCTGAAGGAACTGCACCTCCGTGGAAAGGTCGATGCGCATACCGCTGCGCTGCGCCCAGAGATAAAGGTCGCCGTAGCCGCCGATGACGTCCCCGTCCGGAATGAATTCCAGCACCTCGACGTCGCCCGTGATGATGGGCAGCGTGCCGAAGATGTTCGCCGCCACGTCGCCGGATGCCGTGAACGTAATCATTTTCGAGCGCAGAAGCGCATAGGTGCGGCTGTTCATCGCCCAGAACTGCTCGCCGCGGCTGTAGGTGGTGTAGGTATTGCCCAGCGCGAGCATCAGCGCGCTCCAGAACTCCGCGCCCTTGAGGCTGGCCGCGATGCTCTGGATGTTCGTCGTGTGCAGATCGGTCCACGGCGGCGCGACGGCCGGGTAATCCGTGGGCTGCGACTGCTGCGCAAGGCGCGTCACAATGCCCAGCGGCATTTTGCTGCCCGCGCCCTTGCCGTAAAGGATGGCTTTGTCCTTGGCCTTGCCGATGGCCTCGGAGATCATTTCGATGATCCAGCCCGCGAGGTCGACGTCGCTGCCCTCAAGGATGCTGTTGCAGACCGGGATATACCCCGCCACCTTGTAGCCGTCGACGGAAATCTGGTTGAAGCCGAACGTCAGCTCGTTGATGGCCCCGCACATTTCCGTCCACACCGCCTCGGGGACAGTTCCCGCGATGGTCTGGCGCGCCTCGCCGTTCACATTGCGCACGCGCACGCGGCGCATCAGCTTGGAATAGCGGAACTGGTTCTCCGCGATCAGGTCGAGGATCACGACCGGGATCGTCAGCTCCACGCCCGAGATGGCGGCGCGCGTGCTGCGCAGGCCGCGCAGCTGCCCGAGAAACTCCTGCACATCCGGCTGCCGCACAATCGCCTCGCGCCGCTCGGCCGGCAGCGCGTCGAACGCCCGGCGGCTCATCGGCAGGCTACGGATTTCAACATGTTCCATAGAAATCATCCTTTCGTTTGTCCGCACGTCTTTCCCCGTGCGCTCCGGCGCAGCAAGAGGCGCCGCCGCGCGGTCCTCAAGCGCATCCAGCTGCTTTTCGATGTCAGCGATCTCGCGCTCCAGCGCGGCTTTTTTCGCCTCGTGCGCTTCCTTTTCCCCGGTGAAGCCGTCGACCGCCTCGGTGATGGCCTGCTCATCCTCGGCGCAGTCCGCCTCGCCGATGGCCTGCTCCAGCTCGGCCTCGCGCGCCGCGAATTCCGCGTCCCTTTGGCTCAGCTGCGCGAGGGACGCTTTCCTTGTTTCCAGCTGCTGGCGCAGCATGATCGTTTTCAATGCCATTGCCTTATGCTCCTTTCAGGCGCGCAAGCATTCCCGCGCGCCATTGCTCTTTTTGTTTTTTCCGGATTTGCTCATAGTCGCGCCGCCGCGCCTCCACGGCCGTATCCTCATAGGCCGGGAACGTCACCACGGAGACCTCGTACAGCTTCACCTTGCGCAGCTTCCAGACGGTCGTGCCGTTTTCCAGCACCTCGGTGCTCTGGTCGAGAATGTCGAAGCCAAAGCTGCACTGCGTCACATCCCGGCGCTTGACGCGCTCGTACAGGTTCATCGCGTCGCCGTCCGCCTGATTGATGGTAATGCGTCCCCACAAGCCGACCTTGTCCGCCCGCAGCTCCAGCGTGCCCGCCGCCGTGCGCCCAAGCACCAACGTGGAATCGTGGTTGACAAGTGCGCGGATGTCCCCGTCGAGCGTTTCGTCGAAGGCGTCCTCGTCGATGGTCTCGATGGCGTTTTCAAACATCCGGTATTCACTGCCGAACACCGCGAAATAGCCCTCGATATAGAGATTGCCGTCCTCCGCGCGCGTCGAGAAGCCCCCGTCGCGCGCCACGGCCCTTCGTTCATACCGCATTCATTCACCCCCCTGTACCAGCTTTTTCTGATCGCCGATGCGGTCAATGGGCAGATAGTTCTCCAAAATGACGCGCTCGTCGAGCCCGGGCGCCGGCGGCATTCCGATCATGTCCCGCACCTCGTTGCCGCTCATGATCCCGCGGATGTACTGCGCGTCCGCGATGTCCGCCAAATCCTTGAGATCATAACTGTAAAGGCTGCGCGCGTTGAAGCGGAAGAACCAGTCCGGCCGATAGAGCAGCTTGCGCGTCAGCTCCTGCTCGATCAGGCGCGCCAGGGGCATGATGCGCGCGGAGATGAAATTGTTCCATTCGTCCCGCCGGAACTCCCCGACGCCCAAAACAAACGGCGGCACCCCGAGAATGGACGCCACCGTCGCCTTGTCCAATTTTACAAAGTCCGCGAGCGCAAGGTCGGACAGCGTCAGCGGCCGCACCTGTTCCACATCGATCTGCCCGCCGGGAATGATCCACGGTTCGCCTGCCTCTCCGCTCTCCACATACTCATCCAGCATGTTCCTGCGCCCCTCGCGGCCCGCAAAGCCCTCCGACAGCGCGTCCACCTTCACGATCAGCGACGGCTTCCATTTCGAGGACATAAAGCCTTTTTCCGTCGCGGCGGCCTGCTTGAGGTTGTTCGCGACGTCGAGCAGCGCCACGCGGTAGCCCTCGCCCATCCACGGGTAGTAGCTGCCGGGGTTCACGACGAAATGCAGCACGTCGTCCGGGTCGTATTCCTTCCCCGCGATCGATACGCGATAGGCCGCCGGACCGTCCGGCAGGAAGGTGACAAACGCCGGAGGCACCGGTTCTAATGCCCGCAGAATGCCGCGCCGGGTGCGCGGGAACACCACGGCGTTGCCCGCGCCCTCGATCAGCAGCGTTTTGATGATCCAGTGAATGAAATTCGAGCGCGTCATTGCCACGTTGGGCTCGATGTCCACCTTGCGCGCCAGCTCATTTTGCACGCGGACGTCCCCGCTGCCGGTGTTCTCCATCAGATGGATCGTCATGCTGCCCATCAGCCGTGCGATGGCGTCCACGGCGGTACAGACCTCGGGGTTGTGCGCGAGGCTGGTATAGCCCATGCACGCCAAATCCTTTTCATCCCTGCCCATCCATACGCCGACGGAGCAGCTTCGTTTCTTTTTTCCGGGCTCGGCCCGCGCCGTGGGCCTGCCCTTGTTTTTTCGGCTCATTTCCACCAGTCCTTTGCTTTTTTCTGCCGCTCCATATTTTCCAAGTACCGCACGCATGCAAAGACGGACGCGTCGAACAAATCGATCCGGTGATTGCTCTGCACCTTGTCGTACTGCACGGCGTCGTCCGTCTTTTCCACGGCGTGGACGTTCGCAACGCAATACTCGTAGGCTTCGCTGTGCAGGTAATAGAGCGCCCCATCCTTGGCCGCCTTTTCGATGTGACGAAAGCCCTCGCTTTTCAGATAAAAGTACTGCGGCTGATCGACAACGGAAAATCCCGCCGACCGCATCCCCTGGATGTATTCGCGGCCGAATTTCCGGTCATGGCCCACCTGAAGGATTTTGAAGCCCGCCGCGCGCATGTTGATAAACCAGTTCACGACGTCCGCGTGGTTGACCGTCGGGCTGTCGCAGATGGTCAGCCAGCCGTCCTCTTCCCAGCCGAACAGCGGGATTTCATCCTCATCCGCTTTTTTGGCCGCCATCACGCGCGGGCAGAATGCGTGGGAAAGAATGATGTCGACTCCCTGATAGCTGCCGTACAGCGCGGCGGCCGTCAGATCGTGCATTTTGGATAAATCCGCCCCGCCGTACCACTGGATGGGCAGGCGCGCCAGCTCCGCGAGCGTCCAGCCGTACCGCGCGTCGCTGCGCTTGAATTCGCCCAAATCGAAATACGCCCGCATGGCGCTGGTATAGATGTTGAGCGAGCGGCTCAGAAAATCCTTTCTCTGCTGCGGGTCGTTCTGCGCCTGAAGCGCCTCCTGCATGATGTCCGCCGGGCGGATCGTGACGCCGTAATTGGGATTGGCCTTTTCATGCTGTTCGGCGCTGGTATAGTCCACGTTCCCCTTTTCGTCCTGATCGGCGCGCGAGACAAAGACGAAAAGCGAATCGTCCCGGACAGTTCCTTCCACGACGGAGCAGGCGTATTGCAGCCGCCGGTAGCAAAAGCTGGTCTCATTGTCGCCCGCCGTCGTGATGCCGATCATCAGCTTGTTGGTGTAGGACTTCATCGCCTCTTTGAAGCGGTTGTACTGCGCGGCCTTTTTGAACGCGTGCATTTCGTCCGCGATTGCTACGTTGCAGTTGAACGAATCCTGCGCGTCCGGGTTCGAGGCCAACGCCTCGATGCGGATGCTGCCGCACACATTCCCCGCATCGTCGGTGAAGGTATACTCGATGGAATGCTCCGCATTGTTGTTGAGTACGCGGAAATCCTCGAGCATGCCGTTTTCCCGCAGGCTGTGCACGATGAAGTCAAAGCTTTGCCGCGCCTGTTTCTGACTGGCGGCCACAATGTACAGCACCGCGCCGCTTTTCCGCTCCAAAAGCGCGATGCCCCACGCCAGCGCCGCGATGAACGTCGTCTTGCCGTTTTTGCGGGGAATAAAAAGGAACGCCTCTTTATAGCGGCGTTCCTCTGTTCCCTTTTTGTAAAATCCGAGGAGATTGTACACGATGAAAATCTCCCACGGCTCCAGCCGCAGCGGAGTCCCCATCAGCGGCTCGCCCGCGAGCGTTTCGCCCTGCTTATGCACCATCGTCCGCTCAATGATCCCGATCACAAAATCCGGCCCGGCATCGCGCAGTTCGAGATCGCTCCGTTCAAGGTCCTTTTGGAACCGGATGCACGCCAGAAGCACTTCCTTTCCCACCCGCTTTGTTCCGGACGCCACGGCTTTGGCGTAATCCAACGCGATTTTTCGGTAGCGTTTAGCCGTCAAGCTCCATCAGCACCTTTTCCACCCCCGTTTTCTTTTTCGCCTGCATGGCCTTTTCATCAATCTTTTTCAGCCCGGCCGGCGTAAGG
This sequence comes from uncultured Clostridia bacterium, assembly GCA_947644575.1. Classification (GTDB taxonomy): domain Bacteria; phylum Bacillota; class Clostridia; order Oscillospirales; family Ruminococcaceae; genus Ruthenibacterium. The sequence goes on along the minus strand of CANRZX010000073.1, from coordinate 2,754 downwards.
CCGAGGTCGCGCCAGTAGCCGAGCGCCGATTTGTTCAGCTCATCGAGCTGCACCAGCAGCGGATTCTTCACCATATTCTCGGCCCCGGCCTTGTTGGTGTAGCTGACGGCGGCGCGGCTGCCGTCCTTGCGAAACGCGGCATACACCCCGTCGCGCAGTTCGAGCGTACAGGCCAGCGTCTCGATCACGGGCAAAAATGCGTCCCGATACGTGCCTACCGCTTCGCACTGCTCCATAATTTTCTTTTTCCACGCGGCTTTGCGCATGTTCTGTTTCCCCCTTGCCGAAAATCCCCCCGCGGTTGGAAAAGCTTACCCCCGCCATAAACGTGAAACCCGCAGACGGCGCGCCGGATAGGGGGGGATCACGCGGGCCCGCCGCCATAGCCGCGCCGTCCGCCCTTTTCCGGATGCGCTTTGTTGTGGCATTCGCGGCACAGGCTGACCAGATTGTCCGCCCGGTAGGCGAGCTCCGGGGCTTCGTCGGCATGCCTGATATGGTGGACGATCTCGGCCTGGCGGATTCGGCCAAACCGGCGGCATCGTCTGCACTGGTAATTGTCGCGTCGCAGCACCGCCGCGCGCACCCGTTTCCAGCGCGGGCTTTCATAATCAAATTTCCCGCCGCCCATCTTTTCCATCGCCCCGCTTTAGATTAAAATATCACCTTATTTGCCTTCCCCTCTGAGGGGAGCAGTAGGCCGCGGCCGTTCATGATTCGTGCTTCGCACTCTCATTCACGGGCGTCCCTTGCATGGGCGCTGTTACCCAAATCATAGATTTGGACAGCGCCGCAAGGTGGCCGAGTGCAACGAGGCCGGATGAGGTGGAGTATCCATAAGAAGAAGCTTAAATTTCAGCATAAAAATGCGGACGGCGCCGATTGGGTTTCCCCAGCGCCATCCGCTTTGTGTTTTTTCACAATCCTATTATACCACGGATTTCGTGTGATTTTGTCGCACGTTTGTCGCAAATTTGTCGCAGAGGTTTTTCGCGCCGAGACTGTCACAGCTCCGTCAAGCCGTAGCAGCACAGCGTATAGTGCCGCAGCGCGTCGTTCCGGATGCGGTACACCGTGCTCCGATCCATCCCCATCTCGCCCGAGAGCCGGTCGGCCAGATATTTTTCCCCGCCGCGATTGACCCGTGCGAACTCCGTTAAGATGCGGCGCTCCTCTTCCGACAAAGCGGATAGGCCGCGCTCGATGATCCCGACGCATTTTTTGTCCGCCTGATAGTTGAGCTTCAACCGTTCCCGCTCTACAATCATGTCAAGCATGCGCTGCTCCTGCTGATTCCCACCGCCCTGCACCTGCACACGGTCTGCCGCCTGTGCGCTCAGCCCTTCCGTGCGGGCGTTCAGAGCCGCAAGCTTGTCCCGTATGTTTTCCATCGCGGCTTTTAACGCGGGATAAGCCCGCAGATCGTCCATCGCCACTCGCTTATAGTCAATCGGCATTTTGGATTCCCTCGCTTTCTGATTTGTCAAATTTTTCTCTGTAGCACACGGCGCAGACGGGCGGGGCGGCCTTATTCATGCGCCAGCGGCAGGCCCGGCAGCGGGCGGGCAGGGCAGCGTCCGGCGGCGTATCGGGCGTTTCCCGCAACGCACACAGGCTCGACTGCAGTTTTTGGACCAGAGCGCGCTTTTCGTCCGGGCCGTTTTGGTTTCCCTCGTTCTGCACGGAGATTCCGAGGACGGCGCGGCGGCACGCGGCGGCGGAACGCCCAACCCACTCCCCGATCTGGCTGTAAGTAAGCCCGCCTTCCCGCAGGCCGCGAATGCGCTCGATCTCCTTTTCGGTCATGCGCGGCATGAACCTCACTCCTTCTTTTTGAAAATTTGAAATGGGTTTCCTTCGCCGGAAACGGATCGCTCCGGGACGCACACCGCTCCGCGCATCCGCGCCCCTATTTTCCGCGACGCGCGTCCCAGAGCAGCGAAGCGGACACGGCGGCGGCCAAAACCAGCGCCGCGCAGCCGAGCGCCGCCGCGCCTGTGTGCAGAACGCCTGTCAGGATTTGTCCCATCGCAGCGCGGTCTCCTTGTCGATCCGTTCAAACTCGATGACCCACACCCACGGGTTCGCGTCCCAGCCGTAGCGGTCCCGGTCTTTGGGCGGGAGCGTGCGGTTCCAAATCTCCGAAAACGCCATGCGCTGCATGTTTTCCCATCGTTTCCCCATTTTCGGATTGCTGCTCCCGTTGTCAACGCCCTCGGAAAGCACACCGGCTCCGTCAATGTCCCACAGCTTTCCTAAGTAGACGTCCGTCACCCGCAGGAAGATGCGCGCGGCCTCGCGGGGCATGTGGATCGAGGGACGCCAGCCGTAAAACCATTCCGGTGCAGGAAGCTCTTTCTCTGTACGGTCCGCTCGATACAGAAATCTCTCCGTCTCGAACGGATACAGATCATAATCTACATTGTCACACCACGTCTCCCGCACATACAAAATGTCGCCGGGTTGATAGGGCGAACACGCCGCAGCAGCCAGCACCAGTGCGTTCTCCCCGGTAGTCAGCCTTTTCGTCAGCTTCTTCACCACCCGCCGCATCACCGTCTTTTTTCCGTCGCGAATAGCGCGAACCATTTCGGTATTAAATAAAATCGGCTTCATGTCCGTTCCCCCTTCTCTGCCTCTGCCATCCGATCGAGCACGGCGACGCCCAAGATTAAAGATGCGTAGTCGAGCTCCGCATTCTTCCTCGCACACTGCACAAACTCGCAGCAGCCGTGCGCCGCGCAGGCATGCTCT
>CANRZX010000072.1 GCA_947644575.1 uncultured Clostridia bacterium | reverse complement strand
AACGCCCGTACCCGCAAGGGCCCGAAGCGCACGGTGGCCAATAAGAAGAAGTGATCCAGTAAGGAGGACAGGTAGAATGGCACAAAAAGCCGCTGCTAAAAAAGGCGCCCCCGTGCGTGGCAAGCGCCGCGAGCGCAAGAACATTGAACGTGGCTGCGCGCATATCCAGAGCACATTCAACAATACCATTGTTACCATTACAGACGTGCAGGGCAACGCGGTGTCGTGGGCCAGCGCCGGCGGGCTTGGGTTCCGCGGCTCGCGCAAATCGACGCCGTACGCCGCGCAGACCGCTGCGGAAACCGCCGCCCGTGCCGCGATGGAGCACGGCATGAAGACGGTGGAGGTCTATGTGAAGGGCCCCGGTTCCGGCCGCGAAGCCGCTATCCGCGCTTTGCAGGCCACCGGCTTGGAGGTAAATATGATCAAGGACGTTACCCCCATTCCGCACAACGGCTGCCGCCCGCCCAAGCGCCGCCGCATTTAATTGAAGGAGGAAAGACAATGGCAAGATATACAGGCGCGGTCTGCCGCCAGTGCCGCCGTGAGAACCAGAAGCTCTTCCTGAAGGGCGACCGCTGCTACTCCGACAAGTGCGCGCTGGCGCGCCGCAGCTTCGTGCCGGGCCAGCATGGCCAGAATCAGGCGCGCAAGAAGGTCTCCGAGTACGGCCTGCAGCTGCGCGCGAAGCAGAAGGCAAAGCGTTACTACGGCGTACTGGAGAGCCAGTTCGCGCATTATTTCGAAATGGCCGAGCGCAAGAGCGGCATCACCGGCGAGAATCTGCTTAGGATCCTTGAAAGCAGACTGGACAATATCATCTATCGCGCGGGCTTTGCGATGAGCCGCAAGGAGGCCCGCCAGCTGGTGCTGCACCGCCACTTCAGCGTCAATGGCCAGACCGTGAACATTCCCTCCTACCTTGTGAAAGAGGGGGACAAGGTCGCCGTCCGCACCACGGACTGCGGCAAAATCAAGGAGTGCATCGAGAAGAACAGCGCCCGCCCCGTGCCCGCGTGGCTGGATAAGGACGCCGAAAAGATGACCGTCAGCGTCATCAAGCTGCCGGAGCGCGACGCGATCGACTTCGACATCGAAGAGCACCTCATCGTCGAGCTGTACTCCAAGTAAGCCCCGTGATCCTCACCATATGCGAACAATTCGGCGGGCGGCGCCGTGCCGTCTGCCCGACCTAAGGAGGGTTTTAGAATGATGGAGATTGAGAGACCCAGAATCGATACCGCGAATCTGTCCGCGGACGGGCGCTACGGCAAATTCGTCGTGGAGCCGCTCGAGCGCGGCTTCGGTACCACTCTGGGCAACAGCCTGCGGCGAGTGCTGCTTTCCAGCCTGCCGGGCGTGGCAGTCACCAGCATTAAAATCGACGGGGTAGTTCACGAGTTTTCCACAATCGAGGGCGTGAAGGAGGATGTCACGGAGATCGTCCTGAATGTCAAGGGCATCACCGCGAAGCTTTATTCCGATACGCCGAAAACCGTCCGCATTGAGGCCAGCGGCGAGGGTGAGGTGACGGCCGGCAGCATCCAGCAGGACGCCGAAATCGAGGTGCTGAACCCCGATTGGCACATCGCCACCCTCGCGGACGGCGCGAAGCTCATCATGGAGCTTGTCTTCGACAAGGGCCGCGGCTACGTGCCGGCGGAGCGCAACAAGCAGGCTGCGGAGCAGGCGTCGCTGAACGCCCTGCCCGTCGACAGCATCTACACCCCTGTGCTCAAGGTGAATTACACGGTGGAGAATACCCGTGTCGGCCAGATCACCGACTATGACAAGCTGACCATCGAGGTCTGGACGGACGGCACCATCAGCGCGAAGGAGGCCGTCAGCCTCGCCGCGCGCATCATGACCGAGCATTTGAACCTGTTTGTGACGCTGTCGCAGGAGGCGATGGATACCGAAATCATGGTGGAGAAGGACGACAAGGGCAAGGAAAAGACGCTTGAGATGACCATCGAGGAGCTGGATCTCTCCGTGCGTTCGTTCAACTGCCTGAAGCGCGCCGGCATCAACACGGTGGAGGACCTGATTAATAAATCGGAAGACGAGATGATGAAGGTGCGCAACCTCGGCCGCAAGAGCCTCGAAGAGGTTATGGCGAAGCTGGATTCCCTCGGCTTCACGCTGACAAAAGAAGAAGAATAACGGGGCACGCCGCGCGGCGCGAGCCGCCTTGGCAAAGGCGGGCCCCGGGCGGATCAGAGTGTGTTTCCGGAAAACTGCAAAGGAGTGAAATGGCATGCCCGGTACGAGAAAGCTTGGCAGAACCAGCGATCACCGCAGGGCAATGCTCCGTGCGATGGTGACGTTCCTGCTGGAAAACGGCAAGATCGAAACCACCGTGACGCGCGCGAAGGAAGTGCGCGCGATGGCGGAGAAGATGGTGACCCTCGGCAAGCGTGACGACCTGCACGCGAAGCGTCAGGTATACAGCTATATTACAAAAGAGAGCGTGGCGAAAAAGGTCATCGACGAGCTCGGCCCGAAGTACGCCGACCGCGACGGCGGCTATACGCGCATCATCAAAACAGGGGCGCGCCGCGGCGACGCCGCCGAGATGGCGATTTTGGAGCTGGTCTGATCGGGAGCAGCTTTGCCAGAAGGCGCGAACAGTGAAAGCAAAAACGAACCTCCTTTTCTTCCGGAGGTTCGTTTTTTTGCGGCCGGCGCGTCTACAAAAAATCGGAATGGAGCGCTCCCGGAGCGCTAAGGCCGCGTCCGCGAAAGCACCGCTTTTCGGGTGTATCGGTTATAAGAATGCGTTCAGTTCCCGTGCGTAGGTGTTTTCGGCATGCTGAAGACGTTCGGCCAGTGCGACCGCGCCGGGGTTGGCGTCGGGCGCGTCGCGCAGCGCCTTTGTCAGATCGGTTGAGCCCACATGGCTGCCCTCGATGAGCATCTCGGCGATTTTGCGCGGCGAGCGGTCCGCCGCGGTCTGCATCGCGACGCCCATTTTTGCGTTCCATTTGGTAAAGGGGCTTTGTCCCTCCGGCTCCTCGCCCTCGACGGCAAGCATCGCGTGCGCACGCTTGGAGAGGTCCTCATAGGTGGCGAGCTGGCGGTGCAGGTGCTGCTTCAAGCGGTCGTCCTCGGCAATGCCCAGCAGCTGGCGAATGGTATTTTTGCCCATCTCGGCGTTTTTCACGATTTCGTTCAGCAGGGTGGCGGTCTGTTCCTCCATCTGCGATCCCTCCTTTTTGGATAGCATGCGCAAAAGGCGGGAAAGTATGCGCGGAAAAGGAAACCGGGGGCTGACCGGCGCCCGGGCGGGATTTTCGGCGAAAAAAGCGCCGGACGCGATTGTCCGGCGCTTTTGTGTTTTATGTCACGCGGAAAAATGGAAGAAAATGTGAAGCCGCGTTACACTTTGGCGAAATCGACGGGCTGCGTACAGCGATAGTTTTTCCATTTTTTGCTCCGGCGATAGTTGACGATTGTTGCGAAAAGATCTGCCGCCGCGATTCCAGCCAAGCCTAACATAAACACAACAAATCCGGTATGGTTCAGTATAAGCTCATCCCCTTTCGATGTCTAAAACAAACGAACATCAGAAAAAACGCTTGCATTTTCCGTCGCTATCCTCCCTGTTGGGGAAAAGGCTTTTCTTCTAATATTAATATATCAGCTCCGCCGCGCGTTGTCTACCGGCACGGCAGAGATTCAGCGAATCGCCCAGCAAAAACCGCCCGTTTTGGAGAATTCTCCAAAACGGGCGGTTTTCCCGTCTGTATGCAAACGTCCGGGGCTTGCCGTTGGCAGCTCATTATTTCACCCGCAGCCGCTCGGCGAGCGCCGGGTCGGGTGTCACGACGGCTGTTTCATAGGGGTCGTACAGCACCATGCCGGGCTTCGCACCGTTGGCCTTCCAGACATTCTTTACCTCGGTGTAGTCCACCTGAACCTTGGCCCCGCCATTCAGGCTGGAATGCACCGCCGCGAGGATCGCGGCCTGCGTCTTGGTGGAATCGGGCACGTTGCGCCCGCCGCTCATCACGACGGCATGGCTGCCCGGCGCGTTCTTTACATGGAACCACACGTCCTTGCCGCGCGCGGTTTTGAGCGTCAGCTTATCGTTCTGCGCGTTGTTGCGCCCGACAAGGATCAAAAAACCGTCCGTCGATTCATAGCGCAGAAAATCGGCGGGCTTCTGCTTTTTGTCGCGCGCCTTGTAATATTTCAAATAGCCCTGGCTTTTTAGCTCGGCGCGGATCTCGGCCAGCGCGGCCTCGCCCTCGGCCGTCTCCACCTCGTACCGGACGCTTTCGAGATACGCGGCCTCGGCGTCGCTCTCGGCGATCAGTTCCGTCAGCATGCGCGCGGCGGTTTGCTTTTTCTTGTATTCCTTGAAATATTTCTGCGCGTTGGCGCTGGGCGTTAGCCGCACGTCGAGCGGGATGTCCACCTCGCCGCCGTTGTAATAATTCGTCAGGCGCACGCTCTTCGCGCCGCGCTCGACGGCCCACAGGTTCGCGCTGAGCAGCTCGCCGAACACGCGCAGCTCCTCGCACGCGGCGCTCTGGGCCTGCTCCTCGCGGCGGGCCGCGGCCTTGCGCACCGCGCGCTCGTGCAGGCTGCGCACCGTGCGCGCGAGGTCGCGGCTCTTCTGCCGCAGGCGCTCGGCCTTGTCCTTCGCCGCGTAGTAGCCCTCAAGCAATTCCGAATAGCTGGCGAACGGCATTTCCTCGGCGCCGCCCGCATACTGCGTCAGCGGCAGAAAACTAAATTCAATGGGCCGCCCGTCCGGCGCGGTGACAGCCGTCGGCGTGCCGCCCCTGGCGTAAACCGAACGGATCGCCCCGATCGCGGCGCGCAGCGCGGCAGCGTCCGTGTCCGTCATCCGGTCGGCGGCAGTGTCGCACCCGCCGAACGCGCGGTACGCGGCTTCGCGGCACACCACCGGCCCGACGCCGCCCGTCGTTTTGATAAGCGCGTCGGCCACGGGCAGATCCTTCCCGCGCACGGCGGCGAGCAGCGCGTCCATGTCCCCGTTCAAAAACGAGATCTTTTGTGGCTGCGGCGGCAGCGTGTACGTAAGGCCCGGCAAAAGCTGGCGCACGGCGCTGTCTTCGAAATCCACGCGCTTGAGCGCATCGATGATCTTCCCCTCCGCGGCGGGGTTGGCGAGGTTCTTCGTCTGCACCAGCACCAAATTGGAGTAGCGGCCCATCAGCTCGGCGGCCATTGTATTGACGACCGTATCGCCCATTTCGTTTGTACATTGGAAATCGAAGAAAATGATGCGCTCGTCCGGCAGCGTGCGCACGGCCAGCAGCCGCCCGCCCGTGAAATGCTTGCGCAGCAGCATGCAAAAGGACGGCGGCGTCTGCGGGTTTTCAAAGGCTTCCCGCGTCAGGCACGCGCGGGCCGAGCCGCTGCGCGCCGAGAGGAACAGGCGCGGGTTCCCCGTGCGTGTGCGCAGGTTCAGCACGACCTCGTCCCGGGTCGGTTCAAAGATTTTGTCAATGCGCGCGTCAAGCAGCGCGTCCGAAAGCTCCCGCGCGCACAGCGCGAGTGTCGCGGCGTCCAGCGCCATTGATGTCGCCTCCTTTTGAGTAAAAATGCCGTGTAACAACGTAATGTTTGCGCATTGTTTTTTATCCTAAAACTCCGCCCTTCCCGGCGCTCCCGTTCACGCCCCGTGGAGCTGACGGTAAAAGGCGTATTGCTGCAAAATGCCCGCCGCGCCGCCGTAGGCGGGGAACGGGTTTTCTCCGCGGTATTCGATGTCGATCAGCCTGCGGATCCATGTATCGACCGGCGCGGCAGCCGTGCGGCCATAGGCGAACAGCGCCACGCAGCTTGCCACCTTGTCGCCCACGCCGTACAGCGCTTTCAGCCGCTCGGCCAGCGCCTCGTCGGGCAGGCGCTCCAGCGCGGCGAGGTCGAGCGCGCCCGAGGCGACGGCCTCGGCGGCGGCGCGGACAAACGGCATGCGGTAGCCCAGCCCGCACCCGTCCAGCTCCGGCTCCCCCGCCGCAGCCAGCGCGTCCACGGAAGGGAACGCGTACAGCGTTTCGCACGCGGTCTCGACGCGCTCGCCGAAGCGGGCGGAAAGCCGCTCGACGCAGCTTTTGATGGCCGGGATCCGCTTGCGTTGGGAGAGGATGAAGGTCACGAGCGTTTCCCACGCGTCCTGCCGCAGGATGCGGATGCCTGCGCCCTGCTCGGCCGCATGCCGCATCCACGCGTCCGACGGCGGGATCGCGGCGCGCACCTGTGCGTAATCCCGTCCAAGGTCAAAATACCGCGCCCACACGCGTTCCCACGCGCCGTCCGGACAGTCCGCCTCCAGCGCGTCCGGGCCGGTCTGCCGCAGATAAAGGACGTCGCGGCCCGTTATAAAGCGGAACGTATCGTCGTCCCATTCCCGCACGCGGAAGCACTGCCCGCTGTCCGCAATTTTGCGAAGGTCAAAGTCGTCCTGAATCGTGATCCGCATGGCGGTTCCTCACAAGCGCTGCAGGATGTGCGCGCCCCGGGTACAGACCCAGCGCCACAGCGCGGCGGCACAAAGCAGAAGCACGGCCGCGGCCAGCGCGCAGAAGCCCGCAAAGCCAAGCACGTCGCCGCACACGAGCCACAGCGGCACACCGAGACCGGCGGCGAGCATGCCGCCAAAAACGCCGACCATGCTTGCCGCCGACTGCTTTACAATGATCGCGTCATTGTCGCAGTCCATGCGGGGCAGCAGCAAATTGACCGCCAGCCCGAAGACCGACGTGAACCCGGCGAAGCAGACGCACAGCGCGAGCATCCCAAGCGCGTCCTGCGGCGCGGGCGCGTAGCCGGCCCACAGCAGCGCAATGCAGCCCGCGGCCGGCACGGCGGACACCAGCAGGCTCAGCAACGCCTTCGCGCCGAACAGCGCGCGCGGCGGAACGGGCGCCTCCTTCAGCAGCCAGAGCGTTTTCCCCTCCATGCTGACCGATACGCACGCGGGGTTGACGGTCGATTGTATCGCGCAGATTGCGATCAACGCCATCGGCATCACCGCACGCACGCCGCCCAATGTCTCCACCACTGGCAGCGCCTGCCCGCGCGCCGCCAGTGCGTAGACCGCCGCGCCCAGCAGCATTACCGCGCCGAAGCCTGTGTTTAGCACATAGATCGTGGTGCCGAAATAGCGGCGGCATTCCTTGCGCAGCAGCGCCGCGAACGCGCCGCTCGTCTTGACGCCGCGCAGCTTGTAGTCGCCGCGCAGCGTATGCCCGGCAAGGCGCGACAAAATGCGCTTATACTGTGTGCCGACAGCCCACACGAGCGCGAGAAACGGCGCGAGCCCGAGCAGGATATATCTGCCCAGCGCGGGCAGGCCGAGCGCGGGGCCCGCGCCCGTCAGGGCGTCCGTCAGCAGACCGAACGGCAGCAGCCAGGTGTACAGCACACGCCGCACGCCGCCCAGATCGCGCAGCAGCATTTCCAGCGTGCGGTTGATCTGCATACTGCCCACCAGCACCGCGCCCAGCAAGGCCATGCTCACAATGGTGCCGACCGCCGCCTTGTGGCGCATCCGGCCCGAGGCGTAGGCGATCAGCCAGCCGCCCAGCAGCGCCAACGCGGAGGGCAGCAACGGCAAAAACGGGAGCGCCGCCGTCAGCCGCGCGCAGAACAGCGCGGCCTGCCCGGCGGAAAGCCCCGCGTAGGCAATGTAGGCCGCGCCCGTCGGGAGCATCCACAGCCCGCAGAAAACTAAATTTTCCAAATACAGCGCCAGCACCTTGCCCAGCACCACCGTGAACGCCGAGACGGGCAGCGTCAGCATAATATCGTTGTCCCTGCCGCCGAATACCAGCCCGCTGGCCGCCATGACGGTGAACATCAGCGACACGACGCACGCCAGCACGGCCATCAGCGGCAGCGCCAGCTCCGCCGCGCCCTGTTCGGCGAGCATCCGCGTCAGCAAAAAGCTGTACGCGCTGGAGAGGTACAGAGACAAAAACGCCATCAGCGCCAGCGCGCCGAGGCCGCCCGCCGCCTTCCCCTTGCTTTTGGCCGCGCCGCTCTGGAACGAAAACGCCCGCAGCATCGCGCGGAAATTCAGCTTCAGCAAAACCCACAGCTTACGCATGCTCTCCGCCCTCCCGCGCCAGCTCCAAAAAGACCTGCTCCAAGCTTTCGTCGCCCACGATCGAGGCCGTATCGCCCATACGCACCAGCCGACCCTTTTGAATGATCGCGATGCGGTCGCACAGCTTTTCGGCCACCTCCAACACGTGCGTGGAAAAGATGACCGCGCCGCCCTCGGCGCACAGCTCATGCAGAAAGCCCTTGAGCACAAACGCCGCCTGCGGGTCCAGCCCGACGAACGGCTCGTCGAGGATCAGCAGCTTCGGCGCGCGCATCAGCGCCGAAATCACAGCCAGCTTCTGCTTCATGCCGTGGCTGTAGCTGCCGATGGCGCTGCCCAGCGCGCCCGTCAGCTCGAACGCGTCGGCGTATTTCTGAATGCGCGCCTCGCGCGCCTCCTTCTCGATCCCGTACAAATCGGCGATGAACGCCAAATACTGAATGCCCGTCAAAAATTCGTACAGATCGGGGTTATCCGGCAAAAACGCCGTGATCTGCTTGGCCGCGATGGGCTGTGTTTTAACCGAATGGCCGCCGATGGCGATCTCCCCCTCGGTAAAATCCAAAATGCCCGCCACACAGCGCAGCGTGGTCGTTTTGCCCGCGCCGTTGTGGCCGATGAAGCCCATGATCTCGCCCGCGTTCACGGTGAGCGAAAGGTCGTCCACGGCCTTTTTGCCGCCGGGGTAGGTCTTGGAAAAGTGTTCGATGGTCAGCATAGTGCCTTTTCCTTTCTAAAAATATTTATCAAGAATATGCTTGCAAAGCAAACGGCGGATAAGGGGAAACCGTGACGGCGGTTTTTAAGAGCGCGGCCTCGCGGAACGCCCGCTTTCCGCCGGGCAAAAACAGTGAAAGTTTTTTTCGCGGCGGGCGAAGCGCCTACTTGTTTTTCGCAACGGCATTTTGTATAATAATAGTTGCTACCCGCAGGGGAGGCCCTGTATGATTTCAGAATGGAGGAATTTTTTTGAAGACGATCACAAAGAAGATTTCGATTGTTTTGGCGGTGCTGCTGATAATGCTGGCACTGGGTGCCTGCTCGAAGGATGGCGGCGGCACGGACGGCGACCTTGGCCGCACGTTCTCGACGTTGTTCTTTGATTATACCGTCGTTTCGGCCGAGCGCACGGCGGAATATGACGGCCACACCCCGGCCGACGGCAAGGATCTGCTGGTGCTGAGCGTGAAGGTAAAGAACGATTTCGGCAGCACGCTGCCCATGTACGATACCGACTTCCAGCTTCAGTGGGGCGAGGGCGACGAGGATTTCGCATGGGCCGTCGACGCGTTTAACGATAAGATGATGCCGCTGGAGTGGGAGCTCGAGGACAAGAAGGAAATTACTTACGATATGCTGTTCGAGGTGCCCAAGGATCAGAAGAATTTTTCGCTGGTCTATTTGGAGGAGTACACTGACAAGGACGGCAATGAAAAGACCGGCGATTTCTATTCCGCGAATTTCACGGTGGAGTAACAGCGCCCGCCGCCTTACGCACAGCATATCCCTTCCAGCAGGGGGAAGGTCAAGGCTTTTTTTGAAGATTTCCCCCGAGGAAGGAAAAAAGGCGTTGGCGGCGTGCGTTTCAAACAAGCTTTAGGGTATGCCGGCATTTTTGGAAATAAACCGCGAGCTGCCGCTCGGGAGGAATCCCGAGCGGTAGCCTGTTTTTTTCTGCCGGCGCGATCGGTCTTTCGCCCGGTCGTTATTCCGGACGCTGCTCCAGCGGCTTTACCTCGGGATATTTCTCCGCGAAGCACACGGCGGCGCAGCCGTTCTGCCGCAGGCGGTCGAGCTGCCTGCCCGCCTTTTTGGCCGCCGCCAGCACCGTCACGGCGTATGTGCCGCGCAGCGCCCCGGCCTTTTGCAGCACGTCCGCGAAGTCCGCCTCCGCACCGTACAGCAGCGCAAGGCGCGGCTTTTCCTCCGGCACGGCAAAGCCGCGCTCCATCAAAATGGCGCAGATGCGCTCGAACCCGATGGAAAAGCCCACCGCCGGGACGCGCTGACCCAAAAATTTGCCGACCATTTCGTCGTAGCGCCCGCCGCCCGCGACCGCGCCCGGGAACGCGGCGCACGTCACCTCGAACACCATGCCCGTGTAATAGCCCTGCCCGCGCACGAGCGAGGGCGTGTACTCGACGGCGTAACGCCCGCCAGACAGCCGCCGCACCGTATCGATCACGCCGCGCAGCGCGTCGCCCAAGCTTTTGTCCGCGCACAGCGCGGCCACGTCGTCCAGCGCGAACGCGCCCTTTTGCAAAAATTCCGCCAGCGCCCGCACGGCCCGCTCCGGCATGGCTTTCTCCGCCAGCTCGTCCGCGACGCCCTGCGCCCCGATCTTATCCAGCTTGTCGAAGCTGACACAGACGGAATCCAGCGTTTCCACCGCGAAGCCGAAGGCGCTCAGCATCCCGCGCAGAAGGCGGCGGTCATTGACGTGTACCGTGAAATCGTCAAATCCAATGGCCAGCAGCGCGCGCGCCGTAACGTCGATCAGTTCGATTTCGGCGTTGGGGCTCTCGTCGCCAAGAATATCAATATCACACTGCACGAATTCGCGCAGACGGCCCTTCTGCGGGCGCTCGGCGCGATAGACGCGGTCGGTCTGGATCACCTTGAACGGCGCAGGCAGCGCCTCGCGGTTGGCCGCGTAATAGCGTGAGAGCGGCAGCGTCAGATCATACCGCAGCCCCATGTCGGACAGGGCCGCCTCGTCCCCGGCGGCCAGCGCTTTTTCCAGCTTTTCACCGCGCTTGAGCACCTTGAAGATCAGGTTCAGATTGTCGCCGCCGTCGCTTTTGTCAAGATTTTCCATATCCTCGAGGATCGGCGTCGAAATACGCTCGAACCCGGCGGCACGGTACGTTTTCAGGATTTCGCCCTGAACATAATCACGGACGCGCTGTTCGCGCGGCAAAATATCGCGCATGCCCTTCAACGGGGAACTTTTCATATTTTCGCAAACTCCTTTTTGGGCGGACGGCGGCGCGCCGCGCGTCCGCGTTTTTTACAGGGGCGCCATGCCGCTGCCGTTCCCTGCCTCAGGAAGATTTTTTCGTGCTTCCGGCACGCTTTTCCGCCTGCCAGCGCTTCAGCTGCTCCATCGCCTCGTATTCGGCGGGCCGCATGCCGGGAAATGCCTTGATCAGGCGGTCCGCCACGAGGTTGCGCCGGTCCATGATTTCAGCCCGGGCGATGTCGATGCGCGCGGCGGCGTCCAGCTTGGTTTCATCCAGCCGACTGTCCACGGCCAGCGCCGTACCGCCAAGCCCCTCGGCAAGCTTATCGCTGCCCGCGTGCAGCAGCTGCGCGATCTGCGCGATTCGCCCGAGGTCGCGGTTCAGCTTCAGGATGCCGCTCACCGTCACGGCGGCGTCGCACACAAAGGCCGCCAGCGCGGCGCACAGCAGGATTGAGCCCAGCGTCCGCGGCACGGCAACTACCAGCCCTGCCACAAGCGGGTGCAGCAGCCGCATCACGGCCACTACCGCCACGCCCCACGCAAGGCTGAATTTCAGGCAGATATAGCCACCTAAGTTGAATGGCACGTCGCTGTAATCCCACCACGAGGTGTGGAACAGCTTTTTCAGCACCCAGCCCGCCGCCAGCTCCAGCGCGCTTGTCAAAAGCGCGCCCCAGAAAAACAGCGCGAGGACATTGCCGGAAACCGGCGAGAGCACCGCAATGACAATGACCATGCCGAAACCGTAGATGGGGCAAACCGGGCCGTTCAGGAATCCCCGGTTGACAAGCTGGCCGGTGTTGATCGTGCAAAAGCACACCTCTAAGCACCAGCCCAGCACCGAATAGATGACGAAAAAGCAGAGCATTTCATAGAGTGAATGAGCCATGCGGGATATCCTCCGTCACGCCTCGGGCTCGTCCGCTTCGGCTTCACCCGCCTCGGAGGGAGCCTCCCCGGCCGCGCCCGGCACGTCGGGCTCAAGGTGCGTGCCGCACACGGCGCAGAAAGCGTCGTGCCCGTCGCAGATGCGCCCGCAGGCAGGGCAGATTTTTTCGTCCTCCGCCGCGCCGTCGAACGCGGCTAGCCGCTTTGTGATGGCGTCCATCTGCTGTTCTAACTGTTCGGCGCTCACCAGCAGTGAATCGATCACCTGCTGCGGGGTCTTTTCGCCCTCGTCGCTCATCACCGTATCCTTCACGACGCCCGAGTGCATTAAAAACAGCATCCGGCCGATGTCGCTGAACACGTCCTCCTGCTCCTCGGAAAGGCGCAGAAATTCCACGTTCAGCTTTACCTCGTCGTATTTTTTTCCGCGACAGCCTTCCCCGCGCTGGACACGACGGTCTTGGCCTCGGTGGCGGCCATCGCGGCGGTGCTGACGATATTTTGCAGAAGCTTATTCACATTGCTGTTCATTCAAAAGGATTCCTTTCATCATAAATTTTTGTTTTTTCAAACGTGAATTTTTGGCCTTGGAGAAAGCCGTGCCCATACACGGCGCGCGGGAACGCCGCCGCAGGCGGCCACAACAAAACTGTGGTGCGAGAGCACCGGCAGTTTTGCGCGGAACAATGTTCTCAAAGCAAAAGCGCAAGCTTTTCGCGGGGCTTTTTGCTCTACGCTTTCGCCTTGGCGAAAGGCTTTGAGGTTATTATACCGCATCGCCGCGTCAGCGGCCACAACAAAACTGTGGTGCGAGAGCACCGGCAGTTTTGCGCGGAACAATG
>CANRZX010000071.1 GCA_947644575.1 uncultured Clostridia bacterium | reverse complement strand
ATGGAAGGTTCTCATGGTCAGCTGCGTGCCCGGCTCGCCGATGGACTGCGCCGCAATGATGCCGACGGCCTCACCCGTACCGACTAAGCTGCCGTTCGCGAGGTTCGCGCCATAACACTTCGAGCACACGCCGTGCCGCGCCTGGCAGCACAGCACGCTGCGGATCTCCACCTCGTTGATGCCCGCCGCGAGTATCGCTTTCGCGTCCGCCTCGGTCATCATCTTATCCTTCGAGACGATTACCTTGCCCGTGGCCGGATCGACCACGTCGTTCACCGCGAAGCGTCCCTGCAGCCGCTCCTCAAGCGTCTCGATCATCTCGTTGCCCTCGCGGATATCCGAGGCCATGATGCCCTGCGTCGCGCCGCAGTCCTCCTCGCGGATAATCACATCCTGCGAAACGTCGACAAGGCGGCGCGTCAGATAGCCGGAGTCTGCCGTGCGCAGCGCGGTATCGGCCAAGCCCTTTCGGGCGCCCTTGCCGGCAACAAAATATTCCAGAATGTTCAGGCCCTCGCGGTAATTCGCACGGATCGGGATTTCAATTGTCTTACCGGAAGTATTCGCGATCAGGCCGCGCATACCGGCCAACTGGCGGATCTGCGCCATCGAGCCGCGCGCACCGGAATCCGCCATCATATAGATAGGATTGCGGGCGTCAAGGTTCTCCTGCAACGCCTCGGCGACATCCTCGGTCGTCTTGCTCCACACCTTGATAACACTGTCGTAGCGCTCGTCGTTGGAGATCAGGCCGCGGTTGTACTGCTTGGTGATCTTGCTGATCTGCTCCTCAGCCCCGGCCAGAAGCTCCGCCTTCTGCGGCGGGATCACCGCGTCCGAAACGGCGACGGTAATCGCGCTCAGCGTCGAATATTTATAGCCCTGCGCCTTGATGCGGTCGAGCATTTCAGCGGTAACAGCCGTTCCATGCACCTGAATGCAGCGGTCGATGATCTGGCCGAGCTTTTTCTTATTGACGAGAAACTCTACCTCAAACAGGAAACGGTTCTCGGGCACGGAGCGATCGACATAGCCCAGATCCTGCGGAATGGGCTGGTTGAACAGGATGCGGCCGACCGTAGTGTCAACCAAGCGGCTAGCGGTCTCGCCATCCGTCTCAATGGTGCGCCGCACACGGATCCGGGCCTGCAGCGTGACAACGCCCTCCTGATAGGCCATGATCGCCTCGTTTTCGTCGCGGAAAATCTTGCCCTCGCCCTTGTCGCCCTCATTGACCATCGTCAGATAGTAGCTGCCCAGCACCATGTCCTGCGTCGGCACGGTGACGGGTTTGCCGTCGGCAGGCTTGAGCAGGTTGCCGGAGGCCAACATCAGGCGGCGCGCCTCGCGCTGCGCCTCCTCGGAGAGCGGCACGTGCACGGCCATCTGGTCGCCGTCGAAGTCCGCGTTGAACGCGGTGCATACCAGCGGATGCAGCTTAATCGCGCGGCCCTCGACGAGCACCGGCTCGAACGCTTGAATGCCAAGGCGGTGCAGCGTCGGCGCGCGGTTGAGCATGACGGGATGGCCCTTAATCACAGCCTCGAGCGAATCCCACACCTCGGTGCGGGTGCGCTCGACCATTTTGCGGGCGGATTTGATGTTGTTGGCGATGCCCTTCTCTACAAGATCCTTCATGACAAAGGGCTTGAACAGCTCGAGCGCCATTTCCTTGGGCAGGCCGCACTGATACATTTTCAGCTCCGGGCCGACGACGATCACCGAGCGGCCGGAATAGTCCACACGCTTGCCCAGCAGGTTCTGACGGAAACGCCCCTGCTTGCCCTTGAGCATATCGGACAGGCTCTTGAGCGGGCGGTTGTTCGGGCCCGTGACGGGGCGGCCGCGGCGACCGTTATCGATCAGCGCGTCGACAGCCTCCTGCAGCATGCGCTTTTCATTGCGCACGATGATATCCGGCGCGCCCAGCTCCAGCAGACGCTTCAGCCGGTTGTTGCGGTTGATGACGCGGCGGTACAAATCGTTCAGATCGGACGTCGCGAAGCGGCCGCCGTCTAACTGCACCATCGGGCGGATGTCGGGCGGGATGACGGGAATTACGTCCATAATCATCCATTCGGGCCGGTTGCCGGAAACGCGGAACGCCTCAACGACCTCCAGCCGCTTGAGCAGGCGCACGCGCTTCTGCCCGCCCGCGTCCTCGAGTTCCTTGTGCAACTCCGCGCTCAGCTGCTCCAAATCGATCTCGCGCAGCAACTCCTGAATGGCCTCGGCGCCCATCGCCGCCTTGAATTCGTCCTCGTAGCGCTCGCGCATGTCGCGGTATTCCTTTTCGCTGAGCAGCTGCATCTTTTCCAGCGGCGTGAAGCCGGGATCGGTGACGATATAGGCCGCGAAGTACAGCACCTTTTCCAAAAGGCGCGGGCTGAGGTCGAGCATCAGGCTGATGCGCGAGGGGATGCCCTTGAAATACCAGATATGCGATACGGGCGCGGCCAGTTCAATATGGCCCATGCGCTCGCGCCGCACCTTGGCGCGCGTCACCTCGACGCCGCAGCGGTCGCAGATCTTGCCCTTATAGCGGATCCTCTTATATTTGCCGCAATGGCATTCCCAGTCCTTGGTCGGACCAAAAATACGTTCGCAGAACAGGCCGTCGCGTTCCGGCTTCAGGGTGCGGTAGTTGATGGTCTCGGGCTTTTTGACCTCTCCATAACTCCACGCACGGATCTGATCCGGGGAGGCAAGGCCGATCTTGATTGAATCGAACGCGTTAAACTCCATGAAACGAACCCTTTCTTTCTCAATTTGTTGGCACACGTACCCGCCGGGGCGCGCGGGCTTTCCCTGCGCCGCCGGCAGCCATTCTCGATTTTCCGAAACAGGTTCTCGGGAGAGCCTTCGCGCCGGCCCGGCCGGCCGAAGCTGATCTCCCTTACGATATTACCATTACAATTCGTCCGCCAGATCGGCCAGCAGCTCGTCCGCCGCCTCCAGATCCTCCGGGTCGGGCTCCTCGTCCTCATCCTCGAACTCCGACCCCTCGTCGACCTCCTCGATGCTGTAATCGTCGTTCAATTCGCTCTCAACCATCACGTCGTCGCCGAGCGCGAGATCGGAGTTATCGAAGCCGAGGTTCTCGTCCTCATCGTAATTCTGCTTGATGTCCACCTCATTGCCCTCGGCGTCCTGCACGCAAACCGCAAGGCCAAGGCTTTGCAGCTCCTTCATCAGCACGCGGAACGCCTCGGGGATACCGGGCTTCGGCACAGGCTGGCCCTTGACGATGGCCTCATAGGTCTTGACACGGCCCACCACGTCGTCGGACTTCACCGTCAGAATTTCTTGCAGGGTGTAGGCCGCGCCGTAGGCCTCCAGGGCCCAAACCTCCATCTCGCCGAAGCGCTGGCCGCCGAACTGCGCCTTGCCGCCCAGCGGCTGCTGCGTCACAAGGCTGTACGGGCCGGTGGAGCGCGCGTGGATCTTGTCGTCGACAAGGTGGTGCAGCTTCAGATAATACATATAGCCGACAGTGACGGGGTTGTCGAAGCGCTCGCCCGTGCGGCCGTCATACACATAGCTTTTGCCGTCCTCGCGCTTGCCGGTCTGGCGGAACATCTCGCGGATGTCCTCCTCGTGCGCGCCGTCGAACACCGGCGTCATCACCTTCCAGCCCATCGCCTTCGCGGCGTAGCCCAAATGGACCTCCAGCACCTGCCCGATGTTCATGCGGGACGGAACGCCCAGCGGGTTCAGCACGATGTCCAGCGGGGTGCCGTCCTCAAGGAAGGGCATATCCTCCTGCGGCAGGATGCGGGACACAACGCCCTTGTTGCCGTGGCGGCCGGCCATCTTGTCGCCGACGCTGATCTTGCGCTTCTGGGCGATATAGCAGCGCACCACCTGGCGCACGCCGGGCTGCAGTTCGTCGCAGTTCTCGGGCGTGAACACCTTCACGTCCACGATGATGCCGTATTCGCCGTGCGGCACGCGCAGGCTGGTGTCGCGCACCTCGCGCGCCTTCTCGCCGAAAATCGCGCGCAGCAGGCGCTCCTCCGCGGTGAGCTCCGTTTCGCCCTTGGGCGTGACCTTGCCGACGAGGATGTCCCCGGCACTGACCTCCGCGCCGATGCGGATGATGCCGCGCTCGTCTAAATCCTTCAGCGCGTCCTCGCCGACGTTCGGGATGTCGCGCGTGATCTCCTCGGGGCCCAGCTTCGTCTCGCGGCTCTCGATCTCATATTCCTCGATGTGAATGGACGTGTATACGTCCTCGCGCACGATCTTCTCATTGATGAGGACGGCGTCCTCGTAGTTGTAGCCCTCCCACGTCATGAAGCCGATCAGCGCGTTCTTGCCCAGGCTGATTTCGCCGTTTTTCGTGGCGGGTCCGTCGGCGATCACCTGTCCCTTGATGACGGTATCGCCCTTGCTGACAATGGGCCGCTGGTTGATGCATGTGCCCTGGTTCGAGCGCATGAACTTGATCAGCTCGTATTCGTCGGTCGTCGTCGCGGACGTGCGCACGGTAATCTTATCCGCGGTCACGCGCTCGACCACGCCGCCGTTCTTCGCCAAAATGCACACGCCGGAATCGCAGGCGGCCTTGTACTCCATGCCAGTCGCGACAATCGGCTGCTCGGTGACAAGCAGCGGCACGGCCTGGCGCTGCATGTTCGAGCCCATCAGCGCGCGGTTCGCGTCGTCGTTTTCCAGGAACGGGATCATGGCCGTCGCCACGGAGACCACCATCTTCGGGCTGACGTCCATGTAGTCGACGCGCGCCTTATCCATCTCAAGAATCTCGTCGCGCCAGCGGCAGGAAACGCGCGGGC
This sequence comes from uncultured Clostridia bacterium, assembly GCA_947644575.1. Classification (GTDB taxonomy): domain Bacteria; phylum Bacillota; class Clostridia; order Oscillospirales; family Ruminococcaceae; genus Ruthenibacterium. The sequence goes on along the minus strand of CANRZX010000071.1, from coordinate 7,997 downwards.
GGACAAACCGGCCCTCGGCGTCGAGTTCCTCGTTCGCCTGCGCCACAATGTATTCGTCCTCAACGTCGGCGGTCATGTAGACCACATCGTCCGTCACAATGCCGGTCGCCTTGTCCACACGGCGGTACGGCGCCTCGATAAAGCCGTACTCGTTGATCTTCGCGAATGTGGCGAGATAGGAAATCAGGCCGATGTTTGGGCCTTCGGGCGTCTCGATCGGGCACATGCGCCCGTAATGCGAATAATGGACGTCGCGCACCTCAAAGCCGGCGCGGTCGCGCGAAAGGCCGCCGGGGCCCAGCGCCGACAGGCGGCGCTTATGCGTCAGCTCCGCGAGCGGGTTGTTCTGATCCATGAACTGCGACAGAGGCGAGGAACCGAAGAATTCCTTGATCGCCGCCACCACAGGGCGGATATTGATCAGCGCCTGCGGCGTTACCACGTCCATATCCTGCGCCTGTAGCGTCATGCGCTCGCGCACCACGCGCTCCATGCGGGAAAAGCCAATGCGGAACTGGTTCTGCAACAGCTCGCCCACGCTGCGGATGCGGCGGTTGCCCAAATGGTCGATGTCGTCGATCGTGCCAATGCCGTGCGCGAGGCCGTTCAGATAGTTGATGGAGGCCAGTATGTCGTCGACCGTGACGGTCTTGCCGATCAGTCGGTCGCGATTTTTTTGGAGCAGCTCTTTCTGCTCGTCCACGTCGCTCGTCTCGTCTAAGATGGCGCGCAGCTCGCTGAAGGTAACGCGCTCGTTGATGCCGTACTCAGCGGGGTCGAACGACAAAAAGCCCTTCGCGTCCACAACGCCGTTGGAGATGACCTTGACCTCCTTATCGTCGATGGCAAGATAAACGACGCTCACGCCAGCGGCCTCGATGGCGGCGGCCGTCTCGGGCGACAGTTTTTCGCCCGCGGAGCACAGCAACTCGCCCGTCAGCGGCGCGATAACGTCGCGCGCGGCGACATGTCCTTGAATACGGCGGCCGATGGCGAGTTTTTTATTCATTTTATAGCGGCCGAAGCGGGAAATATCATAACGGCGCGGGTCAAAGAACAGGCTGTTGATGTGGCTCGACGCACTCTCCACCGTCGGCGGCTCGCCGGGGCGCAGCTTGCGGTAGGTCTCGAGCAAGCCCTCCTCCTCGCTGCGGGTGGTGTCCTTCGAGATGGTGGCCTCGATGCGCTCATCCTCGCCGAAATAGTCGCGGATTTTCGCGTCGTCGCCGAGGCCCAGCGCGCGGATGAACACCGTCACGGGGATCTTGCGGTTCTTGTCGATGCGGACATAAAACACGTCGTTGGCATCCGTCTCGTACTCCAGCCACGCGCCGCGGTTCGGGTTCAGCGTGGCGGTAAACAGCTCCTTGCCGGTCTTATCGTAGCTTTTGTCAAAATAAACGCCCGGAGAGCGCACCAGCTGAGAAACAATCACGCGCTCCGCGCCGTTGATGATAAATGTGCCGGAATCCGTCATCAGCGGGAAATCGCCCATGAAGATTTCCTGCTCCTTTACCTCGCCGGTTTCCTTATTCAAAAGGCGCGCCGTGACGCGCAGCGGAGCGGCGTAAGTGACATCCCGTTCCTTGCACTCCTTAATGGTGTACTTCGGCTCGGAATCCAGGCGGTAATCAATGAAATCCAGCACAAGGTTCCCGGTATAATCCTCAATCGCGGAAATATCCCGGAAAACCTCCTTCATGCCCTCCTTCAGAAACCACTGGTACGAGTTTTTCTGCACCTCAATGAGGTTTGGCATATCAATAATCTCATCAATGCGCGAAAAACTCATGCGTTCGGTTTTACCAAGCTGTACGGGCTTGACTTTCACCATAAGTTACGACCACTCCTTAACTATTGCATTCCCGACCAAAAGCCGCGGATTTTCCCCTGCGCCCGCGCCGCACCGACGCGAATTTTTTCGCAAAGCACTTGACAAGTTTATAATTCATGAAATGAAACCCGCGAAAGCACCATAAGGCGGCTCAGATACAGCCTTCATTTTGGGCAATCTGCACAATATTTTTGCAAATGTTTTGCCAAAATAGACACAACAAGCCATTATGATACATGTTAAGAATTATAGAACGAATCTTGGGAGAAGTCAAGGAAAATCTGGAAAATTTATTGAGAAAGAATAATATGAAACACACGGACGCGTGTGATATTTATTGGGCTGTTCCTGTCCCGCTCCCCTCCTTTCTCACGCGAAAAAACCCCGCCGCAACGGACGAGGCGTATCTCTTCCAAAAAGAACTATGGAATCCTTCTGTTCGCGGGCGCGGGCCGCGCGGAAAGCTTTTGGTCAACGCGGCGCGCGGAAAGCGGCGCACCCCGGACAGACGCCATAAAATACAATATCGTGCGATACCTCAACATAGCCAGTGCCGTGCGCGACATCCTCATCTAAGGTATCCGGTTCCGTCACGGGCACATCCCGGACGCTGCCGCATTGGATACAGGCGATGTGGCGGTGTTCGGTCAGGCAATGGTCAAAGCGGTCCGCGCCGTTCGGCATGCGGATATGGCGCAGGCGTCCATCCTCGGAAAGGCTGCCCAAATTGCGGTAAACGGTCGCCTTACTGACGCTTGGATGCGTGCGAACCACCTCGGCATATACCTCGTCCGCCGTCGGATGGCTGGCCAGCCGTGTCACCGCCTCCATCACCAATCTTTTCTGGATCGTATTGCGTTTTTCCATTCCCATTCCCTCACACACACCTAAAAATATTTCTGTATTGATATTTTATTTTATTTAGAACTGTTTGTCAAGCAAAAAACGCTTTTTGTTTTTCCACTTTATTCCATAAATGGTTTTGTCGCGAAATCAAGCAGCATGGCGCGACAGCCAAGTTGACGCACAGCCCCGTTCGGTCTGACAGCACGCGCGCTTTTGTCAAAGGTTTATTATAAAATTTCCGCCCTGCTGAATATCCGCTCCGCGTAGGCCCATATAACATATAAAATGGGAATCGGGCTTTCATGCCCTTGTATACGCGGGGTCCGGACAAGTACCCGCTGTCACGGCGTTTCCTTAAACAGAAAACCTGATTCCGCGCCGCAGGCGTAAAACAGATAGGTGGAGATAAAGATGGCGATTTTTTTAACGATATGCCGCGCACTGTTCTGGGTGGCAATTCCCGCCGCCGCAGCGGCTTATGCGGGAATTTACTGCTCCGAGCACACAGGGCGCGACCTCGCACGGCCCGCTGAAAAAAGCCGTCTTCCGGGCCCTGCAAAGCCCCGGCCCGCCGCTCCTTCGGAGGCACGCTCCCCCCTTTCCGAGCAAAGCTTCTCCCTCCTCCGCTGAAAAAATTTGAAAAGGGATCTGCTTTTTTGCAGAAATCACCGCCGCCGCGTCGTATTATAATCAAACAGCTTCGCATGAACGGAGAAATCCCTTCAAGCCCGCCGATCATAACCGGCGGCAAAGCAAAGCCGCTGAAGCCGCAAGGGCGTTGCATCTTTTCACGGGGCCGCGCTTTGGCTCATTGGGAAGGAGAGGAAACAGGATGTTCTTTTTGATTTTGATGCGGGTAGCCTTTTTTCTAAGTATCCCGCTGTGCCTTTATGGAATTTATTTTGTGGTCGTCGCGCTGTTTGGGCTGCGCGCGCAAGCTCGCACCGTTCCGGTTCAGGCGCCGCAAAAGCGCTTTGCCCTTGTCGTGGCAGCGCGCAACGAGGCGGCGGTGATCGGCCATTTGGTCGACAGCCTGAACGGACAGGATTACCCGCGCGAATTGTATGAGGTAATCGTCGCGCCCAACAATTGCACCGACGACACCGAGGCCGTCGCCACACGGCACGGCGCGCGCATTTTCCGCCCGGAGGGCGTCATCCACAGCAAGGGCGAGGTGCTGACGCAAGCTGTGGACAAGCTGGTTCTCGCAGAGGATTTTGACGCAATGTGCGTGTTTGACGCCGACAATCTGGTCGACGGGCAATTCCTGCGCCGCATGAACGACGCGCTGCTGGGCGGCGCGCAGATCGCGCAAGGCTTCCGCGACAGCAAGAACCCCGAGCAGAGCGCCATCTCCGGCTGCTATTCTATCTGCTATTGGATGCTGAACCGCTTTTATAACGGCGCCCGCAGCGCACTGCGCCTTTCGGCGCTGGTAAACGGCAGCGGCTTTGCCGTCACGACCGGGCTGCTGCGCCGTTTAGGCGGCTGGCATACGGTCACCATGACGGAGGATTATGAATTCAGCGCACAGTGCGCGATGTTAGGCGAGCGCGTTCATTTCGTCCCCGACGCCATTATCTATGACGAACAGCCGCTCACCTTCGGCCAAAGCTGGAAACAGCGCCGCCGCTGGACGACGGGCAGCTTGCAGGGCCTCCAGCAATACGGCGCGGGCCTGTTTTCCAGCTTTGTGCTGCACGGCAGCCTGATCTGCTTAGATATGTTCCTGACGTTCCTTGTGCCGCTGATGCAGCTTTTGGGCACCGTACTCAGCGTAGCCGGCGTAGCGCTGACTCTCGCAGGCGGCGGCTTCGTCTTTGGCGGCATCGTCCTGCGCGGCGTTCTGCCCGCCGTGATCCTGACCGTCGGCGGCTTCGTTGTCAGTGTGGTGGGCTCCTCCGTTTTCGCCGCGTTTACCGTCGCGCTGAAAAATAAAAGCCTTCTCCGCATGGCCAAGGGCATCCTGTCCTACTGGGTGTTTTTGTTGAGCCAAATGGTGCTGACGCTGCTGAGCTTTGTGAAGAAGCAGGAGAGATGGGAGCCCATCGCCCACACCAATGCCAAACGGTTAGAGGATATGAACGCTGCCTGACACACCGTCCGCCCTGTTCTCCGCCGTATCGTTTCGCCTTTTATTCATAATAATGACTCATGACACAAAGCGGCGGCCGCGCAGAAGGAAGTCTGCGCGGCCGCCGTTTTGCCATTATTATAAAAACTAAACCTCTGTCCGTGCCGATGTTCTCCCTCAAAGCTTTTTCACAAACAGGCAGCGGATCGCGTTGAGCACGGCCAGGATCATGACGCCGACGTCCGCGAAAATGGCCAAATACATATTCGCGATGCCGAGCGCGCCGAGAATCAGGCACGCGGATTTGACGCCCAGCGCGAGAACGATATTCTGGTAGACGATGCCGAGACACTTGCGCGAGATCCGGATGGCCTTCGCAAGCTTCATCGGGTCGTCGTCCATCAGGACGAGATCCGCCGCCTCGATCGCGGCATCCGAGCCCATCGCGCCCATCGCGACGCCAATGTCAGCCCGCGACAGCACCGGCGCGTCGTTGATGCCGTCGCCCACAAAGGCCAGCTTGGCCCGGCCCTTTTCCCGCCCGAGCAGCGCCTCGACCTCGGACACTTTATCCGCGGGCAGCAGCTCGCTGTAAACCGCGTCGATGCCCAGCTCCGACGCGACCTGCTCGGCGACCGCCCTCGCGTCGCCGGTCAGCATGACGGTTTTCTCCACGCCCGCCGCCTTCAGCGCGGCAACGGCGTCCCTGGCATGGGGCTTTACAATGTCTGAAATGACGATATGGCCCGCGTACGCGCCGTCGACGGCCATGTGGATGATGGTACCGGTGGCGTGGCAGTCGATATAAGGAACACCCAGCCGCCGCATCAGCTTGTCGTTGCCCGCGGCGACCGTCACGCCGTCCACCTTCGCGATCACCCCGCCGCCGCTGATCTCCTGAATGTCGCTCACGCGGGTGCGGTCCGGCTGTCTGCCGTAGGCGCGCTGCAGGCTTTTGCTGATCGGGTGCGAGGACGCGCTCTCGGCCAGCGCCGCATACTCGAGCAGCTTCGCGTCCTCCATTGTGCCGTGATGGATGCCGTTCACCTCGAAAACGCCCTGCGTCAGCGTGCCGGTCTTATCGAACACGACCGTTTTGGTCTGAGAAAGGATCTCCAAATAGTTCGAGCCCTTCACCAGAATGCCCTCCCGGCTGGCGCCGCCGATGCCCGCGAAAAAGCTGAGCGGGATGCTGATGACCAGCGCGCACGGGCAGCTGATGACGAGGAACGTCAGCGCGCGGTACAGCCACACGCCCCACGCCGCGGGCAGGCCCAGCGCCGCCATCCGCAGGAGCGGCGGCAAGACGGCCAGCGCCAGCGCGGCCAAGCACACCGCCGGGGTGTAGATCCTCGCGAATTTTGAGATGAAATCCTCGGACCGCGACTTGCGCGAGCTGGCGTTTTCCACCAGATCGAGGATTTTGGAGACGGTGGACTCGCCGAATTCCCTTGTCGTGCGGATCCTGAGCACGCCCGTCATATTGATGCAGCCGCTGATGATCTCGTCCCCGGCCCCCGCCTCGCGCGGCAGGCTCTCGCCCGTCAGCGCGCTGGTGTTCAGGCTGGACGCGCCCTCGAGGACAACGCCGTCGATCGGCACCTTCTCACCGGGCTGCACCACGATCACGCTGCCGACGGCCACCTCGTCGGGGTCGACCCGCTCCAGCGCGCCGTCCCGCTCCACATTGGCGTAATCCGGGCGGATGTCCATCAGCTCGCTGATGCTGCGGCGGCTTTTGCCCACGGCATAGCTTTGGAACCATTCGCCGATCTGGTAGAACAGCATCACAGCGATGGCCTCCAAATAGTCGCCGTTCTCGTAAATCGCGAGCGCCATCGCGCCCACGGTCGCAACCGCCATCAAAAAGTTTTCGTCAAACACCTGCTTGTTGCAAATGCCTCTCCACGCCTTGCGCAGGATATCGTAGCCGATAATGAAATAATCGGCCAAATACAGCGCGAACCGCGCCCAGCGCCCGGCGGACGGGAACAGCGCCCCGTCTAACCACGCAAACGCCTGCGGCGGCAGAAGCTGGAGGCCCAGCAGCAGCACGGCGGCGGCCAAGATGCGCATGAGCATGACCTTCTGTTTTTTCGTCATACCGCTGTCCGGCCGGCGGCCGATCACAAAACGCAGCACAAGCGCCGCCGCGATCACAGCGGCCAGCAGCCCGTTCACAATGAGTTCCTGCATTGTTCTTTCCCTTCCCCCGCTTTGTCTTTGCCCTGAAAATCATGTTTATCCTTATCAAGCGATGCTTTGGAATAAAGTAACCACTGAATCAATCGTCAGGCACATCCCGGCGGCCGCTTTTCCGCGCTCCGTCGGGTTAACCCTGCCTCCCGGCAGCGGGCCCGATTTTCTCCCTGTGATTTCCGGCGGGTTACAAAAAAATCTCGCAGTCCGGCTCGACCTTTTTGCAGGCCGCCAGCACGCTCTGCATGACCGCGCGCGGCTCGCTGCCCTCGGCGAATTCCACGATCAGCTTCTGCGTCATGAAATTGACGGTCGCGCCCCGCACCCCGGCGGTCCTGCGGGCGGCGTCCTCCATCAAGTTGGCGCAGTTCGCGCAGTCCACTTCGATCCGATATGTTTTCTTCACGGTCAAAGCCTCCTTAAAAATTTGGATTCAACGATTAAGCACTTGTTTAATCCTTCTGTCTGCAGTATACTATTCACGGGAGACGAAGTCAACCGGCAAAGCCCGTTTCCTTCCAAACGGGCGAAAGGTTTTTCCTTTTGGGAGAAAGAAAAAACAGCCGGCTTTCCGGCTGTCCCACATTGCAATCATAACTCATCATAAAAAGGAGCCTGCAAAATGACCTATCCGACCCTTCCCCACCAGCACGGCGAGGGCCCGCAGACCGAATGCGTCCGGCGGCAGCTTCGTCAGGTGGAGCATTTTCAGACGATCGCGGACGTATTCAAACAGCTGGGCGACGCGACGCGCGTGCGTATCTTCTGGCTTTTGTGCCACTGCGAGGAGTGCGTCGTGAACATCTCGGCCATGCTGAATATGTCCAGCCCGGCGGTTTCGCATCATCTGCGCCCGCTGCGGGACAGCGGGCTGATCATCAGCCGCCGCGACGGAAAGGAGGTCTATTACCGCGCGGCCGACACCACGCAGAGCCGCCTTCTGCACCAGATGATGGAGCAGGTGATGGAGATCACGTGCCCGAAAGCGCCGCCGGACGGCGCGGAGCCCGCGCGGGAGGACGCGGCCTGCGCCGAGCCGGGCAC
>CANRZX010000070.1 GCA_947644575.1 uncultured Clostridia bacterium | reverse complement strand
TGGGCGGCGCGGCCGAGCTGTACGACGGCGTGAACACGCTGCGGGACAGCCTTCCCGCCCTGACAAGCGGCGTGACGCAGCTGCGCGACGGCGCGATGCGGCTTTCCGGCGGCTTAGAGGAATTCAACGAGCGCGGCGTGCAGCGGCTGGTCGAGGCGGCCGAGGGCGGCATAGAGGGCCTGACGCAGCGCGTGCGCGCCACGGCCGACGTTTCGCGGGGCTGGCGCTCGTTTTCCGGGATTTCCGAGGAAATGAGCGGGCAGGTCAATTTCCTGTACCGCACGGATGCCATCCAAAAGGATAGCGAATAATCACAAAATCAGACGCGCAAAACAGACGCGTAGATCAAAACGAATCATCTTCATTAGGAGGACTGTAAAATGGACGCTTCGAACAAAATGGTACGCTTTGGGCTGAAAAAGATTTTTGAGACCGTCGGCAGGGACCCCGATAAAAACCTGCCCCGCCTGATGGAATGGGTCGACCGCTTTGCCGGGGACGATCCGGCGAACTTCGGGCCGCAGCGCGATGCGTTCCGCGAGGTAATCGCCGATCCGGAAAACAATATGCACAAGCTGCTGTGGAGTATCTGGAGCGACATCGACGAGGGCGTGCTGCGCACCACGTTTGAAAATTTTATCCTGAACGCGAACCTGATCGGCTGGCCGCGCGAGGAGGCGCTGCGCAAACAGTATAACTGCAACATCCCGTGGGCGATTTTGCTGGACCCGACGTCGGCCTGCAACCTGCACTGCACCGGATGCTGGGCGGCCGAGTACGGCAACCGGCTCAACCTCACGGTGGACGAGATCGATTCCATCATCACACAGGGCAAGGCGTTGGGCGTTTATTTCTACATCTACACGGGCGGTGAGCCCCTGGTGCGCAAGGCCGACCTGATGGAGATCTGCCGCCGCCACAGCGACTGCGAATTTATGACGTTCACCAACGGTACGCTGATCGACGAGGCATTTGCCGACGAGATGCTGGCCGTGAAAAACTTTATCCCGGTGCTCAGCGTCGAGGGCTTTGAGGAGGCCACGGACGCGCGCCGCGGGCAGGGTACATATCAAAAGGTGGTGCGGGCGATGGCGCTGCTCAAGGAAAAGCGCCTGCCGTTTGGGATCAGCTGCTGCTATACCAGCCGGAACATGGATTCCATCAGCAGTGACGCGTATTTCGACCAGATGATCGAATGGGGCGCGAAGTTCGTCTGGTATTTCCACTACATGCCCGTAGGAAACGACGCCGTGACCGAGCTGCTGCCGACCCCCGAGCAGCGTGAGGCGATGTATCATAAGATCCGCGAGGTGCGCCGGACAAAGCCCATTTTCGCGATGGATTTCCAGAACGACGGCGAATTCGTCGGCGGGTGTATTGCGGGCGGGCGGCGGTACCTGCACATCAACGCGAACGGCGACGCCGACCCGTGCGTGTTCATCCACTATTCGGATTCCAACATCCGTGAAAAGACGCTTTTGGAGGTGCTGCGTTCGCCGCTGTTCCAGGCGTACCATGACGGGCAGCCCTTCAACGAGAACCACCTGCGCCCGTGCCCGATGCTGGAAAACCCCGAAAAGCTGCGCGAGATGCTGCAGTCGGTCGAGGCGCATTCCACCGATTTGCAGTCGCCCGAAAGCGCGGAGCACCTCTGCGGCAAATGCGCCCCTTACGCCCAAAACTGGAGGCCCACCGCCGACAGGCTCTGGGGCTGCTCCGGCTGCGCGGGCTGTGCGTCAGAGGCTGCCTGCTCCACCGACCGCGCGTGACCGCGAAAGGCAAGCGGTACAAACAGGAAGAAGCCGATTGGAAAAGGCCGGCTCGCCCGATTTCCTGCCGGGCGAGCCGGCTTTCTTTGCGCTTTTCTCCGCGCGGCTTTCGCAGGGAAGAGCCTTGGCACTCCCGCGAGGGTCGCTGCAGCGTTTCCGGGTGGGGCAAGACCGCCCCTACGGCGCCTTGAAGCAGGTCGCGGGATTTTAGCGGCCCACAGTTTTCTTTCCAAAATCACCTTATACACCTTGAGGGCAAGACGTCGGCGAGGTCGGCTCCTTCGACGAAGGATACGGCTTTTTTTCGTGGACGGGCTATTGACAAAAAAGCGTCCCCGCGCTATAATTGTTAGCGTCCGAACAATAGAAGGGGGTGCGGCCATGCAAAGCGAGCGCCATGTGGGCGGGGAAATCCACCGGCTGTCCCATCTGTTCAAGCGCCGGCTCGACGACGGGATGCCGCCGGAAACGACGGGGATGCAGGGGCGCATCATCGGGTTCCTGCGGTTCCACGAGGGCCGCGAGCTGTTCCAGCGCGACGTTGAGGCGGAGTTCGGCATCCGGCGCTCCACCGCTACGGGCATTTTGCAGCTTATGGAAAAAAACGGCCTGCTGCGCCGCGAGCCGGTGGCCTACGACGCGCGGCTGAAGCGGCTGGTGCTGACGCCGAAGGCCCTCGCGCTGCACGACGCCGTCATGGCGCGCATTCGCGCGGCGGAGGGGCGCGCCGTCGCGGGCATCGAGCCGCGTGAGCTGGAGCAGTTTTTCGCTGTCATCGACAAGATCCGGAAAAATTTAGAATGAGCGCGCGTTTTTTGTTTTTTACCCCTATAGTTAGGAAGCTTACTGTTATGAGGCAAATAATCTTGCGGGCGATTTTTCTCTGCTTTATCGCCCGGAATAAGAAGCTGTACCATTCGGCGAGGAATACAGCTTTACGAGGCAAAATCGCCCTTGACAAGGCAAAAAATTGTAGGAATACTTGGTGTCCCCGCAAGGGGGATGCCAAAATTCTAAAGCGGCATGGCCGCTAAGAATTTTGCAATATTTCAAAATTTTTTAACGCTGTCAAGAGCAATTTTGGCCGGAAAGATGTGTGCCAAGGCGATTGGTACAGCGTCTAAGGAGGGAACTTATGCTGAAAACACTGTTGGCCGAGGTGCGGCAGTACAAAAAGGCGTCGCTGCTGACGCCGCTGTTTATGGTGGGCGAGGTCGTGATGGAGATTGCCATCCCGATGGTGATGTCCCGCCTGATCGACGACGGCGTCAACATGGGCAATCTGCGGGTGGTTTACCTGATGGGCAGCGTCATGGCGCTGATGGCCTTCGCGTCGCTGGCGTGCGGCGTGCTGTCCGGCAAATACGGCGCGCTGGCCTCCAGCGGCTTCGCGCACAATCTGCGCGAGGCCATGTTCCGCAACATCCAGACATTTTCCTTCGCGAATCTCGACAAATACTCCACCGCGGGGCTCGTCACGCGCATGACGACGGACGTGACCAACGTGCAGAACGCCTACCAGATGATCCTGCGCATGTGCATCCGCGCGCCGATGATGCTCGTCTGCGCGATGGCGGCGGCCATGCTGCTGAGCGCGCGGCTGTCGATGGTGTTTGTGGCGGCGATCGTTTTGCTGGGGACGGCGCTGTTTTTCATCACGCGGTATTCGCACCCCGTGTTCCAGAAGGTGTTCCGCAAATATGACGACCTCAACGCCAGCGTGCAGGAAAACGTCGGCGCCATCCGCGTCGTCAAGGCCTATGTGCGCGAGGGGCACGAGGCGGAAAAATTCCACGCCGCGAACGACAGCGTCTACCGGCTGTTCCTCCGGGCGGAAACGCTGATCGTGCTCAACGGCCCCGTCATGCAGTTCACCATGTACGGCTGCATTTTGGCCATTTCGTGGCTGGGCGCGCAGATGATCGCCGTCGGCACGCTCACCACGGGCCAGCTGATGAGCCTGTTTGCCTATGTGATGAACATCCTGATGAGCCTGATGATGCTCTCGATGATCTTCGTGATGGTGACGATGGCGCGCGCGTCGGCGGACCGCATCGCCGAGGTGCTTGAGGAAAAGGCCGACCTCGCGTCCCCGCCCGCCGCGCGCAAAACGGTCGCGGACGGCAGCATTGATTTCGACCGCGTATCCTTCGCCTACAGCGCGGGCGGCAAGCCCGTTTTAAGCGGGATCGACCTGCACATCCGCCCGGGCGAGACGGTCGGCATCTTAGGCGGCACAGGCAGCGCGAAAACGAGCTTGGTGCAGCTCATCCCGCGCCTGTATGACGCGACGGAGGGCACGGTGCGCGTGGGCGGCGCCGACGTGCGCGAGTACGACCTCGACGCGTTGCGCGGCGCGGTGGCGATGGTGCTGCAAAAGAATGTGCTGTTCAGCGGCACGATCAAGGAAAATCTGCACTGGGGCGACAAAAACGCCACCGACGAGGAGCTTGTCCGCGCGTGCCGGATGGCGCAGGCCGACGATTTCATCCGCGCGCTGCCGGACGGCTACGATACTTACATCGAGCAGGGCGGCACAAACGTGTCCGGCGGGCAGAAGCAGCGCCTTTGCATCGCCCGCGCGCTCCTGAAGCAGCCGAAGATCCTGATCCTCGACGATTCCACGAGCGCGGTCGACACGCGCACCGACGCGATGATCCGCGACGCGTTTGCTCAGGAGCTGCCCGGCACCACCAAAATTATCATCGCGCAGCGCGTTTCGTCGGTCCAGGACGCCGACAAGATCCTCGTGCTCGACGCCGGACGCATCGCGGCGCTCGGCACGCATGAGGAGCTGCTTCAAACAAGTGAAATTTACAGGGACGTCTATGAATCCCAGATGAAAGGAGCTGACAGCGATGCCGCCACACGGAGCACCGGGGAGTAAAGGCGCGGCCATGATGGCCCCGAAACAGCGGGTGGAGCACCCGGGCAAAATTTTGGCGCGGCTGTTTTCGATCGTGCTGCGCCGTTACAAATGGCACTGCCTGTTTGTGCTGCTGTTCATTTTCGGCAGCACGGCGGCCACGGTGTCCGGCAATCTGTTTTTGAAAACGCTGATCGACGATTACATCCTGCCGTACATCGGCGAGGGCGGCGCGTCCGATTTCGGCCCGCTGCTGGCGACGCTCGGGAAAATGGGCTGCATCTTCCTCTGCGGCGTGCTGTGCGTCTTTGCGCAGAACCGCATTTTGGTCTATGTCTCGCAGGGGACGATGCGCGAGCTGCGCGACCGGCTGTTCCGCCATATGGAGCGCCTGCCCCTGCGCTATTTTGACACGCACGCGCACGGCGACATCATGAGCGTCTACACGAACGACATCGACACGCTGCGCCAGATGATCGGCCAGAGCATGCCGCAGATGGTCAGCGCCTCGGTGACGATCGTCAGCGTGTTCTGCTCGATGCTCGCGCTCAGCGTGCCGCTGACGTGCCTGACGCTCGTGATGGTGGGCGTGATGCTCTCCGTCACACGCAGGCTGACGGGGCGCTCGGGCGCGTACTTTGTGGCGCAGCAGCGCAGCCTCGGCGCGGTAAACGGTTATATTGAGGAGATGCTGGAGGGCCAGAAGGTCGTGAAGGTATTTTGCCGCGAGGGGGAAAACACCGCGCGCTTCGACGAGCTGAACGACGCGCTGTTCGACAGTGCCTACAATGCCAACCGCTTCGCCAACATCCTGATGCCGGTGATGGGCAACATCGGCAACATCAGCTACGTGCTGACGGCGCTGCTCGGCTCGGTGCTGGCGGTCGTCGGCTTCGGGGGCTTCACGCTCGGCGGGCTCGCGTCGTTTTTGCAGTTCAACAAAAGCTTCAGCCAGCCGGTCTCGCAGGTGTCGCAGCAGTTCAATTCGATCATCATGGCGCTGGCCGGCGCGCAGCGCGTGTTCCGTCTGCTGGACGAGACGCCAGAGACGGACGAGGGCTATGTGGAGCTTGTGAACGCTGAGCGCCTGCCGGACGGCACGCTGACGGAATGCGCGCAGCGCACCGGCCTGTGGGCGTGGAAGCACTACCACAGGGCCGAGGGCACCACGACCTATCAGCAGCTTTTGGGCGAGGTGGTGTTTGACGGCGTCGATTTCGGCTACGACCCGGAAAAGCCCGTGCTGCACGGCGTGAGCCTTTACGCGAAGCCCGGCCAGAAGCTCGCGTTCGTCGGCTCGACCGGCGCGGGCAAAACGACGATTACAAACCTCATCAACCGCTTTTACGACATTGCGGACGGCAAAATCCGCTATGACGGGATCAACGTCAACAAGATCAAAAAGGCCGATCTGCGTCGCAGCCTCGGCATCGTTTTACAAGACACGCACCTATTCACCGGCACGGTGGCGGACAACATCCGCTACGGCAAGCTGGACGCCACGGACGAGGAGGTTGTCGCGGCGGCGAAGCTGGCGAACGCGCACACCTTCATCGAGCACCTGCCGCAGGGCTACGACACCATGCTGACGGGCGACGGCGCGAACCTCTCGCAGGGGCAGCGCCAGCTGCTGGCCATCGCCCGCGCGGCCGTGGCCGACCCGCCCGTACTGATCCTCGACGAGGCTACCAGCAGCATCGACACGCGCACCGAACGCATCGTTCAGGAGGGCATGGACCGCCTGATGCGCGGGCGCACCGTGTTTGTGATCGCGCACCGGCTGTCCACCGTGCGCAATTCGGACTGCATCCTGGTGCTCGAGCACGGGCGCGTTCTCGAGCGCGGTACGCACGACGAGTTGATCGCCCAAAAGGGGAAATATTATCAGCTTTACACCGGGAAGTTTGAGCTGTCCTGAGCCGCCGGGCTTGAGATGCCCGCCTTTTATTTTGATCAAAACAAAAACGCGGCGGCCGTGCAAAAGGCACGGCCGCCCGATTTTTATTATAATGTTATAATTTCATTTCAGCACGGCTTGTATTTGCAGAGTTTTGGATATATGCTTTTCATGAGAGGGGATGGATGATGAATTCACCAAAGCGGGGCAAAAGGATCCGCCGCCCTCCGGGATACCGGCCGGGGGCGTTCGGAGGCAAATGGAAACCCCGGACGGTTTTACACGATTCGGAGAGGGAGGGCGTACATGGAATTTCAGGACGTTTTTCCCATATGGGACAAATTATCGCCGCCTCAGCGGAGCCGCATCCTCGGCGGACTGGTTCGTCGGCGCATCGAAAAGGGCGCTGCGATCCATAACGGAGGAACGGACTGTGTCGGGCTGCTGGCGGTAAAATCGGGCCGACTTCGGGCCTATATCCTTTCGGACGAGGGCCGGGAGATTACGCTGTACCGCCTGCTGGACCGGGACATCTGCCTGTTTTCCGCCTCCTGCGTGCTGCGCAGCATACAGTTTGACGTCACGATTGAAGCGGAAAAGGATACGGACCTCTGGGTCATCCCCGCGGAGCTGTACCGGCGGCTCACGGAGGAGTCCGTATCGGCGGCCAACTATACCAACGAGATCATGGCCGCGCGGTTTTCCGAGGTCATGTGGCTCATAGAGCAGATCCTGTGGAAGAGCATGGACAAACGGGTGGCTTCGTTTTTGCTGGAAGAGGCATCTATTGAAGGAACAAATCGGCTGTCTATTACCCATGAGACCATTGCAAGACATCTGGGCACCCATCGGGAGGTGGTCACCCGAATGCTCCGCTATTTTCAGAGCGAGGGCATGGTAAGGCTGTCCAGAGGCGCTGTGGAAATTAGCGACAGGGAAAAGCTGGAGGTGCTGGAAAATGCGTGAGAAGCGGGCAGTCTGGGCGGAGCTCTTTTTCAGCTTTATGAAGATCGGGCTGTTTACGTTTGGCGGCGGCTACGCGATGCTTCCCGTCATTCGTGAGGCGTGCGTGGAGCAGAAGGGCTGGCTGACGGACGATGAGATGATGGATGTCGCCGTGATCGCGGAATCCACGCCCGGCCCAATCGCCATCAACTGCGCCACCTATGTGGGCTATAAGCTGGCCGGCATGGCGGGCGCGGTGATCGCCACCCTGGGCATTGTCCTCCCGTCCTTTATGATAATCTACGGCCTCTCCATGTTTTTGGACAGCGTTATGGAACATCCTCTGGTGATAAAGGCTTTCCTCGGGATCAAAGCGGCGGTGGGGCTGCTGATTTTGGACGCGGGGCTCGCCATGCTGAAAAAAATGCCGCGAAAAAAGCAGCCGCGCGGTATCGCGGCCTGCGCTTTCGCGGCGATGCTGCTGGCGAACATATTCTCCCTGCGGGTTTCCTCCATCGCGCTGATGCTCCTATCCGCACTGGTCGGACTGACCGTTTTCATCGCGGGGGGCGCGCCGGATGGGAAAGGCGGTGTCCAGCAATGATCTATTGGGAATTGCTTTTGGGCTTTTTGAAGATCGGGTGCTTTGCCTTTGGCGGGGCTTACAGCGCCATCCCGCTGCTTCGGGACGCGGTGCTGTCTTATGGCTGGCTCAGTGACGAAGCGCTGACCGACATGATTGCCGTCAGCGAGAGTACCCCCGGTCCCATCATCGTGAATTTGGCTACTTATGTAGGGAGCAGCCAGGCCGGGCTTGCGGGAGCCGCGCTGGCCACAACGGCGGTGGTTTTGCCGTCCTTTTTCGTCATTTTGCTGGTGACGAGCCTGCTCCGTCGCGCCCTGAAAAACAAATATATTCAGGCGGTTCTGCGCGGTGTGAAGCCCTGCATGGTCGGAATGATTCTGGCGACCGGCGTCTACATGACATTTCACCGCTGCTTCCCGATGTCCCACGGCTGGCCGGCGGATATCCGGACGCTGCTGATAACGGCCGGCCTCGCGGCGGCGATGCTTCTGTACCGATATTTCAGGAAGCGGAAACTTTCCCCAATTTTGCTGATCGTTCTCGCCGCGTTTCTTGGCATCGCCATATATTAGAATCCGCCCTTTTCTCATGACCGCGCATGAGAAAAGGGCGGTGGGATAAGAAAACGAAATGCCTGAAGGGCCGCGAAAGCGGGGCCGCCCCGGCCCATATACCCAGGGGCTCCGCGCACATTGCGCCCTGCCCGCCTTCGTACGAAGCCTTATTTGTCCATGCCGCAGTCCGTCGCCGATTCGATCAGGCGGTGTTCTCCTGTCACCGCGTCATAATACCGATAGCCGCCCGCGAAGTTGTAGGCGTCAAAGCCGTGTCCCGCGAGGATGCGGCAGGCGACGTAGCTGCGCAGGCCGCTTTGGCAAAGCACATACACCGGCTTCCCCCGCTCGATTTCCCCGAGCCGTTCCCGCAACTCATCCACGGGAATGTTCCGGAAGCCCTCGATGTGGCCGCGCCGGTACTCCCCGCCGGTACGCACGTCCAGCAGGGTCGCGCTTCCGTCATGGGGCAGCCTTCCCAGATCCTCTATGCGGAACTGCTTCACAACGCCCTTGGCAAGATTTTCCACGAGAAAGCCCGCCATGTTTACCGGATCCTTCGCGGAAGAATAAGGCGGCGCGTAGGCTAAGTCTAAATCTTTGAGCTGAATGGCCGTCAAGCCGGCGTGGATGGCGGTGGCCAGCACGTCGACCCTCTTGTCGACTCCCTCATAGCCCACGAGCTGCGCCCCCAGCAGACGGCAGGTGCTCTTTTCAAAAACCACCTTCATGGTCATAAGCCTGCCACCGGGATAATAGCCGGCGTGGCTCATGGGGGACAGGATTACCGCGTCTGCGTCCAGCCCGGCCCGTTTCGCGGCGCTCTCGGTCACGCCCGTGACCGCCGCCGTCATATCAAAAATCTTAAGGACACTGCTGCCCTGAGAGCCGGGATACCGGCTGTCCCCGCCGCAGATATTGTCCGCCGCAATGCGGCCCTGCCTGTTGGCGGGGCCGGCTAAAGAGATTACGGCATCCTGTCCCGTGACATAGTGCTTTACCTGCACCGCGTCCCCTACGGCGTAGATGTCCGGAACGGAGGTTTCCATCCGATCGTTCACCACGATGCTGCCCTTGAGTCCCAGCTCCAGCCCCGCCTCCTTCGCCAAGGCGGTGTCCGGAGTGACGCCGATGGCCAGCACTACCATGTCGGCGCGGAGCGGGGTTTCGTCCTTCAGCAGCACCTCCACGCCGCCGTCTTTCTCCGCAAAACCCTCTACGGTGTGCCCCAGCGCCAGCCGGACACCATGCCGCCGTACCTCGCTGTGGAGGAAGGACGCCATATCCGGGTCAAAAGGATTCATGAGCTGGCGGGGCCGCTGGACAATGATAACCTCCATGCCCAGCTCCCGCAGGTTTTCGGCCAGCTCCAGCCCGATGAAGCCGCCGCCGGCCAGCACGGCGGACTTGGGGTGATGGGCGTTGAGATACTCCTTGATCCGGAAAGTGTCCTCCACCGTCCGCAGGGTAAAGACTTTTTTCAGCCCCACACCGGGCAGCTTGGGCTGGGTGGGCTTGGCGCCGGGGGAGAGAAGCAGTTTGTCATAGGCTTCCTCAAATTCCTCCCCGGTCTCTAAATTTTTAACCGAGACCGTTTTCCTTTCCGGGTGAATGGCGGTGGCCTCATGCCGCACCCGCATGTCTACCCGGAACCGGGCGAAGAAGCTCTCCGGCGTCTGGAGGGTCAAGTCCTCAGGATCCTCGATCACTCCGCCGATGTAGTAGGGCAGGCCACAGTTGGCGTAAGAGATGTAGCCGGTCCGCTCTAAAACCACGATTTCCGCCCGCTCGTCCAGCCGGCGCAGTCTGGCCGCTGCGGAAGCGCCGCCCGCCACGCCGCCGATAATCACAATTTTCATATGTTTCGCCTCTCTCTCGTTAAACTGTAAATTGTCTCAAAAGCCGCGTCCGCCAAGAACCTCGGCAAATTGTGCATTCACTTTGTTTTTAGATGGTTGGTTCTGCGCGGCAACAGCGCCGGTGTTTTTACGTTTCCCCATAAAAACTGTTTTCATGACCATACGCCGGCCCGTATTTTTTATTTTAGCAGAAATCTCATCCCCGCTCTGTAACAATATCACCCTTTTTCGCCCCGCGGAGAAACCGCTCCACAGCTTCAGCATACCCGCCGCAGGAAAAAAAGTCAAGACGCTCCGCCGCCCGCGCGGATTTCTCTTCTTTCCGCGCGTTCGCCCTTGTATTTTGCGGGATTTTCCCGTACAATAGGGAGCGGACCGCATTCATCCCGCCGCGCGCGGGACGGCCCGACAATATGATAGCGAAAGAGGATCGGAACCCATGCGGGTTCGCTTCTCTTCTACTATAGAGTGGGAGGATCATTGTGGAACAGTGGAACGAACAGATTGAAAAGCGCCGCACCTTCGCGATCATTTCACACCCGGACGCGGGTAAGACGACGCTGACGGAAAAGCTGCTTTTGTACGGCGGTGCCATCCAGCAGGCGGGTATCGTCAAGGGCAAAAAAGGCGCGCGTGCCGCCGTGTCCGACTGGATGGAAATCGAAAAGCAGCGCGGCATTTCGGTGACGAGCTCCGTGCTGCAGTTCCGCTACAACGGCTGCTGCGTCAACATCCTCGATACCCCGGGCCATCAGGATTTTTCCGAGGACACGTACCGCACGCTGATGGCGGCCGACAGCGCCGTGATGGTGATCGACGCGGCCAAGGGCGTCGAGAATCAGACGAAAAAGCTGTTCAAGGTGTGTACGATGCGCGGCATCCCCATCTTTACATTCATCAATAAAATGGACCGCGAGGCGCGCAGCCCGTTCGACCTGCTCGAGGAGATCGAGCAGGTGCTGGGCATCGAAACCTATCCGATGAACTGGCCCATCGGCTCGGGCAAGGAATTCAAGGGCGTGTACGACCGCAATCAGAAGGAGATTCTCGCCTTTCAGCACGCGGGGCGCGTGGGGCAAAAGCAGGCTGAAACAATCGAGGCGAGGCTCGGCGACGCCGGGCTCGACGAACTGCTGACAAAGCCCCTGCACGAGACGCTGTGCGACGACATCGAGCTGCTCGACGGCGCGGCGTACGAGTTCGACCTCGACAAGGTGCGCGGCGGAAAGCTGACGCCGGTCTTTTTCGGCTCGGCGCTCACGAATTTCGGCGTGGAGCCGTTCCTCGCCGATTTCCTGCGGCTGTCGCCGCCGCCGCTGCCGCGCGATTCCAGCGCCGGGCCCGTCGACCCGCTGAGCCCGGACTTTTCGGCGTTCGTCTTCAAGATTCAGGCCAACATGAACAAGGCCCACCGCGACCGCATCGCGTTTCTCCGCATCTGCAGCGGCAGATTCGAGCGCGGCATGGAGGTGCTGCACGTGCAGGGCGGCAAAAAGGTGAAGCTTTCGCAGGGCACGCAGCTCATGGCGTCTGAGCGCGAGATCGTCGACGAGGCCTACGCGGGCGACATCATCGGCGTGTTCGACCCCGGCATCTTCTCCATCGGCGACACGCTCACAACGGCGAAAGCGCCGTTCACGTTCGCGGGCATCCCCACCTTCGCGCCCGAGCACTTCGCCCGCGTGACGCAGGTGGACACGATGAAGCGCAAGCAGTTCGTCAAGGGTATGGAGCAGATCGCGCAGGAGGGCGCGATCCAGATCTTCAAGGAATTGGGCGGCGGCATGGAGGAGGTCATTGTCGGCGTCGTGGGCGTGCTGCAGTTCGAGGTGCTGGAATACCGGCTGAAAAACGAGTACAATGTGGACATCCGCATGCAGACGCTGCCCTACAGCCTGATCCGCTGGATCGAGAACGAGGACTGCGACCCCAAGGCGCTGAACCTGACGAGCGACACCCGCCGCGTGGAGGATTTCAAGGAGCGCCGCCTGCTGCTGTTCACCAACAGCTGGAGCATCACCTGGGCCGAGGAGCACAACGAGGGCCTGCGCCTCTCCGAGGTAGGGCGGTAAAGCGCTTTGTTCCGGGCATTCCGGGTGCATGAGAGGGGGCTTCAGATGAAGTTCCCTCTTAATTTTATGCCCGAAAGCCGCAGATACCCTTTTTGTATCCAAATTGTAAGGAAACTGTAAGACCCTGCCAAAACGCGCGAAATTTGTTGCGGAATGAAAAAAGGTCTGTTATAATACTCAATGTATACCTATAATGTGGATTTCTGCGGAAAATTGTCTGCGGACAAAACGCGGAAAAGAGAGTCGGCCACGGAAAAGAGCGCCCAAAATTTTGGACAGGCTCTACGGGCGAAACTGGGGGGATCGGTATGAAAAAAAACAGGGGACTGGCGAAACGGCTTGCCTGCCTGCTGTTGGTGTTGGCGCTGGGCGCTGGGCTGCTGCCCGGGCGGGGCGTGACGGCATGGGCGGA
>CANRZX010000069.1 GCA_947644575.1 uncultured Clostridia bacterium | reverse complement strand
CTTTTTTGGCTGCCCTGTTCGTCTTTTTTACTTTCTTTTTGCAACGCGCCCTTTTCATGGACTTTTTGGGAAGGGCAGGGCCTAATATCCCAGCGGCTCGCCGACCAAAATTACCTTGATGCGCCCGGCGGCGCGCTGATAGCGGTGCAGCACATAGGTGCAGCAGATGCGCCCCGGGCTCCGGCAGTCCGCACAGTGCCCCGCGGAGGCGCACGGCGTCTGGCACGAAAGGCGCTTGGCGTTGGCGGGCGCGGCCACCTCGCGCACGCGGCGCTCGGCCTCGGCGACGTCCTTCACAAGCTTGTTGCAGCCCACCACGAGGATGACGCTGGCCGGGCCGAACGTGATGGCCGCGACGCGGTTGGCGTTGCCGTCCACGTTCAGGATCTCGCCCGCCTCGGTGACGGCGTTGGCTGACGCGAGATAGCAGTCGGCAAAAAAGGCCTTGCGGTAGATTTCGTCAATGTCCGCCTGCGTCAGGCCGGGCGCCGCGCGGTCCAAAAAGCGGTATGCGCCGCTGCGCAGCAGCTCCATCACGCCGCATTCCGCCAGCGACATGCTGCCGCCCGCGCTCACGACCGCGCCCTCCGGCACGAGCGAGCGCACCAGCGGCGCGACCTCGGCGGCGGTATCGACGCAGTACGCCTCCATGTTGTTCTTGCGCAGCGCCTCCGCCGTGCGCTCCATGCGCCGGCGTGTCACAAAAGCGAGCGATTGATCCATTTGACCTCAATCCTTTCCCTTGTTTTTTGCGGCCCGACGGCCGTGGGCACGGCACAGCGCAGCTTTATCCCAACGTGCCGCGCCGGTTTTCGTCCCCGGTGAACCACGCGCGCAGGGCGGGCGTTTTTTCGATTACGCGCACCAGCGGCAGCCCGAACGCGAAGCAGGAAATCACCTGCCCCGCCGCGACGCCTGCGGCCTGCAGCAGAAAGCCGCCCAGCGTGCGCGGGCCGAACGCCCACGCGAGCTCGGCCCCGACGACGGCTGCGTTGATGAGCACGGGCGGAACCGCCGCCGCGACGGGCAGCCCCTTCAGCCGCACATGCGCCAAGCGCCGCGTGCACAGCGCCGCCGCCAGCGTGGCGGCCGTGCCGAAAAAGATGTCCAGCGCGCCGAGGACGTTCGCCCCGGTGAACACGCCCACGAGGTTTGTCAAAAAGCAGCCGAGTGTGACGCCGATGATCGCGTCGGGTGCGAGCACCGGCAGCAGCGTGAGCGCCTCGCCGACGCGCACCTGCACCGCGCCGAACGCGATGGGCGCCAGCGCGAGGCTGACGGCGGTGTACAGCGCGGCGATCAGCGCGCAGCGGACAAGGGTCTTTGTGTTTTTCATGGTACAATTCTCCAGCGGCTGTATTTTACCCTGCCGCCGCCGCCAGCCCGGCAGGGTGAACCGCCCGGATTTTGCGAAAGGGGCCGTCGAAGCAGGCTGTCCGAGACGGCCGGTCCTCCGCGCTTTCCGGGGCGGCGGGCACAAAATGATAAGTTGCCCGTACATAGTATATCACAAGCCGGCAAAAAACGCCACCCCTGCCGGTGCGAAGGAAGTGGCCAAGCCGCGCGTTCTGCAAGGATAAAAATTGCTTCTATGGGGATTCCGCCGCATTCGACAATACGGAACTGGGCGATAGAGGTTTTCCACCTCATTCGACAATAAATAACTGGGCGATAGAGATATTCCACCTCATCCGTCATTTGCTTCGCAAATGCCACCTTCCCCTCAAGGGAGAGCAGTAGGCCGCAGCCGTTCAGGGTTCGCGCTTTGCACTCCCCTTCACGGGCGTCCCTTGCATGGGCACCGTTACCCAAATCATAGATTTGGACGGTGCCGCAAGGTTTTCTGACGTGGAAATAACGCTTCCTCTACGCCGTGACGGATGAGGTGGAGTATCGTCAGAAGTCATTCTCTGCTGTCATAAAAAGCGGGATATGGAGCGATAAGGAAAAGAGCGGCGGGACAGTCCATGCCTGTCGCCGCCGCCTTTGTTTTATATAGAAAAAGCTTTGAACATCAATCAGGAGATTTCCTTGCCCCCGCTCAGCCTCGCGATCATGGCGTCGCGATACTCCGCGTGATGCGGCATTCCTCCGCCCAGCCCTCCAAGCTTCGGAAACATCAGTTTGAAATAACTTCCGTTCTTCATCGTGATATGGCACTTCTTAGAACCCAGCCAGCCCGACCGGATATCGCAGCTCTGAATGTCATCCAAGGAGAAGCACTTCCCAATATCGGCCAGCAGCAGCTCCTCGGTAACCTTGTGTACGTTCCGCTCACAGACGTCCGATTTCTCATCCATTTTATCCCATTGATAATAATAGGATTCCTTTCCGCAATCGGTCATAACCAGAAAATGTGAGGTAATCCCGATATAGACAGAATGATCCGAATACTTTTCCTTATGGAGCACAGATACTCCGCCGCCCGGATGAGGAACCAGCCTGTCCTCCAGACAAAGACACTCCCCAAACACCTCGTTCACTGCCGTTTCTACGGCCACCGCATGGATGCCGGCCAGCAGCGTTTCCCCGTCGGGGATATATTTCTCCAGCGCACGCCTCATATTGGTTTCGTCAAGCGTCTTAGAGCCATTTCCCGCGGCGGAAACGCCGCCATCGGAACCTTTTTTCCTGCTCCCGGAGGAAATCCGGACGGCTGCCAGATACCCGACACCCAACACGAAAAATAATATCCCAACGCCTTTCAATATTTGGGCAGGAAACGAATCCACTGTCTCCGTCCTCACGATGTAAGCGGAAATCCCAAGGCACAGCAGCGCAACGCACAGGCAGGCAAGAACTAAAACGGCCACAAATCTTTTTGCCTTTTTGACATCCTTATCCATAAAAAGCATTCTCCCTGATAGAGTCAGCACACTTGAAAGCAAGGTCCTTGTTTTCAAGCGGCGGCGCGGATTATTTGTCCTCCAGCGTCGTCTCGCTGATGATGAAGCGCGGGCGGCGCTTGGTCTCGCTGTAGATTTTGCCGACGTATTCGCCGATCACGCCGATGCCCAGCAGCTGCACGCCGCCGAGGAAATAGATCGCGCAGATCATACTGGTCCAGCCCGTGACCGTAAAGCCGACCAGCTTTGTAATCAGCGTGACGATGATCGCAATGAAGCTGACCGCGCTGACCAGCACGCCCGCCGCTGTAATCAGGCGCAGCGGCTTGGTGGAAAGGCTGGTGATGCCGTCGAACGCGAACGCCAGCATCTTCTTCAGCGGATAGTGGCTCTCGCCCGCGAGGCGCTCGGCGCGCTCGTAGTAGACGCTCGAGCAGCGGTAGCCCACCAGCGGCACAAGGCCGCGCAGAAAGAGGTTCACCTCGCCGAACTCGGCCAAGCCCTCCAGCGCGCGCCGGCTCATCAGGCGGTAGTCGGCGTGATTGAACACCACGTCCGCGCCCAGCGCCTTCATCACATGGTAAAAGCCCTCGGCCGTCGTGCGCTTGAACCAGGTGTCCGTCTCGCGCTTCGAGCGCACGCCGTATACGACGTCCACCCCGGCGCGGTACTCGTCGATCATCGCGTCCATCGCGTTGATGTCGTCCTGCCCGTCGCAGTCGATCGAGATGGTCACGTCGGCGCGCTCCTTCGCCGTCATCAGCCCCGCGAGCAGCGCGTTCTGATGGCCGCGGTTGCGCGAAAGGCAGACGCCCTCATAGTGCGGGTCGGACGCGGCCAGCCCCTGAATGATCTCCCAGGTTTTGTCCTTGGAGCCGTCGTTCACAAACAGCACGCGGCTCTCGTCCGCGATCTTGCCCGCGGCGGCCAGATCGGTGATCTTTTGCAGGAACATGCCGCTCGTCACCGGCAGCACGGCTTCCTCGTTGTAGCACGGAATGACGATGTACAGAACGGGCTCAGTCATAATGCATCTCCTTTTTGTTTTTGACCGCATTTCTTGTCGGGCGAAAGAGGACGCTTCGGTCAGCCGGCGTCCGTCTGTCCCGGCGCGGGCGCGGCCGTCACCGTCAGCGCCGTGTCGGACGCGGCGCGCACCAGACGGTACAGCTCCATACAGACGAACACATATGCCGTCAGATTGACGACCGCCAGCGTCGGATAGGGGAAGTTGATCTCGTTTTCATTCAAAAAGAAAATATACGTGCACGCCTCGGTGACATAGCGCGCCAGCAGGCTGGGGCCGAGTTTGCGGTAGAGCAGGACATACAGCGTCAGCAATATGGTGCCGCAGAACGCGTAGCGGTCGTGCATGACGGGCAGCAGCAGCGTGCAGGTGTCCACGCAGAACACGCACAGCAGGATCAGCAGCCGCGCGTCCATTTTCGGGCGCTTGAGCAGCACGTACCACAGCGACGCGCCCAGCACCGCGAGGGCGAACATTGTCCCGGACAGGCGGACATAGTTGAAAAAGCTATCCACACGCCCCTCGGGGATGACCTCCCAGGTCAGGAACGAATAAATATTGGGGAAATTGAGCGTAAAGGCGTGGTAGCCGCGCACCTGCTCCTTGTAAATCAGGAACGGCTCGAGGATCGCGCGGGCGCCGGACACCGGCCAGCGCGCGAGGATGCCCGGCACGCCGGTCGCGATCACCGTCGCGGGAATGAGCAGAAAGTGCGTGAACGGGAAACGCTTTGTCAGCACGTACAGCAGAATCAGCACCGGCAGCAGGAACACCGCCTGAAGCTTGAAGCTGAACGCCACGCCGTAGCACAGGAACGCGGGAACATATTTTTCTTTGATTAAAAACACGACGCAGAGGATCAGGAACGAGGTGTACATAAAATCGCACTGCGCCCAGACGGCGGCGTTCATCAGCACGACGGGCAGGTACAGCACCACCAGCGCGGACACGCAGCCCAGCGCGGCCGCGCGGCGCTTTTCCGCGCCGGACTGGCGCAGCGCCGTATAGGCCAGCCACGCGCAGGCCGCCGCGCCGACATAGTCGAACACGACGGACAGCAGCTTGGTCGCGACCAGCGGGTTGTCCGCAGCGGTGGCCAGCGAGAGCAGGAACCGGTACAGGTGGTTGTAGTCGCCGATCTCCTGCCGCAGCCCCTCGAGCACGCCGCCCGCGTTTTTCAGCTGAAGGAACCACTGCTCCAGGCACTCGATGTAGTCATACGAGCGGAACGGCAGCAGCACGTACCGCAGCGCCGCCGAAAACAGCACCAGCAGGACTGTCCCGATCACAAACAGATGGTCGTGGATCCATTCAAAAATGCGTTTTTCCCATGAATACATAGCGGGATCCCTTTCCTTTTTGGGATAAGAGCCTGTTTAGAACCTCTGGGTGCGCCGGATAGGCTGGAATCTTTCGCCCAGCAAGGAAAAAAGCGCGGGAATACTGGAGTATTCCGAACATTTTTGACGCGGCTGGACGGAATGAGACCGGTCCAGACAGTGTGTCAAAAGATCTTGAACAGACTCTAAGGCCGGGCGCGACGCGCGGGCGGTCATCGGGGCCGCGGCTCGCCCTCGTAGACGATGGCCACCGCGTTGGGGCCGGTGTTGGTGGCGACGGCGGCGCCCAGCAGGAACGTCCCCTCCGGCGCGCGGCCGAACTCCTTTTTGCACAGCTTCGCGAGCATTTTGATGTTACCCTCGTCCGTGCCGCCGACAAGATACGGTGAACCGTCCGTCATGCGCTTTTTCGCCTGTTCCACCAGCCCCGGCATCACGCTGTTGTCCCCGCGCACCTTGGCGACGGTCGCGGTGGTATCGTCGACCATGTTGATGATGGGCCGCAGGCCCAGCAGCTCGCCCGCGAACGCCGCCGCGGCCGAGACGCGCCCGCTCTTTTTCACAAAGCGCAGCGTGTACATCGAGAGCATGACCTCCATGCGGGAGAACGCGTCCTCCAGATACTGCACGACGCTGGGCACGTCCGCGCCCGCCTGCACCTTGCGCGCGGCCTCGCATACGTGCCAGCCGTAGGTCATGGAATAGGTGTGGCTGTCGACGACATGTACGCGCAGGGCCGACTCGGGGCGCTCGTCCCGCAGGGCCTTAGCGGCCATGCAGGCCGCGCTGTAGGTGCTCGACCCGGCGGAGTTGATGGCGACATAGATCACGTCGTCATAGCCCTCGTCCGCGTAAAAGCAGAATTTTTCTAAAAAGCGCGTCATCGTCACCTGCGAGGTCTTGGGGATGTCCTTCGCGCCGGCCAGCATCTCATAGTACTGCTCGTTGGTAAAATCGACGCGCTCGGTATAGCTCTGCCCGTCTACCACGAGCTGGAACGGCAGAATGTCGATGCCGTATTTTTCCTCGAGTTCGCGGGGAATATCACTGGCGGAATCCGTCATGATCGCAATTTTGCTCATCTCTCTGCACTCCGTTTCCTAACAATTTCCTTCTGAGCCTACGGGCGCTCCGGGTCCGGCCACGCGCGGCTCCGCAGCCGCCCGGTGCCGGCAAGGCCGGTAAAATCCCGCTGGCGCAGCGCCTCGTATACGCCCACGGCCACCGTGTTGGAAAGGTTCAGGCTGCGCGCATCGGGGATCATGGGCAGGCGCACGCAGCATTCCGGATGACGCGCCAGCAGCGCCTCGGGCAGGCCCGCGTCCTCGCGCCCGAACACGAGGTACGCGCCCTCGGGATACGACGCGTCGGTATAGCGCCGGGGCGCTTTCGTCGTGAAGTAAAAGAACGGCCCCGCGCACCGGGCGAAAAAATCCTCCAACCCATCATAATATGTTATATCAAGCAGGTGCCAATAGTCAAGCCCGGCGCGCTTGAGCTTTCGATCGTCTACCGTAAAGCCCATAGGCTTTACAAGGTGCAAACGCGCGCCTGTCGCGGCGCAGGTGCGGGCGATGTTGCCCGTATTCTGGGGGATCTGCGGCTCGACCAGCACAATATTCAGCGGCTGCAAGGGCAGCCCTCCTTTCACACAAAGCATGCGGCGCCGCGAAAGCCACGGCGGTTACGGCTGGACCGGCTGGGCGATCCACTGGGCCAGCACGCCGAGCAGCGGCTCAAAGCGGACGCCGAAACGCGCGTCCGCGCCCGCCTCCAAGGTGCGCCGCGCGGCGAGCGAGACAAAGCGCGCGGCGAGGCGCACGGCGGAGGCCTCCGGAAAATTGTTCAGCAGCGCGCCCGTCAGCGCGGCGGCAAACAGATCGCCCGTGCCGGGATACGCCTGCGGCACGGCCTCATACGGCAGAAACAGCGGCTCCTGCCCGCGCATGGCGCACACGTTTCCCCTCCGCGGCCCGCGCGGCGCTAGGGCAAAGGGGAACGCGAAGCGGCCTGCGCCCGGCCCGCCGTCATTCTCTCCGGCGGTGTCCGTTGCGGTGGCGCCCGTCACAACGGCGCAGCGCAGACGGGGAAACCGCTCCAACAGTAGCATGGCATGGCGCCGCGCGCAGCGGCCGTCCGCGCCCGTCACACCGTCCTCCCCCAGTAGCAGCGCGGCCTCGGTGGCGTTCGGCACGATGATGTCCGCCGCCGCGCAAAGACGCAACTGCGCGGCAAAAAGCTCCGGCGTGACAGAGGAATACAGCCGGCCGTGGTCGGCCGTCGCGGGATCGACGACGCGCAGCGCGCCAGGCGAGAGCGCGAACGCGCGCTCCACCAGCTCCGTCTGCGCCGCGTCCGGCAGGTAGCCGCTGTAGACACAGTCAAACGAAAGGCCCAGTCGCGCGTAGTGGTCGAGCGCGCCGGACAAAAAGGCGCTTTCATCGGAATGGGCGGGCGTGCCGAAGCCGCCGTAGTGGGTGGACAGCAGCGCCGTGGGCAGCGCGCAGGGCTGCACGCCCGCAGCGGCCAGCGTGGGCAACACCGCCGCAAGGCTACTGCGTCCCACACAGGACAGATCCTGAATACATAGCGCCGTGCGCTGCGCCCGCATGCCGCCGCCCCCTTTCCCGTTCCGTCCGCCGCGCGGCTCTTTCTATAATTATTTTTAGTATAGCACAAACGTGGGCTGTTTGACAAATAAAACGCGCAATTTATTGGGTCGGAAACTTCAAATCATCACCGGATTCAATTGCTGAGGCCCCCGGCGAATGCCGAGGGCCTGAACGACAGTAAATAAAATGTAAAGGCTAAATACCTCACAGCCATTTCAACCGACGCATCACCAGCGTGGCGGCGGCCGTCAGCACCGCGGCGATGCCAATGATGGCGGCAAAACCGAACGGGGATTCCGCGAACGGCACCGGCACGTTCGAGCCCCACAGACCAAAGATGATCGAGGGAATCGTCAGGATAATCGTCACGGCGGCCAGCACCTTCATGACGATATTCAGGTTGTTGGAAATGACCGAGGCGAACGCGTCCATTGTGCCGGAGAGAATGTCGCGATAGATGTTGCTCATCTCAATGGCCTGCTTGTTCTCGATGATGACGTCCTCCAAAAGCTCGGTGTCGTCTGGATAATTTTTGACGAAATCCATGCGCAGCAGCTTTTCCAGCACAATCTCGTTGCCCTTGAGCGAGGTGGAAAAGTACACAAGGCTCTTTTCCAGCCCAAGCATCTGGATCAGCTCTTTATTTTTCATCGAGAGGTGCAGCTCGTTTTCCACACGGCTGCTGGCCTTATCTACCTCGCGCAGATAAAATAGGAACAGCGCCGCGTTGCGGTACAAAAGCTGCAGCGTCATGCGGTTCTTTTTTTTAGTAGAAAAATTTTTCACGGGGTTTTCGCTGAACGCGCTGGCTAGCGCGCTCTCCTTTAGGCAGACCGTGACGAGGTTTTCCTCTGTCAGGATAATGCCGAACGGCAGCGTCGAATAGACAAAGCCCCTACCCTGCTGCATTTCGACGGTGGGCGTGTCCACCAGCACAAGCATATGGCCGTCCTCAAAATCGATGCGGCTGCGCTCTTCCTCGTCAAGCGCCGCGCGCAGCAGGCCCGGATCGATACGCAGCGCGTCTGAAACGCGCGCGAGCTCTTCCTCCGTGGGCGCACACAAGTTCACCCACGCGCCCGGCGCGATGTCCTCGCGCTCGCACAGCTTGCCGGCCTCCGTCAAATAGGTCGAAATCATAAGAATCCCTCTTCTTTCCGCGCCACAGCACACGGCCGTATAGGGATCACACGGCCGCGTACAGAGCGCTGTTGAAGGGGCTTCCGGCGAGAAGGAAAAAGCCAGTTTATATAGAATACACGGAGCGGACAGCCAAGCGCCACGTCCGCCGCGCCCGCGCGGAAGCCTCTTGTGTGTTTGTCAGGCATGATCGCCCTCGAGGATCGCCCTCCACGAACTGTCCACTCCCTTTCCATTTTTGTTTGAGCGGCCGCGCGTTCCAAACGCGGCCAGCGACGCGCCATTTTACTCAGCGCTTCCTTAAGAAATCCCTGAATAAAATGCCACGCACATCTCAGCGGCAAACTTTCCGTCTGTCTTTGCCTCAAAATCTTGAAATATTGCAAAATTCTTAGCGGCTGTGCCGCTTTAGAATTTTGGCATCCCCCTTGCGGGGACACCAAGTATTCCTGCGATTTTAAGGCTTTGACAGTCAAAAACTTTGCTCGCCGATCTGGCGCGCCATTTTACTCAGTGCTTCCTTTAACAGTTTATGCCATCTGCCTCCGTTTTGTCAAGCCGTTTCGCGGCGGACAGAGCGGGCGGCGCGCCCAGCCGTTATCCCGCCGTCATTCCGGAAAACCCGTTCCGCCGCGCATCCCTATCCGCATCCGCAATGCCGCGCGCACCTCGCCCCGGCATTCCCACAGCGCGGCGGCCCGCGCGGGCAGCTCCCCGCTGCGTTTGAGCGGCAGCACCCAGCGCTCCATCCCCAGGTCCTTTCCGATCCCCTCGGATTTGACGGAATAGCCCGCCACCAACGTCGGGACGCCGCAGGAGTAGCCCGCGATCGAAGCGTGGGTGCGGCAGCAGACCAGCAGCTCGCAGCGCGACACCAAATATTTGCGCCGCGCCGCGTTCCACTCGTCCGGCGTCCCGCACGTGCGGGCCCGCTCGGCCGGGGAAAGGCGCTCCTGCAGCGCAGCCAGCGCCTGCCGGTCGTCGTCCGCAGGCATCGTCACATGGGGCAGCAGCACCAGCGTATCGACCCTGCCCAGCAAAAAGCGGGCCGTCTGCGCGAAATCCTCCAGCAGCCGGTCCGACCGGCGGAGCATCAGCGGGCTCAGGTTGATCGCCGCGGCCGTGCCCCGAAAGCCGTCCGGCAGCGCCACAGGCTCCGGCGGCAATGAAAACGCCGAGTCCCGCCGCAGCATGACCCGCTCGGCCCCGTGCGCCCGCAGCGCGGCCGCGGTCAGCGATTCCCGCGCGTAAATCCGGTCGTGCGCCCGCAGAATTTCCGCCATGCGGGCGTCGATCCGCTCCGGCTGGATCGAGCAGCCCCACAGCACGCTCCTGCCGCCCCGCTCCTTCGCCGTGCGGTGAAAGACGCTCTGGCGGTGCCAGTTGGGATAGCAGTAATTGTCGCCGCCCACGCCGACACAGACCGTGTCGCTGTCGATCTCCCGCAGGGCGTCCCGATAGATTTGGGCGGCGGCCCGCTCCTTTTCCGCAAAGCCGACCGCCGCCTTTTCCACCGGCACGAGAGAGAGATCCGCCGGGATCAGGCGGTCCACCAGCTTGTCAAGGCCGAACTCCCGGTCCTGCTCCGGAAAATGGGTCGAGAGCAGAATGGGCACGCCCGCTTTGCGGAAAAGGGGTACGCTGCCGCGCAGGATCGCCTCCGCGCCGTGGTTGTAGGCCCCGCCGTGGCCGTACAGCAAAAGCTTGTTCACGTCCCGGCCTCCAGTTCGCGGCGCAGCGCGGCCGTCTCCTCGTTCTCGATGCCCATTTCGGCCAATTCGTCCACGATCGCGCGGCTTTTTTCGCGCTGTCCCTCGCGCAGCAAAAGCTGCGCCAGCCGGACGTTGCCGAACAAAAACGCGGGCTCCTGCCGCTCCAGCGCGGCCACAGACAGATAGACGTCGAGGAACCGCTCGCCGTCGTACAATTTTTGATTCTCGAGCAGCACGCTTGTCATTTCGTCCAACGCGGTCCAATAATCCTCCCGCAGAACCGGCGCGCACGCCCGCGCGTATTTCCGGTAAAAGCGGGCGTCCGCAATCCCCCGCAGCGGCGAGGTGCCGGGGAGCAGGCCGCACAGCAGCCGCCCCAAATCGTACTGCTTCGTGTACCGGCTCTGCGCGATCAATTCTAAGATAAGCCCGCCGAGCAGGGCCGCGTCGTCCCGCCGCAGCGCGTCGCGCAGGGCCTTTTCTTTGGAAAAAACGCCCCCGTTTTCCGGCACAATGCCGCCGGAGCAGCGCGGGGCGAGGCATTTTAGCGTCCGGCGCAGGCTCTCTGCGTCACAGAGCGTTCCGCGCTCCATTGCGTCGAATGTGACCCCCCACATCAGATCGAACCATTGGGCGCGCTCGGCGCAGTCGTTGGTCAGCGCGTTTGCCGTGAGCGGGTGTTCGGCGATCCGCGCGCATTCCGCGATTTTTTCGTCCTCGGGGATTTGCGCGTCCCGCAGCAGGCGCAGCGTCTCCCGCATGGAGCAGAGGTGCACCAGCTTGAGCCACTCCCGCTTCGGCGCGTCGAACGTGCGGTGCAGCTCCAAAAATGCCCGGATGTGCTCATAATAGGCGATATTTGCGTCGAATCGGCGGGGATTGTACTGATAGCTGACGCCCTTCGGATGGATGCGGTAGTGGTAGAGAGCGGTGTTGTCGATCCCGATGCGGGCGCATTGCTTGATGTATTCGAGCATAATCATGGTGTCGCCGCCATAGCCGTATTTGGGATAATGAGTTTCTAAAGCGGCCACCGCGCGGACAATGTCTGTTTTCATTATGGTGGCCCAGTTTGTACTTGGAAATGTCCAAAACTGCGGATAATGCTGCGCGAACTGGTGCTGAGTTAAAATAGTCGGCTGCTTTAGTTGTCGCATAACTTGGCTTGTATTTGTCGTTTCAAAATGTTGAATCGTTCCTGTAACGGCTAAATCCAAAGAGTTGCGCTCTAAAAAGCCAATTAATCGTTCCAAGTAATCCAGTTCCCACCAGTCGTCAGAATCAAGAACAGCATAGTATTCGCCAGTCGCATATTGATTTGTAAGGGTTAACCTTTGGCCACGCTGATTTTTTTCAAATTTAATTAAATGGATACGCTGATCCCTCTTTGCGTATTGTTCAAGAATTTCGGATGATCCATCTGTACAGCCATTATCAAGTAAAAGATACTCAAAATCCGTATAGGTTTGGGACAGCACGCTGGAAACGCATTGATCTAAATATGATTTTGTATTGTATGCTTGTGTATAAATTGTAATTTTGGGCATATTGTTCTCACATTCTAATTCTATATTAAATCATGTCTTTTTGGAGAAATAAATTGGGAATTACAAAATAGGAATGTTCTTTTCTTCCGGTTTGATCAAACAACTTTTGAGCTTCATTTGCCGCACCAACCGCAAGAACGATAATGAATGTTTCCTGATCCTTCTTTAAGTAATCCGGCTTATATATTTCCACATCATGAAACGACCCCGTTCGATATGAGTCTATAACATAGCCAAGACAAGCGGTTGGATATTTTTCACAAATATCTTTATACAGATCTTCTGCTCCGGAAGCTAAGCCCCAAATTCCATACTTGAAATTATCTTTTTCTGAAATAATACGATCAAGTTCAGCAAATAGGCGATCAAAGCTTTTGTATAAAACCAAGCATGATGCATCATATTGATTTTTCTTTTTTCTGCTTTCTAAAAATTCGCTTACCTCTAATATCGGCTTGTAGTTTTGATACTGTTTCAAAAGGCGATTTGCGATAGCCTCTATCATTTTCCTTTTATGCTCTTCATATTCTACGGGATTCGGTTCCCAGTTAATTTGATCCCATTGGTTTTTATCATACAGCGGAATATATTTGTCCAACCATGAAAATCGGCTATCCACGTTTTCTTTCACCAAAATAACAGGAATGCCCATCGCCATGCACGGAGAAGCCACATGCAATCGTGAAGTTACAACCAAGCGTGCTTCATCCCGAAGCGTTCTATATTGCATTTGTATTATTTTCTCCGCTTCCTCTTGGGGAGCATCAGCAGGGTAGTAAAATTGATTACTTAAAAACTTTCCATTGCATAATATATTT
>CANRZX010000068.1 GCA_947644575.1 uncultured Clostridia bacterium | reverse complement strand
GATTTCTGGCCGGCAAGCCGACAACGCCGTTAGGCGTTACCCCTGCGTTTTTTGTTTTGTCTGACGACTGCGCCCGCAGGCGCGTCCAAAAGCCAACCGAGCGAAGCGAGGCTCTTAGGCTTTTGGAAAAATTTGCTCGCCGCTTCGCACACTCCGATTTATTCAGCACTTAGCAAAGGAGAGAATCAAACCATGATGCAGCCCGACAAGTACAAGCCCGGATATTTCCCCCCGCCCTCGTGCGAGATGCGCTGGGCGAAGAAGGACCACATTGAAGCGCCGCCCGTCTGGTGCAGCGTCGACCTGCGCGACGGCAACCAGAGCCTGATCGTGCCGATGAGCCTTGAGGAAAAGCTCGACTTCTTCGGTTTTCTCGTGAAGCTCGGCTTCAAGGAGATCGAGGTCGGCTTTCCCGCCGCGAGCGAGACGGAGTACGAGTTCCTGCGCGCGCTGATTGAAAAGGATCTGATCCCCGCCGACGTCACCGTGCAGGTGCTCACGCAGTGCCGCGACCACATCATCCGCAAGACCTTCGACGCGCTCAAGGGCGCGCCGAGCGCGGTGGTGCACTTCTACAATTCCACGAGCGTGGCGCAGCGCGAGCAGGTGTTCAAAAAATCGAAGGACGAGATCAAGAAAATCGCCACCGACGGCGCGCGGCTCGTCAAGCAGCTCGCGGGCGAATACGAGGGC
This sequence comes from uncultured Clostridia bacterium, assembly GCA_947644575.1. Lineage (GTDB taxonomy): Bacteria > Bacillota > Clostridia > Oscillospirales > Ruminococcaceae > Ruthenibacterium. The sequence continues at coordinate 12,407 of CANRZX010000068.1, read as the reverse complement.
AATTTCCGCTTTGAGTACAGCCCCGAAAGCTTCACAGGCACCGAGCCGGAATACGCGCTCGAGGTGTGCAACGCGGTGCTGGACATCCTCGAGCCGACGGCCGAAAAGCCCGTCATCATCAATCTGCCCGTCACGGTCGCCATGAGCATGAGCCACGTCTACGCGAATCAGATCGAGTACATGAGCGACCATCTGAAGTACCGTGAGCACGTGATTCTGAGCCTGCACCCGCACAACGACCGCGGCTGCGGCGTCGCCGACACCGAGCTGGGCCTGCTGGCCGGGGCCGACCGCGTGGAGGGCACGCTCTTCGGCAACGGCGAGCGCACGGGCAACGTAGACATCGTCACGCTCGCGATGAACCTGTACAGCCACGGCGTCGACCCGAAGCTCGATTTCTCCGATATGCCGTCCGTCGTGGCCGCATACGAGCGGGTCACGCGCATGCACGTCTACGAGCGCACGCCCTACGCGGGCGCGCTGGTGTTCGCGGCGTTCAGCGGCAGCCATCAGGACGCCATCGCCAAGGGCATGAAGTGGCGCGAGGAAAAGGGCCTGTATGAGTGGACCGTGCCCTATCTGCCCATCGACCCGCACGACGTCGGCCGCGAGTACGAGACGGACGTCATCCGCATCAACAGCCAGTCCGGCAAGGGCGGCATCGGCTATATTTTGGAGCAGAACTACGGCTACGACCTGCCGCCCAAGATGCGCGAGGCGCTGGGCTACGCCGTCAAGGACGTCAGCGACCATCTGCACAAGGAGCTCGCGCCGAAGGACGTGTTCGGCATCTTCGAGAGCGAATTTTTGAACAAGGAGACGCCCTTCGCCATCCCCGAGGCGCACTACATCCAGAAGGACGGCATCTACGCGATGGTGACGGTGACGGAAAACGACATCTCGCTCGAGTACACCGGCAAGGGCAACGGCCGCCTCGACGCGGTGTCGAACGCCATCCGCAAGGGCAGCGGGCGCGACTTCACGATCCTCACCTACAAGGAGCACGCGCTGGAGACCGGCTCCACGAGCCACGCGGTGGCCTATGTCGGCCTGCAGTGGGCCGACGGCTCCGTCACCTGGGGCGCGGGCCAGCACACCGATATCATGGTCGCCAGCGTCAAGGCGCTGGCCAGCGCGATCAACAACTATGAATGGCGCAAGCAGTCGGAGCTGTTCTGACCGGCTCTCCCAAGCGGCATCCCGCGCGGGAAAGACGCCGAAGCGCCCGTTTCAGAAGGTCTTAAAGGAGTGGAAAATATGGGCATGACAATGACGCAGAAAATTTTGGCCGCGCATGCGGGGCTGGACAGGGTCGAGGCGGGCCAGTTGATTATGGCGAAGCTCGACATGGTGCTGGGCAACGACATCACCAGTCCCGTCGCCATCAACGAATTTGAAAAGGCGGGCTTCGACTCCGTCTTTGACAAGACGAAGATCAGCCTCGTGATGGACCACTTTGTGCCGAACAAGGACATCAAGGCTGCGCAGCAGGCGAAGCAGAGCCGCATGTTCGCGGACAAATACGACATCCTCAATTTTTACGACGTGGGCGAGATGGGCGTGGAGCACGCGCTGCTGCCCGAGAAGGGGCTGGTGGCCGCGGGCGACTGCGTCATCGGCGCGGACAGCCACACCTGCACCTACGGCGCGCTGGGCGCGTTCTCCACGGGCGTGGGCAGCACCGACATGGCCGCCGGCATGGCGACGGGGCAGTGCTGGTTCAAGGTGCCCGCCGCGATTCGCTTTGAGCTTTCGGGCGCGCTGTCCGGGCACGCCTCGGGCAAGGACGTCATCCTGCACATCATCGGCAAAATCGGCGTGGACGGCGCGCTCTACAAGAGCATGGAATTCGGCGGGCCGGGCCTCGCATCCCTTTCGATGGACGACCGCCTGTGCATGGCGAACATGGCCATCGAGGCGGGCGCGAAGAACGGCATCTTCGAGGTGGACGAGATCACGCGCGCCTACATGGACGGCCGCACACAGCACGCCTATACCGTCTACGCGCCCGACGCCGACGCGGAATATGAGCGGGTGATCGAAATCGACCTCTCCGCCGTCCGCCCGACCGTCGCGTTCCCGCACCTGCCCGAAAACGCGAGGACCATCGACGAGGCCGCCGCGGCGGACATCGCCATCGATCAGGTCGTGATCGGCAGCTGCACGAACGGGCGTCTCTCCGACATGGCGGCGGCCGCGGCCGTGCTCCGGGGCAAAAAGGTCGCGAAGCGCGTGCGCGCCATCGTCATCCCCGCCACGCAGCAGGTGTACCGCGACTGCATCCGGCTGGGCTACACGGACATTTTCCTCGACGCGGGCTGCGTCGTCAGCACGCCGACGTGCGGGCCGTGCCTCGGCGGCTACATGGGCGTTTTGGCCGAGGGCGAGCGCTGCGTCTCCACCACAAACCGCAACTTTGTCGGCCGCATGGGCCATCCCACCAGCGAGGTCTATCTCGCGAGCCCCGCCGTCGCGGCCGCCAGCGCCGTCGCGGGCAAGATCGCCGATCCGGGCAAAATCGCCGAGTGAAGGAACAGGGAGGAATCGAACATGGTACAGGGCAAGGCGCACAAATATCCCGACAACGTCGACACGGACGTCATCATTCCCGCGCGTTATCTGAATACGGCGAGCCATAAGGAGCTGGCCGCGCACTGCATGGAGGACATCGATAAGGACTTTGTGAAAAACGTGCGGCCCGGCGACATCATCGCTGCGGGCTGGAACTTCGGCTGCGGCTCCTCGCGCGAGCACGCGCCCATCGCCATCAAGGAGAGCGGCGTGGCGTGCGTCATCGCGAAATCGTTCGCGCGCATTTTTTACCGCAACGCGATCAACATCGGCCTGCCGATCTTCGAGTGCGAGGCCGCGGGCAGCGCCATCGAAAACGGCGATGAGGTCGCGGTCGATTACAATACCGGCGTCATCACGAACCTGACGAAGCACGAGACGTATCAGGCGCAGCCGCTGCCGGAGTTCATTCAGCATATCGTCGACAAGGGCGGGCTGCTCAAATCGCTGCAATAAAAAACGCCCCCGACGTCATTGTCCAAAGGGCGCTCGGGCGCGGGGCATATCCGGACAGCGCTTGCACATTCTGCCGAAATATGGTAAAAAAAGATGGGTGCTGTCGCATACGGCAGGCGGCTACCCGGCGCGCAGCTCTTTTTGCTCCCGGCGCGAACCGTCGGGAGGTGGTGCTCATGACACTGTTGGAGGTTCTGACGCTTCTCAGCCTTCTTGGCTCGGCGATTTTCGGGACTTTTATGGTTATATGGACCCTTACAAACAAAAAGAAATAGCCGCCCACGCTTCCTCAAGCAGCGGCTATTTCTAAAGCCAAAGCGCCGGGTTGACCGTCTGCTGACAGCACCCTTTTGCAGCTTCAGTATATTCTGTTTTCCCGATTTTGTCAACATTTCTGTTGGGAGGTTTTTTTCATGCGCAAACGCATCGCGGTTTTGAAGGGCGACGGCATCGGGCCGGAGATCGTAAACGAAGCTCTGAAGGTCTTGGAGACCGTGGCCGAAAAATACGGCCATCACTTCGCCTACCATGAGCTGGACATCGGCGGCTGCGCCATCGACAAAACGGGCGCGCCGCTGCCGCAGGAGACAATCGACGGCTGTCTCGAGGCCGACAGCGTGCTGCTCGGCGCGGTCGGCGGCCCGAAATGGGACGGCGTGCCCGGCGACAAGCGCCCCGAGAAGGGTCTGCTCGGCATCCGCAGCGCGATGGGCCTGTTCGCCAACCTGCGCCCAGCGCGGCTGTTCCCGCAGCTGGCCGCCGCCAGCCCGCTGCGCGCGGACATCGTCGCACGGGGCATCGACTTCCTCGTCGTGCGCGAGCTGATCGGCGGCGTCTATTTCGGCGGGCATAAAACCGAGACGGTGAACGGTGAGCGCGTCGCGACGGACGTCATGCCCTACGCCGAGCACGAGATCGAGCGCATCCTGCGCGTCGGCTTCGAGACGGCCGGCAAGCGCCGCGGCCGCGTGACGGTCGTGGACAAGGCGAACGTACTGGACACCAGCCGCCTGTGGCGCGCCGTGGCCGCGCGCGTCGCGCCGGAGTATCCCGGGCTCGAGCTGAATTATATGTACGTGGACAACGCCGCGATGCAGATCGTCCGCGACCCCGCGCAGTTCGACGTGATCGTGACGGAGAACATGTTCGGCGACATCCTCTCGGACGAGGCCAGCATGATTACGGGCAGCATCGGCATGATTCCATCGGCCAGCCTCGGCGCGGGCACGCGCGGCCTGTACGAGCCGATCCACGGCAGCGCACCGGACATCGCCGGGCAGGACAAGGCGAACCCGATCGGCACGATCCTCTCCGCCGCGATGATGCTGAAATACTCGTTCGGCCTTGCCGGGGAGAGCGCGGCCATCGAGGCCGCCGTCAGCCGCGTGCTGGAGCAGGGCCTGCGCACCGGCGACATGATGAGCGAGGGCTGCACGCTCGTCGGCTGCCGCGCGATGGGCGACGCGGTCTGCGCGGCGCTCCTTTAACTAATATTTTTAGATAAAAAGTTTTACCTCTTTGCCTTCCCCCCTTGGGGGAAGGTGGCATTTGCAAAGCAAATGACGGATGAGGGGAAGCTTCCATACGCACAATTTTATTATAAAATTTATCCTCTTAGCCTTCCCCCTCGGGGGAAGATGTCGCGGTGGAACGCCGTGACGGATGAGGGGAAACTTCCGTACGCACAATTTTATCCCCAAATTATCGGTTATTGAAATCCCGCAGCCTGCTTCAAGGCACTGTGGGGCCGGGGCTCGCCCCGCCCGGAAACGCCGCAGAGATCTTCGCGGGAAGGTCAAGACCTCCCCTATAAAAGCCGAGTTGGGCCGTATCCCCCAAAAGAGCTGCAGTTATTGTCAATAAAATCTGCTCTGCCAGGCCACAGGCGGATAAAGGGTATTCCTTTTTGCGGAAAAAATTGATATGCTAACGCGGAGTAATTCAAAGGGCAGTGCTCACACAATAAGAAGGATTCGAGGCAACGGCTCGGTGCAGTTATAAATCTGGCAGCAGACCGTATCGAGTTTATGCTATGATGCCGTCAGTTGACTGCGCCTATATATAAAAACAATAATATTCAAAATAGGGGTAGTTACGATGAAGGAAAGTGAACGGATAAACATTTGGAAAAAAGAAGAAAGCGCCGCGCATATCCACGGATGGGATTTTTCGCACATCGAGGGAAAATATACGGAAGAAACGGATTTGCCTTGGAATTATCAGCGTATTATATTGGATTATCTAAAACCGGAAATGAAGCTGCTGGATATAGATACTGGCGGCGGTGAATTCCTGTTATCCCTCCGCCATCCTTATGAAAAGACAAGCGCGACAGAAGCCTATCCTTCCAATATTCAGCTATGCGAAGAAACCCTGCTTCCTCTCGGAATTGATTTTCGCGCATGCGACGGAAAGGCTATGCTGCCATTTGGTGATGATGAATTTGACATGGTTATCAATCGTCATGGTGATTTTAATGTCAAAGAAATACATCGTGTTGTGAAACATGGAGGAATTTTTGTCACCGAACAGGTCGGCGCTGAAAATGACCGTGAATTGGTGGAGCTTGTCTTAGGCAAAACGGAGCTCCCGTTTCCGGAACAGTATCTGAATATTGTTCGCGAACAGTTTTGTGATGCAGGCTTTGACGTTCTGGACGCACAGGAATGCTTTAGGCCGATCAAATTTTTTGATATAGGCGCACTCGTTTGGTTTGCACATATTATAGAGTGGGAATTTCCTGATTTCTCTGTAGATCGCTGCAAAAACAGCTTGCTGCACGCGCAACAGATTTTAGATCAAAACGGCTGTGTTGAAGGAAAAATTCATCGATTTTTGTTAGTACTTCGCAAAGCGAAATAAACCTTGCTGAAACGAATTCCAAAACCGACCAAAAATAAAAATGAAGGGCGAAGGCAGGCTGCTGATAAGCGGTATGGCTGAATTCAAGGCTTTGCCGCAGCTGTCCATGAGAATCTATGCAGAAAAGCGTCAATTTTATGGGGTTTTCCGCGGAAAACCCCATAAAATTGACGCTTTGGCTGGCGCCCCGAACTGGATTCGAACCAGCGGCCTACCGCTTAGGAGGCGGTCACTCTATCCAACTGAGCTATCGGGGCTTATTTAACTCTATTCGCCGATTCTTCCCCGCGTTTTCTTGCGGGGAAGGATCGGAGGCGCGTTCCAAATGCGGTCGAGACGCGTTGATTGATCCGGCGTTTCCATAAGAGACAGAAAGTCCACGCAATCTCATATGTTAACGGCCTCCCGGTTATTATACCATGAGCGCGCAGCGCGAATGGTATTAATGGGCGAAATCGCCGGCTGCCCCACGAGAGACGAGGCAAACGCTATAAAATAAGTGTAAAAGAACCGCTTTGCGGATATTTTATCATATCTCCATCGATTTTGCAATCAGGCGCACAAACAAAAAAGCCTGCCGCCGGCAAGAAAAGGACGGCAGGCCCTGTGGGCGGCTCCATAAGAAAACAAAACGGCGGCGCGGCCCCGCGCGGTTTTTCCGACATTCCGCTTTTTCATTTCACCGTCCCTGTCGCGCGCGGCGTTTCAGCGTGCCGAGCCGGTTCTCTCGAGCAGGGCTTTGATCTTTTGATGCGGGTCGATGATGTCACTGACGGACAGATCATGGTTCATAGCCGCGATAAAATAGGCGATGTACTTCGAGACGTCCACCTCATGGAACCACGGACGGCTCAGCAGCTCCGGCGTGCGGTAGGTCAAGTTTGTGCCAAACACGCCGTCGATCACGCCGTCCGAATAAGCCTTGTCAAACGCGTCCAAACCGTTGGTGAAAATGGCATAGGTAGCGTTGGCGAAAATACGGTTCGCGCCGCGCTTTTTCAGGGAAAAGGCGATGTCGAGCATACTCTCGCCCGAGGAGATGATGTCGTCGGCGACAAACACATCCTTGCCCTCGACGCTCTCGCCCAAATATTCATGTGCGACGATAGGGTTGCGCCCGTTCACGATACGGGAATAATCGCGGCGTTTGTAGAACATGCCAAGATTGACGCCCAACACCGAGGCATAGTACATATTGCGGTTCATCGCGCCCTCGTCCGGGCTGATGACCATAAAGTGGTCGCGGTCCAGCCGGATGTCCGGCACGCAGCGCAGCAGCGCTTTCAGCACCTGATAGGTGGGCATCGCGTTGTCAAGGCTCATCATGGGCACGGCGTTCTGCATACGGGGATCGTGCGCGTCAAACGTGACGATATTGGAGACACCCATCGCCTGGAGCTCCTGAAGCGCCACGGCGCAGTCGAGGCTTTCGCGGTACGCACGGCGGTGCTGGCGGCTGCCGTAGAGCAGCGGCATAATGATGCTCATGCGCGTGGCTTTGCCGCTGGTGGCTTGGATCAGACGCTTTAGGTTTTGGAAATGATCGTCCGGGGACATACAGTTTTCATGGCCGAAGATGGTATACTTTTCATTGTAATTGCCGACATCCACGACGAAATAGATGTCGTCGCCGCGCACGGTGGAACGGATCAGCCCTTTTCCGTCCCCGGAAGAAAAGCGCGGGCACTCGCTCTCAATGATGAAGGTGTCCTGATCGATCCCGGCCTCCTTGGCCCAGCGCAGCAGATGGGAATCGATTTTCGCAGTCAGCTCCTCGGCGCCGGGCACGGCGATCAAGCCAAGGTCGGCAAGGCGTTCGCTGAAATTGAAAAATTCCTTTGCGGTGGTTTTCGTTCGCACCATAGGCGAAAGCACACTCCTTATTTTTGAGCGCCGCGCGACCACAAAACGTGCCGCGGGGCAGGGTTGTCCGGCCTTTTACCGGAGGGCTTTTCTCGCGGAAACCGTTATTTTGTTTTAGTATACCATAGAATCGGAAAAAAGGCATTGGGAATTTTCAAATTCCTTTATTTTTGACATTTTGCTTGGAAAGCCGACCAAAAAAGGCCATACTTTCTGACAAAAGCACAGCCCTTTTCAAGCGAAAGCGATAAACTTTTTCTTTTTGTATCAAAGAGACGCGGAACCGGGTGAGGAAAGGACGATCGTAACAATTTTTATGGTAAAGACAAAGCATCTTCTGTTGGTTTTCCGCCTCATCCGACCTTGCTGTCGCTCGGCCACCTTCCCCTCGAAGGGAAGGTGAAAAAGGTAATATTACCGGCCATATTTCCTGCTTTTTGACAGACGGCTTCTTCTCATGGGAAAACCGCAAGAATTATGAAAAGCGGCGCGTTCCATTCTGCTATAGTAGAAGAAAACTGAAAAAAGGGGGAACCCATGAACGGCCATAAGGTTGAGAATATAGCGGCGGTGATTGCCTACATTGAAGCGCATCTCAATGAAAAACTGGATTTAGACACTATCGCAAATGCGGTTTGCTACTCTAAGTACCATCTGCATCGAATGTTTACAGACACGGTCGGCATCACGCTCCACGACTATATCCAGCGCCGGCAGCTGACTGAGGCGGCAAAGTTGCTGGTCTTTTCGGAAAAGCCAATTCTTGAAATCGCGCTCATCGGCGGCTATGAAAGCCAACAGGCTTTTACGTCTATCTTCAAGACGATGTATAAGCAAACGCCGCTGGAGTACCGGCAAAACGAGGCCTTTTATCCCCTGCAGCTGGAGTTACCATTGAATAAAAATCCAGCTGCTCCTGATACGGTCATGCGGGAGATTTCTTATGCCGCGCCGGAGGATATTTCCGGCTGGATGAATTTTATCACCCTTGTCATTGACGGTTTTCCCTGCTTGGATGAAAGCTCCCATCTGGAACAGGTCAAGCAGTATATTCACCAGCGACAGGCTTTGATTATGCGGGATGGCTCCACGATCATTGGGGCCGCCGCGTTTTCCTATCAGACCGGGAGCATCGACTTTCTGGCGGTGCATCCGCAGTACCGCCATTACGGGGTGGCCAAGGCATTCCTTGATTTTATGGTGCGCAATCTATTTGCGGGCCGTGAAATCAGCATTACAACCTTCCGTGAGGGGGACAGGGCCGATACGGGCCAGCGGGAGGAATATAAGCGGCTGGGCTTTGCTGAGTCGGAGCTTCTCACGGAGTTTGGCTACCCTACCCAGCGGCTTATTCTGCCGTCAAAACAGGAGAAAGGCGACAATGGATGACAATATTTTAGACCGAAAATGGAGCGCGGGATCCCTCCTGCGTTTCGCGTTTCCCACCATCGTCATGATGATTTTCATGGGGCTGTACACCGTCGTGGACACGATCTTTGTGGCGCAGTTTGTGAATACGGACGCGCTTTCTTCGATCAATATTGTTTGCCCCATTATCAATCTCACGGTAGGGCTGGGGACGATGCTCGCGACAGGCGGAAACGCGATTGTCTCCCGAAAAATGGGGGCAGGTAAGCATCAGGAGGCCAAGGAAGATTTTACCTTGCTGATCCTCACAGGAGCAGTGATCGGATTTTTCATCTTTTTAGGCGGAACAATCTGGATCGACAAAATTGTTTATGCTCTCGGAGCCAGCGACCTGCTGTTTCCTTATTGCAAGGACTATCTCGTGGTGTTGTTTTGGTTCATTCCGGCCAATATCCTGCAAACGCTGTTTTCAAACCTGTTTGTGACGGCGGGAAAACCGGGCCTCGGCTTTGGGCTGTCCGTGCTGGCGGGCGCGGCGAATATCCTTTTGGATTACCTTTTCATTGTTCCCTGCGGCATGGGCATCCGGGGCGCCGCTTTGGGGACAGGCTTCGGCTATCTGATCCCCACAGCTGCCGGGCTAGTTTATTTTGCGCGGAGCAAAGGAATGCTGTCTTTTACAAGGCCAACATGGAAATGGGCCGTGATTGGGGAGAGCTGCTTCAACGGCTCCTCCGAAATGGTGAGCCAACTGGCGGCCGCCGTCACGACATTCCTGTTCAACCGCGCCATGATGAACCTGCTGGGGAAAAACGGCGTCGCGGCGATCACCATTATGATCTACTCCCAGTTCCTGCTGAACACGCTGTTCATCGGCTACTCTATGGGAATCGCGCCCATTATCGGATTTCACTACGGAAACAAAAACGACGTCCAACAAAAACGGGTTTTCTCCGTCAGCATGCGGTTTATCGGGTTGGCGTCGGCGCTGGTATTCGCGGTTTCCCTGTTCGGAGGCCCCTGCATGGTGCGGCTGTTTGCGGATGAAGCGTCGGAGGTCTATCAAATTGCGGCAAACGGCTTTACGATTTTTTCATACGGCTTTCTTTTCTGCGGCCTGAATATTTTTGCCTCCGCGATGTTCACGGCCTTGTCAAACGGGAAGGTATCGGCGGTTCTTTCCTTTTTGCGGACATTTGGCCTGCTGGCCGGAGGCATCCTGCTGCTGCCCCGTATCTGGGGAATAACAGGGGTATGGCTGGCGGTTCCCGTCGCGGAGGGGATCATGTTCATTGTATCCGCGGCCTGCCTTTTGCATTATCGGAAACGGTATTCCTATTAAAAATCCGCCGCCGCGCTTTTTCGCAAATGATTTTTTGCGTTCACTCCGCCGCCGGCGCTCTTGACGCGCCCGGCTCCCTGCGGTACAATGGCGGAAATGGGCGCTTTCGCGCGCCGGAAAATGAAACGGGGAATACATAATGCAGCTATTTTTTGTGATCGCGGCATGCGGCCTGCTTCTGGCATGGTTCATCCTGCGGCCCGGGCGCTTTTCCGACGGGCAGCGGCGGATGGTATCCGGTGTGAACCATGCCCATCGGGGCCTTCATACCAAGGACAAGACCGTGCCGGAAAACAGCCTGCCCGCGTTTCGCGCGGCGGTCGGGCACGGGTACGGCGTCGAGCTCGACATCCAGCTTTCCAAGGACGGGCAGGTCGTGGTGTTCCACGACGACACGCTGGACCGCGTGTGCGGCGTGCACGGGCGCGTGGACGCGTTCACCTTCGACGAGCTGCGTGCCATGCGCCTTTGCGGCACGGAGGAGACGATTCCCCTGCTGACCGAGGTATTCGACGTGATCGGCGGCAAAACGCCGATGATCATAGAGCTCAAGACCGGCCCGCGCAACGATGAGCTTTGTGAAAAGGGCCTTGCGCTGATGCGCGCCTATAACGGCCCGTACTGCGTGGAAAGTTTCGATCCCCGCATCGTGCGCTGGTTTCGGAAGAACGCGCCGGACATCCTGCGCGGCCAGCTGGCCGACGAGCCGCGCTCGTATGAGGGACAGCCCAAGCTGCTGGGCCTCGCGATGGGGTGCCTTTTGATGAACTTCCTCGCGCGTCCGCAGTTTATCGCTTACGGGCCGGGAAAAAAGCCGTGGACCGTGCGCTTCGCCGAGGCGATGGGCGCGCTGCGTGTGTGCTGGACCGTGCGCCCGTCGGACGACATCGCCGCCAAGCAGGCCGAAAACGACGCGGTGATTTTTGAATTTTACGAGCCGGAGCCGAAATACCTGTAATTTTCATCGGCGGCTTGCGGCGCGTCCCGGTATTTTTTTGCCGCGGATGCAATTTTTGGCATGGCTGCGGGGTATACTTTTTGGGAGAAGGCTTTGGGCCCCCCTCCCTGCGGCGATGCTTTCATCGCCGACCGACTTACGGAAAGGATGTTTCAAAAATGAAAAAGCTCATAAGGACACTCGCCCTTGCGCTTGCGCTCTGCGTGGCGATGGCGGGTTGCGGCGCGCCGGCGTCCTCCGCTCCGGGCGGCGTCTCTTCTTCCTCCACGCCGGGCAGCGTCTCTTCCTCCTCCGCGCCGGATGCCGCGGGCTCCGGCTCTGCGGCCGCGCCCGGCGCGTCCTCGGGAACGGAGGGCGACGGCGACGAGGCCAGTCTCGGCCAGCGCTACGCGTTCGCCATCCGCGACGCCCGCCCGGACGAGGACAACCAGTATTTTGAGATTGTCTCCGGCGACAAGGACGCCGACCCGTTTTTCGCGGTGAACCCCAACGGCCTGACGGACGAGGAGTCGGCCGATTCCATCCGAATGATGCTGGAAACAATGGGTTTGGATGCCACAACGCTCGACGCCTATGCGTTCAGCATGTCGATGATGAACGTGCGGGCCTATGCCATCGGCATTTTCAAGCCCGCCGAGGGGCAGGAGGAAGCCGTGCGTGCCGCGCTGGAGGAATATGTCTCCCTGCAGCGGCAGGCGTTTGAGCAGTACCTCGCCGACCAGTATGAAATCGCCTCCAATGCGGTGCTGCGCACGCTGCCCGGCGGCGAGCTCGTGCTGATTATGAGCGACGGCGCGCCGGACCTCCTGACAAGCCTGGAACAGGCCCTCGCCTGATTCCCGTTTTTCGCGCAAGCCTTTGCAGCAAACGGCGCCGCGGGGGGGGGGGGGGCGCGCGGCGGGGCGGGGCGGGGCGGGGGGGGTGGGGTGTGGGGCGGGGGCCCCGGGGGGCAGGGGTGAGAGAAAGCGGACCGCAGCCGACCACCCA
>CANRZX010000067.1 GCA_947644575.1 uncultured Clostridia bacterium | reverse complement strand
TGCGGGTTCGGCTCTCTTTCACTATAGTAACCATTGAATAAATCGTCAGGCACATCTCGGCGGCGTCTTTTCCGCCTGTTTTTGCCTCAAAATCTTAAAATACAGCAAGTATTTTGGCGATTTTCAACTTCAACAGGCGAAAAATCTGCTCGCCGGTCTGACCTGCCGATTTAATTAGTGCTTACTCTATCGGAAAGCTGAAATAGAAGCGTAAGAAAATCGTCACATTTGCCCCGGGGCGGATGTAAGATTGATCCCGTATCCTAAGAGCAGGACAAAACACACAGGGTGCGGGCCCGCATGGAATGCCGGCGCATTCCCGCCGGACCTGTGGCCCTGAACAGGAAGGGATCATTTATGGTACGTTACGGAACGGCGGCAAGGGACATACGCCTGCAGAACGCCGCGCGCACAGGGCGCGCGGCAAGGCCCCGGCGGCGCAAAAAAAGGCGCGGGCGGCTGCGCCTGCTGCTTTTCACCGCGGCGTGTCTGTGCCTTGCGCTGTTTGGCGCGGCGCAGACCCGTCCGGCGCTTCCCGGCATCGTCAGCGCCCTTGTGTACCCGCTTGACCTTGGTGATGCGTGGGACGCCGACACCGAAGCCGCGCTGCGCGCCCTCGCGGCGCGCCGTCCCGAGGTTTGGCCGATGCTGGACGATCCCGCCGCGTGGCCCGCCGAGGTGGCGGCGCTGGGCGCGCGCAACGAAGAGGCGCTGGGCTTTGTGCTGGCGTATCCCTCCCTTGCCGGAGCCACGCCGCCCGAAACGGTCGCGGAGGTGGAACAGGGCGTGTTCCCCGCGCTGCTGCAATGGGACGAGCGCTGGGGCGCCGTGCCCTACGCGGGCAGCATCCTTGCGCTGAGCGGCTGCGGGCCGACCGTGCTCTCCACCGTGACCTGCGGGCTGACAGGCAGCGGCGCGTGGACGCCCGCCGCCATCGCCGATTGGGCGCAAAGCTGGGGCTACGCGACCGAGAGCGGTACGAGCTGGGAACTGATGCGCACCGGCTGCGAGCATTTCGGCGTGCGCGCGGAGGAGCTGGCCCTCTCCGAAACGACGGTATTCCGCGCGCTCGAGGCAGGCCGCCCGGTCATTTGCAGCGTGCGTCCCGGGGATTTCACCACCGCCGGGCATTTTATCGTGCTGACAGGCGTGGAGGACGGCCTGATCCGTTTGATCGACCCCAACAGCCCCGCGCGCAGCGCTGCGCTGTGGAAGTTCGACCGCTTGATGCCGCAGATTAAAAACCTGTGGGCCTATTCGGCGCTGTGAGGGAGGTACGTCCCTTTTCCAAAAGGCTGTTCATAGATTGTTCATAATAATATGCTATCCTGCTGACAGCGTGAAAATAAGATGGAGAACGCTTTTCAGACGGCTTGGCGGGGAGCGGCGCTGCCCAACGGTTTCGCCCCATCCAAGCCATCCGAGCGCGGGGAGGAACGGCCATGCGAACGCCGGAAGCCATGTTTAAGCTGATTCTTGACGCCGCAGAAGGGGACGACAACATCCGCGCCGTGCTGATGTCGGGCTCGCGCGCGGACCCGGATTGTCCGGCGGACCGCTATCAGGATTTCGATATTGTCTATTTTGTCCGCGACGTCTTACCGTACTGGGACAATCTGCCGTGGGCGGCGGCGCAGTTCGGCGCGCCCGCTCTGGCGCAGCGGCCGGAGAGCATGCGCCTTATCCCGCCCGACGCGAACGGCGATTATGTCTATCTGATGCTGTTCCCGGACGGGAACCGGATCGATCTGCGGCTCACGGCAAAGCCCTACGAACCGACGGGCGAGCCCGCTGTGCTGTTGCTCGACAAGGATGGGACGTTCCCGGCGCTCGGGGTCCAGCCGGAGCATTGGCATGTGCGGAGGCCGGAGGAAAAGCATTTTTCGGATTGCTGCAACGAATTCCATTGGTGCCTGAACAATGTCGCGAAGGGCATCGCGCGGGACGAAATTCCCTACGCGATGGAGCAGTTCCATTGTTATGTGCGCGATATGCTGACGCGGATGTTAAGCTGGTGTGCCGGCGCGCGGCACGGCTTTTCCGTCTCTGTGGGCAAGAGTGGAAAATATCTGAAAAAATACCTGCCCGCCGGTTTTTACCGGCGGCTGCTGGATACATATTCCGACGCGGAACCGGAGCGGTTCTGGGCGGCCGCATTCGCGGCGCTTGACCTGTTTGGGGACGCCGCGCGCGACGTGGCGGGGCAGTTGTCTTTTGCGTATGACGAGGCGGAGGAGCAGGCCATTCGCCGGTATATGGAGCAGGTTCGTGCCGCGTCCTTCTGAAAAAGGGCGGAGAGATAAGAAAACGAAGTGCCCCGAAGGCCCGTGCAGCGGGACCGCGCCGCCCAAAGGGTGTGGCCGCAAGGCCGAAAGCCGCCGTGGCCCTTGTCCGGCATTCTGCCGTCCATTTCGCCTGCGGCGAAAACGGACGTCGGTTGCAAGCCCTGATGGAGCTTGCATTTTATCGCTGACGCGATAAAACCCCGGTCCTTTGTGGAATGCAAGGCTCCCGAACGCTGCAGACGCGCCTTTTGGGGCAGGCGCCGCCACTTCGTTTTCTTATGGAACCGCCCGTAGGACGCGGTTTTGTTTTTTGAACAACGGTCATCCCGCAAAAAAGGCAGAGGAGCGCGAATAAAAATGGAAATTGAGCGAAAATGGCTGATCGGGCGTTTCCCGGCGGGCCTGCCGCTGCTGCGCGAGGCCAGCGTGCGGCAGGGCTATATCTCGGTGCGGCCCGCCGTGCGCATCCGCGAGAGCGTTTCCCGCACGGGCAGCCGGTGGGAGCTGTGCTTCAAGGGCAAGGGGACGCTGGCGCGCGAGGAGGTCGAAACCGATATTTCCCGCGAGCTGTTCGACCGGCTGACGGCCTTCACCGGGACGGATCTCGTGACAAAGGAATACCGCGTTTACGCGCTGCCCGGCGGCGAGGAGCTCGAGGTCAGCCTCGTGGACGCGGGACAGCCTACCGCCTTTTTTTACGCCGAGGTGGAATTTCCGACCGTCGAGGCTGCGCGGGCTTTCGTCCCGCCGGATTTTTTGGGCGAGGAAAAGACCGAAAGCCCCGATTTTTCCATGAGCGCGTATTGGCAGGCGACGCGCGGCACTTCCTCCGCCTGAGGGGACGTGCGGGTGACCGCCGTGCGCGGGCTCCTGCGGGAGGGCGCCGGCGCTTTCGCTGCGGCCGAACCGGCGCTTATTCGGCGCGCCAATGAAAAAACTCTTTTCTTTTTTCGCGAACGTGCTATACTATGTTTGCGATCACACAATAGGGTTCGCAGGGAACGCCGCTCCGCGTGCGGCGGGGCAACAGAGGGAGGAAAACAAATGAAGCTGCTGGTATTTGTGCTGAACCGCGTGGAAAAATTGGAGCCGGCGCTGAACAAATTAGAGCACGCCGGGCTGCGCGGCGCGACCGTCATCTCCAGCCGAGGGATGGCCATGACGCTGGAAAAATATTGCGACGGCTCATTTTTGGGCTCGCTGCGGGCCATGATGGAGCCGGACCGTGAGGAAAACTGCACTGTGTTCATGGTCATGCGGGAGGAGGACGTCGAGCGCGCCGTCGCCTGTGTGGAAGAGGTGACGGGCAGTTTCGATACGCCCAACAGCGGCATCGTTTTCGCGCTGCCCGTGGATTTTGTCAAGGGCATTCAATAAAGCGGGGAGGCGGCCCGCCGCGGGCGCAGGGCTCAAAAACGCCTCGCGGCGTGCCCTATGGGGGAAGTATCTATGGAATTAGGCATTTTGTTTCACTTTGCAATCCTGCTGTTCGGCGGGTTGATTTTCGCGAAGATTATTCACTATTTTCATCTGCCTGACGTGACGGGCTATCTGATCGGCGGGCTGATCCTCGGGCCGTCGGTGCTAGGCCTGCTTTCGGCGGACGCGGTGGAGGGCCTCGCCCTTGTGTCCGAGATCGCGCTCGGCTTCATCGCGTTTTCGATCGGCAGCGAGTTCAAGCTGGATTATTTCAGGCGTGTCGGGATGACGCCCGTCGTCATCGCCGTCTTTGAGAGCTTTCTGGCCGTCGCGGCCGTCGTGCTGGGGCTGCTGGCCGCCGGACAGCCATTGCCGTTCTCGTTGGTGCTGGGCGCGATCGCGGCGGCCACCGCGCCCGCCGCGACGATCATGGTCATCAAGCAGTATCGGGCGCGCGGCCCCGTCACCGAGACGCTGCTGAGCGTCGTCGCCATCGACGACGCCACGGCGCTGATCGCCTTCGGTGTCTGCGTAGCCGTCGCGCAGACGCTGACGAGCGCGGCGCCGGTTTCGCTGGCGTGGAGCATTTTTCAGCCTGTCCTTGAAATTCTTGAGGCGCTGGCGGCGGGCGCGGTGCTGGGCGTGCTGTTCTCGCTGACGCTGCGATTTTTCAAGACGTCGGCCAACCGGACGGCGCTGGTGATCGCGTTCGTGCTGCTGACAAGCGCCGTCGCGGACGCGCTCGCGCTGTCGGCGCTGCTGACGACGATGGCGATGGGCGCGGTGTTCGCGAACCTCTGCCGCAAATCGGGCGACGTCATGGCGCTGTGCGATACGATCACGCCGCCTGTTTACATGATGTTCTTCGTGCTCTCCGGCGCGGGGCTGAACCTCGCGATTCTGCCGACCATCGGCGTGGTGGGCGTCGTCTATGTCGTGCTGCGCGTGGCGGGCAAAATGGCCGGCGCGTGGCTGGGCGGCACGGTGATGCGCGCCGACCCGAAGGTGCGGCTGTGGCTGGGCCCGGCGCTGGTGCCGCAGGCGGGCGTCGCCATCGGCCTGACGGTCGTGGCGCAGCGCGTGGTGCCGCAGTATGCCGAGGTGGTGCGCGCCGTGGTGCTGTGCGGCACGCTGATCTATGAGTTGGTCGGCCCGGCTGTGGCCAAGTGGACGCTGCAGAAGGCCGGCGAGATCGAGCGCGGCGCGTGACGGCCTTGCAAGCGGCCCGGGACGCGGGAAAGGGGGCGCGCGGCATGGCGAGGCTTCGGCATGGACGCAAGAACGGCGTGGAGCTGATGCTCTGCGAGCAGTCGACGGTCTCCTATCCGCCGCACAATCACATTTCTGTTTTTACGCTCGGCTTTGTCTTGGACGGCGCGATCGAATTGACAACGGAGCGAGGGAGCCGATTCTGTCAGCAGGGCGATTGCTTCCTTATTTTGCCGTATATGCCGCACCGGATCGACGCGAAGGCCCGCTATACGCTGCTGAGCCTATGTGTCCGCGTGCACCAGACGGACGGGGAGGAATCGCTCCTTTCCGACGCCGCGGAGCTTCTGCACGGAGCCGTCGGTGACCCGGAGACGGAGGAAAAAATTCTCCGGGCGCTCTCCGGCGTGCCGCTCCTGCGCGGAATGTTCTCCGGACGCGGGGACGGCGCGCTCGGCCGGATCAGGACGCGGCTGGAGGCTCATCCGGAGCGCGAGTACCGTGTCGGCGACATGGCTCGGCAGGTCTTTTTGAGCAAATACGATTTTATCCGCGCTTTCAAGGCCGAGGTGGGGCTGACGCCGCACCGGTTCCAGCTTCAGAACCGCGTGCGCAAGGCGCAGCGGCTGTTGGAGGGCTCTGCCACCGTGGCGCGGGCGGCTTTGGACGCGGGCTTTTGCGACCAAAGCCACCTTACCCGGCATTTTGAAAAATGGGTGGGCGTGACCCCGGCGGCATATAAACAAGCGTGCGATGCGGGCACGGCCAAATAGCGAAGCAAAGACGCATACTCCCTCGCGGAAAGGCGCGGCTTTGTTCCTCAGCGGGTGTGTCCGCCGTGGCTCACGCGTTCAGCGTTTTTTCCAGCTCGTCGAGCAGCTTCTGCGACGGGTGGATCACACTTTTTGAGAGAAAGCCCTTTGCGCCGGCCGCAAATGCGAGTCTGCGAAATGAATCCTGTGTCATGTCGGAAAGAAAAACGACAGCAATGTCGGGATTCTGCTCTCGGAGAGCTTTCGTCAGCGTTATACCGGTTTGATCCGTGTCGCTTTCGGTTTCCCGCAGGATGACTTCCGTGATGACAATATCCGGCGTAAATTTTTGCGCCAGCTCTAAGCATTCCCTGATACTGTCGGTGTCTCCGACGACCTCATAGCCGCCCGATTCCAGAGCGCCCTTCACGATCGATTTTCGCATCATGAGCGCTCTGTCCGCGATCAAAACCTTTTTTCCCATTTGAAGCTTTCATCTTCTTTCCTGATTTATAAAACGCGGGCGGTACGGAATTCCGTACCGCCTGCGTTTGGCTGTTTGTGGGATGCTTATGACGGTTCCGCCCTTTTTGTGGGGAGCGGCGCCGTTTCGGTTTGCCCGAAAAGCGAATTACTCGTACAGCTTCGCCAGCTTGTTCAGATACTCGTAGCGATCCTTCGCCGCGTTCGCCGCCTTTTCAAACAGCACCTCGGCGCGCTCGGGGAACGCGCGCTGCAGGCGGCTGTAGCGGGTCTCGCTCTGGATGAACTCCTTGTAATCCGCGGTCGGGGCCTTGCTGTCCACGGTGAACGGATTCTTGCCCTCGGCCTTCTTGCGCGGGTCAAAGCGGAACATATTCCAGTAGCCGGCCTCGACGGCGCGCTTCATCTCGTTCTGGCAGTTGGTCATGCCGCCCTTGACGCCGTGCATCTCGCAGGGCGCGTAGCCGATGATGAGCGACGGGCCGTGATAGCTCTCGGCCTCGGCGATCGCCTTGATGGTCTGGTTCTTGTCCGCGCCCATCGCGATCTGCGCCACGTACACATAGCCGTAGCTCATGGCAATCTCGGAAAGGCTCTTCTTGCCAATGGCCTTGCCGGCTGCGGCAAACTGCGCCACCTGGCCGATCTGGCTGGCCTTGCTGGCTTGGCCGCCAGTATTGGAGTAAACCTCGGTGTCAAAGACCATGACGTTCACGTCCTCGCCGGAGGCAAGCACGTGGTCGAGGCCGCCGAAGCCGATGTCATACGCCCAGCCGTCGCCGCCGAAGATCCACACGGACTTCTTGGCCAAATACTGCTTCTGCTCCAGGATGGCCGCGCCCAGCGCGCAGGCGTCGCAGTCGCAGTACGTTTCGCCCTTGGCCTTCAGGTCATTGGCGTGCGCGTTCATCTTCGCGGCCTGCTCCGCGCCGAATTTCTCCTTCGCGGCGTCGCTCGCGGTAAATTCAACGATCTGGTCGACCGTCAGCACGCTCGCCTCGAGCTCGGCCACGAATTTATCGGCGGCCGGGCCGTTCGCCTTGCCGTCGTCATACGTGTCCAGCCATTCCTGCGCGGCGGCCTTCAGGTCGGCGTCCGCCCACTCGACGGCGATCAGGGCCTTCGCCTTTTCGGCGAGGGAATCGCGGATGGCCTTCTGGCCGAGATACATACCGAAGCCGTGTTCGGCGTTGTCCTCAAACAGGCTGTTCGCCCACGCTGGGCCCTTGCCGGAGAGGCGGTTGCGGGTGTAGGGGCTCGTCGCGGCCGGGCCGCCCCAGATGGACGAGCAGCCGGTGGCGTTCGAGATATACATCCGCTCGCCGAACAGCTGGGTAATCAGGCGGGCATAGCTCGTCTCGGCGCAGCCCGCGCAGCTGCCGGAGAACTCGAGCAGCGGCTGGTTGAACTGGCTGCCCTTGACGGTCGTCTCGGCCATCATGTTTTCCTTCTTGCCGACGTTCGCCACCGCGTAGTCGAAGACCTCCTGCTGCGGCAGCTGGCTCTCCTGCGGCACCATCTTCAGCGCCTTGCCGGGGGCCGGGCACACGTCCACGCAGACGCCGCAGCCCATGCAGTCCAGCGGGGAGACGGTCATGCCGAACTGGTAGTCCTCGCAGCCCTTGCCGACCATCTTCTTGACCTTCAGCGCGGCGGGCGCGGCGGCGACCTCGTCGGCGCTGAACGCGAACGGACGGATGGTGGCGTGCGGGCACACATATGCGCACTGGTTGCACTGGATGCACTTGTCGACGTCCCACTCGGGCACGCTCACGGCCACGCCGCGCTTCTCATAGGCGGACGCGCCCTGCTCGAACTGGCCGTCCACATGATCCATGAACGCGGAGACGGGCAGGCTGTCGCCGTCCATCTTGTCGACCGGAACCAGAATGTCCTTCACCATCTTGACGGTGGCAGGGTTGCCGGCCAGCTCCTCGGCGGCGGCGTTGTCCTCGGCGTTCGCCCAGTCGGCCGGCACGTCGATCTTCACGAACGCGTCAAAGCCCGCGTCGATGGCCTTGTAGTTCATCTCGACGACCGCGTCGCCCTTCTTCGCGAAGGACTTGTAGGCAGCCTCCTTCATGAACTTCAGCGCGTCCTCCTTGGGCAGCACACCCGCCAGCGCGAAGAACGCGGACTGCAAAATCGTGTTGGTGCGCTTGCCCAGGCCGATCTCGATGGCCTTGTCGATGGCGTTGATCGTGTACAGCTGGATGTTGTTCTGCGCAATATAGCGCTTGGCCTCGGCGGGCATGTGCTCCGCGAGCTCCTCCGGCGTCCACTGGCAGTTGATCATGAACACACCGCCGGGCTTGACGTCGTTGACCATCTTGTAGCCCTTGATGACGTAGGACGGGTTGTGGCACGCGACGAAGTCGGCCTTGTTGATATAATACGGCGCGCGGATGGGCTTGTCGCCGAAGCGCAGGTGGCTGATCGTCACGCCGCCGGTCTTCTTCGAGTCATACTGGAAATAGGCCTGGATATACTTGTCGGTGTGGTCGCCGATGATCTTGGTGGAGTTCTTGTTGGCGCCCACGGTGCCGTCGCCGCCGAGGCCCCAGAACTTGCACTCGACGGTGCCCTCGGCGGCCGTGTTGGGCGCGGGCTTCTCGTCCAGCGACAGGTACGTCACGTCGTCGTGGATGCCCAGCGTGAAGCGCTCCTTCGGCGCGTCCTTCGCCAGCTCTTCATATACGGCAAAGACGCTCGCCGGGGGCGTGTCCTTGCTGCCGAGGCCGTAGCGGCCGCCGATGATCGTGCCCTCGCGGCCCGCCTCGCGGAACGCGGCCAGCACGTCGAGGTGGAGCGGTTCGGCCAGCGCGCCCGGCTCCTTCGTGCGGTCGAGCACGGCGATCTTCTTCGCGGTGGCCGGGATGGCGGCGAGCAGCTTGTCCGCCGCGAACGGACGGTACAGGCGCACCTTCACAAGGCCGACCTTCTCGCCGGCGGCGGTCAGGTAATCGATGACCTCCTCGGCCACGTCGCAGATGGAGCCCATCGCGATGATGACGCGGTCGGCGTCGGCCGCGCCGTAGTACTCGAACAGCTGATAGTTCGTGCCGAGCTTCTCGTTGACCTTGCCCATGTATTTTTCAACGATGCCGGGCACGGCCTCGTAATATTTGTTGCACGCCTCGCGGTGCTGGAAGAAGATGTCGCCGTTCTCATGGCTGCCGCGCATGGCCGGGTTCTCCGGGTTCAGCGCGTGGGCGCGGAACGCCTTCACGGCATCCATGTTCGTCATTTCCTTCAGATCGGCATAATCCCAGACCTCGATCTTCTGGATCTCATGGCTGGTGCGGAAGCCGTCGAAGAAGTTGATGAACGGCACGCGGCCCTCGATGGCGGCAAGGTGCGCCACGGCGGACAGGTCCATGACCTCCTGCGGGTTGGACTCGGCTAACATGGCGAAGCCCGTCTGGCGGCAGGCGTATACGTCGGAGTGGTCGCCGAAGATGTTCAGCGCATGGCTGGCCACGGTACGGGCCGACACATGGAACACGCTGGGCAGCAGCTCGCCCGCAATCTTGTACATGTTCGGGATCATCAGCAGCAGGCCCTGCGAGGCGGTGAAGGTGGTCGTCAGCGCGCCGGCGGCCAAAGAGCCGTGTACGGTGCCGGACGCACCCGCCTCGGACTGCATCTCGACGACCTTGACCTCGGTGCCGAAGATGTTTTTCTGGTGTACCGCCGACCACTGATCCACCTGATCGGCCATCGGGCTCGACGGGGTGATGGGGTAGATGCCGGCAACCTCGGTGAACGCATAGGCTACATGCGCAGCAGCGGTGTTGCCGTCCATAGATTTTTTGGCTCTGGGCATTTTTCTTCCTCCGGTTCTTTGTGGATTCCCCGCGCGGCAGACGCCTTCCGTTTGGGGTCGGTGTACGGTAAGCACTGAACAAATCGTAGCGCGCGCATCGGCGGCAAATTACGACCCCGCATATATCCGCGGGGAAGTGTCGGCCGCACGTTCCTTTTGCGGCCGACGCCGTCAGACTTCACAAAAACACTCGCCAATGCACAAAGCACGGCGTGTCCGCCGCAGGCGGAATGCCGGCCGTGATTTTTGGCCGGCAAGCCGACAACGCCGTCAGGCGTTACCCCTGCGTTTTTTTTGTTTCCTCTGACGACTGCGCCCGCAGGCGCGTCCAAAAGCCAACCGAGCAAAGCGAGGCTCTTAGGCTTTTGGGAAAATTTGCTCGCCGCTTCGCGACCCCGCATATTCTCGCGGGGAAGCATCGGCCACGCGTTCTAACCGCGGCCGATGCACACTCCGATTGATTCAGCACTTACTGAGCGGGAACGCCCTGCAAAAGGCCGCAAAGCATTCGAGCATCGTGCTTAACAATATTGTATCAAACTTTTTTTGGAATGTAAAGGCGCATCGGGGGCAATTCCCAAGGATCAAGCGGATTTTTTGCGCCGTGGCATCCTTTTTTCACTGTTGGTGCGTCAATCCTTTAGATCCGGGTCTATGTCGTTATCCTGCTGGGCGGCTGCGCCCTCGAGTATGCCGGTCACAGCTTGATTCAGGGGGCGGCACTTTTAGAGGTAATGACAGGGACGCATGTTCCGGATTCAACCGCACGGCGTGCGCCGCCAGCAGCGGGGCGAGCGCCATAAATAAACAGGATAATAACCGCTCTATGGCTATTGCCGCCTGTCGAAAGAGAAAAACTCACTTAGAGATAAAACAAAATCCCGTAAAACGGCTGTTTTACGGGATTTCTTCTGGTGCGGATGAAGGGACTTGAACCCACATGAGATTGCTCTCACTAGAACCTGAATCTAGCGCGTCTGCCAGTTCCGCCACATCCGCATATATGTGAACGCGAGATGCCCCGCGGCCACGCTGTATCCGCCGTTCTTCCGAATCGGCGTAACAAATTTTAGCATATACTTTTTGATTTGTCAAGCCGTTGGGACATTTTTTGACGAAATTTTTTGCAGGTGTTGCAATGGCTGCTTGCGCTTCCCGCGAAATCGCGGTATACTGGAGGTGGACCGGGCGGGAAAGGCGCGCCGCCGCGTTTGGTTTGACGGCGCGCGCCCTTATCAAGGGCGCGTGGAGGAGGAATCGGCATGATTTTTGACGCGATTATTGAAGCGATTTTGCCGCCGATCATCGGCGTTTTGGAGCTGCTGGGCATTTTTGTCGTGACGGCCTCGACGCTGCACGCGTTCTGGCAGTATTTGGGCAACACGTTTTTCCACCGGCGCTACGCGTTGCAGTTCGAACTGGCCGAGGGCCTTGCCACGGGGCTTGAAT
Source organism: uncultured Clostridia bacterium (assembly GCA_947644575.1). Classification (GTDB taxonomy): domain Bacteria; phylum Bacillota; class Clostridia; order Oscillospirales; family Ruminococcaceae; genus Ruthenibacterium. The sequence continues at coordinate 1,728 of CANRZX010000067.1, read as the reverse complement.
TCAAGATGGCGGCGGAGATATTGAAAACCGTGCTGGTGCGAGAAATGAGCGAGCTGCTCATCCTCGGCGCGGTCATCATTCTGCGCGCGCTGCTGAGCCTGCTGATCCACTTCGAGCTCAAGAGCAGTCAGACACAACCCGAGGAGGACGCGGTTTCCGAAGAGCGTGCGGCGTCCCTTTCCGCGAGGAAATAAAAAGGGCGTGGCTTAGTGTACCGCGTCTGCCGTCCAATGTAAAGCGGCCCCCCGAAAAACCGGGGGGGCCTGTTTGATTTGGGCAAGTTTTCAGAAAAGGGCTGCTTTGCCGACGGCCCGGAGCAGCCGCTGGGATTTCATCAGTGCCTGCCGGAAAGGCGGCGCGGATAGGTCAGAACGCCCATTCGCCGTCCTCAAAAATCTTGACGGTCTCTCCGGATTTCGTCGTGCCGGTGATCATCATATCCGGCGCGCCGACCATGATGTCCTCATGGATCAGGCTGTCGTTCACGCCTTTGGCCAGCAGCTCGTCCGGCGTCATGGACGTGCCGCCCTTCACTGTGCCGGGATAGCCCTTGCCGAACGCGATGTGGCAGGCGGCGTTCTCGTCGAACAGCGTGTTGTAGAACAGCAGGTTCCGCCGGTTAATGGGGCTGGACGCGGGCACCAGCGCGAGCTCGCCGATGTGGCGCGCGCCCTCGTCGGTGTCCAGCAGCTGGCCCAGTAGCGCCTCGCCGTTGCGCGCGCTGTGCGCCACCACCTTGCCCGCGCGGAACGTGACGGAAAAATCCTCGATCAGGTTGCCGTTGTACACGTAGGGTTTGGTGCTTTTCACAACGCCGTCCACGCGCAGGCGGTGCGGCGCGGTGAATACTTCCTCGGTGGGGATGTTCGCGATGAACGTATAGCCCTCGGGCGTGTGGCTCTGCGCGCCCTCCCACACGGCGTCCTCGGCCAGGCCGACCGTCAGATCGGTGCCGTTTGCACTCTGCAGGCGCACGCTGTCGAGCGCAAGCTCGTTCATGCGGTCGCGCCGGGCGACCATTTTCTGAACGTGCGCCCGCCATTCGGACACGACGTTCCCGCCCTTGACGCGGCACACGTCGAAGATCGCGTCCCACAGCTTTTCCATGGCCGCGTCCTCCGGCTCGCCGGGGAACACCGTGCGCGCCCACGCGGGGCTGGGGATGGCGGCGATGCTCCACTGGATCCGATCGTTCATCATGTAGCCGCGCCACTCCTCCTGCGCCTTCATCGCGGCCTGATGCGCGCGGTCAATCTTTTCCATATCGAGACCCTTATAGATTTCGGGGTCGCTCGCGAGAATGGTCAGCACGCACGCGCCGCCCTCGCTCTGGACGTAGTCGAGCATGCTGCGCTGGATCCACGGTTTGACGTCCTCGAGCGCCTCGACGGCGGTGCGCTCCATTTTGATGCGGGAAAGCTTTTCGTCGCTATAATGCACGACGACCTCCCGCGCGCCCGCGTCGTACCCGGCCTTCGCGCAGGAGCGCGCGAACGCGGCGCCCTCGATGGGCGCGCGGATCAAAAGCGTCTGCCCCGGCTGGGGGTTGGCGCCGATTTTCACGGCAAATTCCGCGTACTGCTGGATGAGCTCAGGGTTCATATTTTTCCTCCTAAAATTTTTGACGGAACGTACAGTCTCTGAGGGACACCAAACGCTTTGTGCTCCGCTGCGCTGCGCAGTCGCTTATTGGTTTCCCTCAGTTCTCCTTTCCGGCGCAAAAAGGGA
>CANRZX010000066.1 GCA_947644575.1 uncultured Clostridia bacterium | reverse complement strand
GGCGGCGGTGACGTATGGCATGGAGATCATGCTGAAGCTGTTTGAGGTGTGGAACGGCATTGTATTGCAGGCGGCAGCCGGAATGGGCGGCATCTCCCATGCAATGGTCTATCTGCCAACCGAAGTAGAAACAGCCATCCGTGACGTTGGTTTCCTTGCCAGTATTCCGCTCTGGCTCGTGACAATCCTCGGCAGCCTGCTCATTACCGTGCTCTCATTTGTGCTGATTTTGACGGTATATGGGCGCTTTTTTCACATCTACATGTATACTGCGCTGGCCCCGGTGCCACTGGCAGCCTTTGCGGGAGAGAGTACGCAATCCGTGGGGATTTCTTTCTTAAAAAGCTATCTTGGCGTGTGCATGGAGGGCGCGGTGATTGTTCTGGCATGTGTGATCTATTCCGGTTTTGTGACAGCGCCCAGCGTTACGACCGGAGAGGCGGCCAGCATGGTGTGGAGTTACCTTGCGGAGACAGCATTCAATATGTTGGTGCTGGTGGGTTTGGTGAAAGGCTCGGACAGAATTATCCATGAGATGGTGGGGTTGTAATTGTAGGCATATTGTGATACAATATATACAACAGTAAGGAGGCGAGCAATATGCTGCAAACCTATGTGCGGCCTTCACGGGAGTTGCGCAACAATTACGCCGAAATTTCAAGGCTGGTGCGGGAAAACAACCATGTCATTATCACAAATCAGGGGCGGGGTGAATCGGTTTTAATCAGCATGGAGGAGTATGCCCGCTATGAGGAATACCTTCACGCAAGGTACGTAGAGCAGATGCTTGCCGAAGCAGAGCAGCAGGCGAAAGACCCTGACACGCAGTGGATCGGGCATGAGGATCTGTGGAAGTGTTTGAGGGAAAAATATGAGTTATGAGGTTCGCTATCTTCCGCTTGCCGCAGAAGATTTGGACAAAATGGCGGAATACCTCGGGCGCTTCTATCCCAAAACGGCGGGCCATATGTTGCGGGAAATTGAGAAAAAACTGGAAGGGCTTGCCCGAATGCCAGAAATGTATGAGGAGTACTCAGCAAACCCATTTTATCGTAGGATGGTTGTAGAAAAATATCTTGTGTTTTACCATGTGGATCAGGAAAAGAGCAGGGTCGATATTTACCGTGTGATTCGTGGCGCATGGGATATTGAGAAACAAATTTCTGATTGTTCCGGGAAGTGACAGAAATCAAGTGTTAGCGGCAGGGCTTTATAGCCCCGCCGTTTTTTTGCATGGGAGGTGAAACCTACGCAAACCAAAATCAGCAAAGAGATACGAAAGTATCAAGAGGAAATCTTCATGGGCCTGTCCTTGCGGCAGCTCATCTGTTCGGGGGTGGCCATTGGCGCAGCGGTCGGCTCGTACTTTGCATTGCGCGGTGTGTTGGGACGGGAAACCGTGAGCTGGGTATGTATCGTCTGCGCCGCGCCGGTTGCGGCGGCGGGCTTTTTTACCTATGACGGAATGACTTTTGAACAATTCCTTTGCGCGGTATGGGAAACCGTATTCCTGCGGGCCGGGCCGCGCGTCTGGAGAAGCGAAAACAGGTATATGCAGGCAATTCAAAAGAGCAAAAAAGGCGGCACATTTGCCGTCTTTTTTCATGCCCCGCACAAGAGAAAGGAGGCCGAAGAAGGAATTGAAACTGAGTGAATATGACAGCTGCCGCCGCACACGAGGAAGCTACCGTGTACCGTGCTCGGTGCAGCGGTCAATCCCCATTGACCGCATCTATCGGGACGGTATCTGGCGCAGCGGCGACGTGTATAGCCGAATGTGGAGCGTGTCGGATGTCAACTATGCCATGCTCTCGGACTCGGCCAAAAAGGAAATCCAAACCCTGTATGGCGCAGTCTATGCCGGTATCCCCGTCGACTGCTGGGCACAGTTTTGTATCGTCAGCCAGCGGATGGACGAGGCCGCGTTCCAGCACGATGTCCTCTTGCCGATGAAAGAGGATTGCTGCGATATATACCGCAGTGAGTACAACACGCTGCTGGAAAGCCGCGTGCGCGACCTCGGCAATACACGCCAGCAAAAATATCTGATCGTTTCCACCAACAAGCCGAACATTCGGCAGGCGCGTGACCGGCTGCTCCATGTGCAGGGACATCTTGTCAGTGCTTTGTCAGCACTCGGCTGCACGGTGAGGGAGGTAGACAACAATGAGCGGCTGCGCGTCCTGCACGGCTTTTTCCGTGCGGGCGAGGAGCAGCACTTCCGGTTTGATCTGGAGGAATGCCGCCGATTGGGGCATAGCTTTAAGGATTCCGTTTGCCCGGACAGCATGATCTTTAAGCCCAGCCATATTGAGCTTGACGGGCGATACGCAAAGTCGCTTTCCCTGATAAGTTATCCCCAGCGGCTGGATGACAGCCTGATCCCCGGCCTTTTGCGGCAGTCTCCGGCAATGGCGCTTTCCATTGATGTTCTGCCCATTGAGCCGGAGGACGCAGCCCGTGAGATCGACAACGCACGGATGAAGGTAGACGCCGACAAGGTGCGTTTCAATCGAAAATCTGTGGACAATCTCGATTTTACCAGCAGCGTCCCCTATCGCGTCAAAGCACAGGACGAGGTGGTGGCCGAGTGGCAGGACGGCGTATCGGGCCGCGACCAGCAGATGTTTCTCACACTGTTGACCGTGGTCTGTTTTGCAAACAGCCCGGAGGAATTGGCGCGGACCGTGGACGCAATCAAAGCGCAGGCGGTCAACATGAATTGCCGCTTTATCGACCTGCGTTTCCAACAGGAAAACGCCTTTAACACGGCCCTGCCCTACGGCCTGCGCCGAATTGAAAACATGCGCACGATGCTCACCGAGGACGTGGCCGCGCTGGTGCCGTTCCACACGCAGGAGGTATTGCATCCGGGCGGCATTTACTACGGGATAAATACCATGTCAGGCAATCTGATTATCGCCTCGCGTGCGATGCTCGTGAACGGCAACGGCATGATCGTCGCCACATCGGGCGGCGGCAAAAGCCTGTTTGCAAAGGCGGAAATTCTTGCACGGTTTCTGCGGTTTCTGCTGGCAAAATTCCTGATTGTCGATCCCGAAAACGAGTATGGAGCAGAGACGCACGCGCTCGGCGGCGTAGTGATCGACATCTCTGTGGACAGCAAAACCTACTTCAATCCGCTGGATTTTGTCTATGATCCAGCAGCAAAAATCCCACCGCACACGGCAAAGGCCGAGTTTGTGCTGTCCCTGTGCGAGCAGATCATGGGTAGGGAGCACCTGCTGCCGGGAGATAAGAGCCTGATTGACAGGAGTCTCAAAAACATCTATCGCCCGCTGATCAAGAGCGGATATAGGGCGGCCTGCCCAACGCTCACCGATCTGTGGCGCGACTTGAATGCGCAGCCCAATGAGCGGGCCAAAGAAATCGCGCTGGCGTTGGAAATTTTCGCACACGGCAGTCTCAACATGTTCGCCCAGCCCACGAATGTGGATATGAGCAACCGCCTGATCTGCTTTAACATCCAGAGCTTGGGCGACCAGTTAAAGCCCGTGGCAATGCTGTCCATGCTGGAGTTCATCAATACGCAGGTGGTGCAGGGCGACCGGAGCAGCCCGGACGCGGCGACATGGGTTTACTTCGACGAGGTGTATTTGCTGCTGCGCAATGAATTGAGCGCTCATTTCCTTTACACCAGTTGGAAACGCTTTCGCAAATACAACGCCTACGCGACCGGCATTACGCAGAATGTGCAGGATTGCCTTTCCAATGACACGGCCTATGCGATGCTGGCAAACAGCGAGTTTGTGGTACTGCTGCGGCAGACGAAAGACATTGACAGCGTGGCCGAGTTGTACGGTCTGTCTGAACCGCAGCGCAATTATCTGCTGCTCGCAAGGCCGGGACAGGGCATTCTCAAGCTGGGTAATTCTCTCATTCCGTTTGAAAACGATTACCCGAAACAGACAAAGACCTATCGCCTGCTTACCACAAAGCCGGGTGAAATGGAAAGCGAGTAATTCCGGAAAAAAGCGGGGGCGGCATAACTTTTGGCTTGCCGCCCCCGCTCAGAGTATCAACGATAACTGGATCATTCAACAATAATATGTGATTTGCCCGAAATGAGCAAGCCACTTTTGAATGATGTCGCCGCTGTTTGCCTCTATGATTCGTAACAAATTCCGCAAAATCGAAGCTGGGATCCTTGCATTATTATTGCACAACAGGACTTTCCCTTTGCTGGTGATCCATACCTTTGTGCCGTTTGCCGTAGCTCGTCCCTCTGCAATATGAACATGGATTGGCTCCAACGGATCATTCTCATTCGACCAAAAGTAGACAATATATGGCCCGATTCTAAAGATTTGCGGCATTCAACACACCGCCCTTCTGTGAAAACTCCAGAATCAGATGGGCATTGTTGCGCACGATTTCTCCGAAATGCTCCAATTCTTCTTTTGAATAGCCATGAACATCAAGCCAACGATATTGAGGCAACAAGCAGGTGACATCGTGAAAGCCATCTTTTTCGTCCGGTGTTTCGATATACACTTTCACACTGCCGTCCTCGCGCATCTCCGAGTGTGTGATTTCGGTATCATCATCCATCGTAAGAAATGGGTACATCATCTGGATCACCTCAGTTCGTTCTTTTGTTATTTATTAGTATATCACATTTTCGGATCATATCGCAACCCACCATGAGTGCCTGAAGCGGAAAATACGTATGGAAGTTATTTTTGAAGGGACTGATTCTATGAACAAACCTATTTTCTCATCTGACCAGCACCGCGCCTTTTACGAAAAGAGCATGGCGCGTGTGCGGGAGGACAGCTACCACAAAGCATTTTTCTATCTGATCGGTGTCAGCTGCGATACCCGCAGGATGGTAAACCGCCTGTTTGATTTTGAGGAGGACTGTATCCGCCCAGAGGCGTTGCACGAGGGCTGGCAGACGAGCGGGAGCCACCGGCTGTGGCTGCTGGCGTTCAACCTCTGGAATGGATATATCGAACCGGGGCATGAGGCGGAAACAACGCCCGACAACCTGTTCGCCTGCGACTATGCGCCGTATATGCTGGAAGGTATCCGCCTACGCTACCCGGAGTATTGCCGGGAGATTGCGTCTCCGCAAATCAGCGCACCCAAACAGGAACCCGGCCATGAGCGATAAGGAGCGAATGGCGATTCAGCGGCTGCGTGAAGCGTCGGAGATGAGCCTGTTTCGGTACAAAAGGCCGCTGATCGTGACGGACAGCGGAGGCAAGGACAGCAGCGTATGTGTGGAATTGGCGCGGCGAGCGGGCATCCCTTTCGAGGTGTTGCACAATCACACAACCGCAGATGCGCCGGAAACCGTCTACTTTATGCGCAAAGAATTTGTGCGGCTTGAAGCTCTGGGAATTCCCTGCAAAATCGAATACCCACATTACAAAGGAAAGCGCACTTCTATGTGGGAGTTGATACCCGTCAAATTGCTGCCGCCCACACGCAAGGTACGATATTGCTGTTCTGTCCTCAAGAAGCGTGGCGGGCAGGGACGGTTTATTGCGACAGGTGTACGCTGGGCCGAAAGTACGCGAAGGCGTGATAGCCGGGGTGTTTTTGAAAAAAATGCGTCCAACCCGGCAAAGCGTATTATTTTGAACAACGATAATGACGACAAACGCAGGTTATTTGAGCATTGTACCTTACAGGCCAAGCGCGTGTGCAATCCCATCATCGACTGGACGGACAGCGATGTATGGGATTTTCTATTGTCTGAAAAAATCCCGGTCAATCCGCTGTACGCAGAGGGCTTTCCGCGCGTAGGCTGTGTGGGCTGTCCGATGGCGGGCAAACGGCGTTACCGGGATTTTGCCCGCTGGCCTGCTTACGAGAAATTGTACATCCGCGCCTTTGATAAGATGCTGGCGGAACGGCAGCGGCGTGGGAAACTGGATCACGGCTGGCGCAGGGGCGCGGCAGGTATAGAGGTGTTCCATTGGTGGATGGAGGACGGCGTGCTGCCCGGCCAGCTTTCCTTTGACGAATATGTCGGGATGATGGAGGAATAGGAGCATGAAACGTGAAGCATAGACAGCGACAGGAAAATACCGCTTTTTGCCGTTATAGCCCCTGTCCGCACAGAAATGATTCAACCGCTAACGCTGCTCTTGCCAATATTGCGCGGCAGGAACGACGGCGAAAATATACGGCACACATACAACCCGCCGTGCGCGTCTGGATTGCGCCGGAATGCAGACCGGCAGAACGGGAGGTGAAACCCGGCATACATGAAAAGCGTGGGTAAGGGCAATGCGGCAAAGAAAGTGATCAGGGATCGTGTTATACGGCGAGAATTGACGTATGTGGCGGAAAATCTTCCCGGTGCCGTGTGCGAGAAAGAAAGAGCGCGGACAAAAGCAGCGGATAGGCCGGAACAGGACGCTGCCGAGCGCATGAAAGATGGAGCTGTGGATTCAGCCTTTGCATTGGCCGATATTTCAGCAAGCGCAGCGCGGGCGGCTTATCTGCGCGGGAAAGCGGTGCGAGAGAAATTTTTACAGGCGAAAAACATTCAACGTGAAGGCGGTAAGGAAAAAGAACCGCCTATGCCATCTCCAGCCGCACGGCGCGGGGCAATCTCAACCGAAGCGCAGCGCAGGGACAAGGTGCGCCGTCGGTTATATGCACAGAAAGCCACTTCAAAACAGGCTGAAAAGGAAGCCCTACGCAAAGCTGCCGGAACAGCACAGCCCGAACCATCCCCCCGCCTTGCGCATTGGCGACAGGATACAAAGCGGCAGATTTTTCGCCGGAGCGCCGTGTGGCAGAAGCACGCAGTATCAGCCAAGGCAGCTGGCAGAATACATTCGGTTTCTTTGCGGCCGCGTCTGTTCACACCCCGGCCTTATACCTTTCCGGCCATGCGCACCCGTCTGCAATCAGCGGCGGGCTACACGCTTGGCCGACTTACGGTGGCGCTCGCCAAAGCTGCCCGCGCTGCGGTGCGGTCGATAGCGGCGCTCATTGGCGCAGGCGGGATTGTCCTGCTGCTGGTGATGGTGGCGGGCGCTGCTGCGGCGATGATCGGCTCACCGATGGGTATTCTGTTTGCAGACGCAACAGGCGATCCCAACGCCATCCCCATTGCCAGCATTGTGCAGGAAACAAATGCTGCTTTCGGGCAGGCAATTAACGACATTGTGACGGCGCACCCGGAATGCGACGAGGTGGACATCCAATACCATTATGAAGCGGGCCGCACATGGCAAAGCTACTGGCCGGAGGTGTTGGCGGTGTTTGCTGTGCAGGCCAATCTCGGTGATGACGGCAATGTGATTGTGATAGACGCGCACAATGCGCAAAAAATTAGGGACACCTTTTGGATGATGCACGAGATTACCGCCGAGGTTGAAACCGTAGAAGTAGGGCCGGACGAGGAGGAAGCGCCAGTGGAAAGCAGCGAAGCAGACGAGAGCGTGGGCAATGAAGAAACCGCCCCCGAGCCGCAGTACCGGCATATCCTGCACATTTCTGTCAGTGGCAAGACCGCCGATGAAATGGCCGTTGCTTATGCGTTTACCGCCGACCAGCGGGACATCCTGCACCAGCTTTTATCCGCAGAGATGCGGCCGATGTTGGCGGCTCTGTGCGGCGGGGCAATGGATGGCGGCATTGCTGCCGGTGCGCTGCAATGGCCGCTGCCGGGGATTTACAACATCACCTGTCAATTCGGAGAGCCGGACGCCATCCGCGGTCTGCCACACAAAGGCGTGGACATCGCCGCGCCGGAAGGAACGCCCATCCTCGCCGCACATGATGGCACCGTGCTGATTTCCGGCTGGAATGACAGTTACGGTAATCAGGTGCTGCTCGATAACGGCACGGGGCTTTCCACCCGCTACGCGCACATGATTGAAACCGCTGTCGGTGCAGGAGAGGCCGTCACCGCCGGTCAGATCATCGGCTATGTCGGCAGCACAGGCGATTCCACAGGAAATCATCTGCACTTTGAGATAATGGTAAATGGTGTGCGGGGAAATCCGCTGCTCAGTTTTGGGATATAGCATAACACCAAACAGGGGATACAGTTTCTGGCTGTATCCCCTGTTTTCTATTTCACACTTCAAAAATCGCAGCAGTGTGCCCGCAATGCTTTTACTCTCTTTCGCGCTCCTCGACGGTACGAGTAAAGCAAAGTCCGTGTTCCGTTGTCAATATTTTGTCAATGATAGAATATGTTTCCCCCAATGGGGCCACCTGCCCCACAACGGACAAGGCATAGCGATAGCCGGTATAAAAAGCATGGCGTGATACACCTAAATCGCGGTTGCTCCAAGCAGCTTCTATGTTGGTAACGTGGTCGGTATATTCTTCACAAAGCCCGTCCCGTGCCTTTTCAAAGAGTTCAAGTATTTTTGAGCGGCATTCATAGTAGCTTGGATAAGATTTCATGCCCGGCAAGGTCATAACCTTATTCATTATTTGGATTTCAAAAACATGGTTGGCTTTTTCAGGTGTAAAATACTGTTGAAAACCCACGTAAACCCCGCGCACATACGCAAATCGCATCAGCCATTTTTCACCTTCAAGGCATAGGCTTTCGGCCTCGGCAAGACTGGTAGATTGCGTTTCATTGAGAATATCGGATAATGCCGATCTGGCTGTGAGATATTCAGCCTCATAATCAGACAGTCCCTCATCCCCCTTGGCCTCGTCATAGTACGCATTGAGAATACTGTTAAACAGCTCATCATTACATATGCGCTCTTGAATTTCTGCGATCCGTTTTTTTACCTTCATCGCCTTGTATCCTTTCTGTTATTCATTGACCTTTTCTTTCCATGCCGATTTGAAATCAAGATGAGACAATGCGTCACAAAAAGCTGTTACGATAACCTGCATGCTTTCCGGGCTTCTTTTCAAAAATGTGACATATTGACCCCATGTAAGATTTTTTTGATTTTTCAAGCAGCGGCGGTAATATCCGATCTGGCTCTGCACCAGCAATCGCTCTACAATGATATGGCCCTCGTAACCGGAAAAAACAGGGACAATATTCAAAACGCCGTTTTTAGCGTATTTTTCGTCTTCCTCATAGTAAAATTTTACCTTTGGGGAATCATAATTGAAGCTGTGCTCGGACAGAAAACGGGAAACCGCCTTTTCAATGACGCTTACGCACGTTTTCCGAAAGCCGTCAAAAGGGCGAATGAAGTCTTGAAATTCGTCCCATGATGCTTCCAGCGAACCGGGGCGCTTATGGTGGCCTACATAAAGATCATAAAACGCACGTTGGGTACGGTAGGCCATAAACCATGTATATACATATATTTCTTTGCTGTCATCAATGAACATGATCTGATTGGAATTATGCAGCCATTCCAATACCCGCGGGTCAAAAATCGTGATACTTTCCATTTAGGACAGCTCCTTTACAATAAATAGCGTAGGCAGGCTTGTCTTTTGCCCTTTATGTAAACGGCGGGCTTTTGCATCGCAAGGTGTCCTGAATATCTTAAAAACATGTATATTATACCATCATAGGGGATATATGTCTACTATAATGGATTATAATTTCTTGGAAATTGAGATATTATTCCCTTATGGGAGTGGATTTCGTGGAAAATAAAAGCGATTTTCTCGTTGAAATGGGCCACCGTCTGTGCCAGCAGCGCAAGCGAATGAAATTAACTCAGGAAAAATTAGCCGAGTTATCAGAGCTGTCGGTTAAAACGATTATTTCCGCCGAAAAAGGTCAAAAAGCGCTTCGTCCCGAAAATATCGTTCAGATTTGTCGACTGCTTGAGATGGACGTTTCTTATTTCATGACAGGACACGTGTCACAAAATCAGGCCATATCAGCCTTGACACATCAGGAGCGTCTGGCACTTGAAAGTATTGTAGAAGCGTTTCTTTCAATTTGTGACCATAATAAAGAACCATAAGAGGTGTAACACCATCATGGTGGATTAAAATATTTTCTTTTTGGGGATAATATAGCCCTATAAGGGGTGGCGAGATGAAAAATGAGACGTTGACGAATATTGGCAAACGGCTGACCGCTGCTCGGAAAGCAAAGGGTTATACACAGGAGCAGGTGGCGAATTTGACGGGCCTTTCTACGAAAATGCTTTCTGCGGCGGAAAATGGGCATAAGGCCATGCGACCGGAAAACATTATCAAGATATGCGAATGTCTTTCTGTTTCAACCGATTATCTGCTATGTGGGGAATCGGCTAAATTAAGTGTTCTGGCCGAATATGGTGAAATCCAACGGTTATCACCCAAGCAAAAAGAGGCGCTGTCCAAAATCATAGAGGATTTTCTTTCCGCATTTGAGAAATGAGCAGGGCGGTTGCGCGTGATCTGTAAAAAAGACAGGCGTACTGGCATGATGCCGGTACGCCTGTCTTTTTATCTTTACTCCCAAGGACATCGCTTGCGCTGTTTCCCCGCCCTTTCCCGCCAGACCATCCGCCGTCCAGCTCCCATTTTCGCAAATTTGTATGGAAACGGCAGCCAAAATGTGCTAAAATAATACAGTAAAATAGGGTTTTTATACCCTGCCATGAAGCAGCGTGGCAAGGGGGCGGAATATGATAAGGCAAGGAGCAAGCTCTATGGCTGTCAATTTTAATGAAGATAATACCATTGAACAGATGGTCATACAAACTCTGCAAGGGAATGGGTGGACATACATTCCAGCCGAAAATCTGCCGCGCATGGATTCAGATGTTTTGGTTGAATCCATGGTAAAAGATGCCTTGATCCGTCTAAACCCGGCAATCGCGGAAGAAACCAGCCGCGCGGATGAAGTGATCTATAAGCTCAGAACGGTTATCCTGTCTGTGCAGGCGCACAGTCTTGTAACACAGAATGAGGTTTTCAAAAAGCTGATATTTGAGGAAAACTCTTATCCGTTTGGAAAAGACGGGCGGATGATTCCTGTCCGCTTTTTTGGAACGCTGACGGAGGATGCCCTTGCGATCAACGAATACGTTGTGACAAACCAATGGGTATATCCGCAGGAGACCGGCGGAAAGCGTTTAGATATAGTGCTTTTGGTCAATGGCTTTCCCATCGCAGTTGGCGAATTGAAAACGCCCGTAAGGAGCGCCATCACATGGCTTGACGCGGCAGGCGATATTTCTGCGTATGAGAAAAGTATCCCGGCCATGTTCGTTCCAAATGTATTCAATTTTGCGACCGAAGGCAAATGCTACCGCTACGGCTCTGTCAATATGCCCATCAATATGTGGGGGCCGTGGCATACAGCCGATCATAAGGCAGAGGGCAGCCTTGTGGATGTAAAGGCAAGTATGGAGGATATGATCACACCTAAAAAGGTCATGGACATCTTCCAGTTTTTCACCATGTTCGCCACAGACAAAAAGTACCGCAAATATAAGATCATATGCCGTTACCAGCAGTTTGAGGGCGCGAACATGATTGTCAGCCGTGTCCTTGCCGGGTATCCGAAAAAAGGGCTGATCTGGCATTTCCAAGGCTCCGGGAAATCGTTGCTGATGGTATTTGCCGCGCAAAAGCTGCGCATGATACCTGAACTCAAAAACCCCACTATCGTAATTGTTGATGACCGCCTCGACCTTGAAACACAGATCACGGCAACCTTTAACGCATCTGACATCCCCAACCTGACCAGCGCGTCCACAAAGGATGAACTGCTCTCCTTCTTCCGCGGAGATATGCGGAAGATTTTGATCACCACCATTTTCAAGTTTGGCGAGGTGAGCGGCGAACTGAACGCCCGCGACAACATCATTGTCATGGTGGACGAGGCGCACAGGACGCAGGAGGGCAACCTTGGCGAAAAAATGCGCATTGCCCTCCCCAACGCTTTCTTCTTTGGCCTGACCGGTACACCGATCAACCGCGTGGACAAGAACACTTTCCTGACTTTCGGTGCGAAAGAGGATCGCAGCGGCTATATGAGCCGGTATTCATTCTCTGACTCTATCCGGGACGGGGCGACGCTTCCTCTGCACTTTGAGCCGGTTCCAGTGGAGCTGCATGTTGACAAGGATAAGCTGAACCGCGAGTTTGAAGCAATGACAGATGCGGCGGGGCTGGGCCAAGACGAAAAGTATGAGCTTTCCCGCCGTGTCAACATGAAAGCCATTATGTACAACCCCGCCCGCATACGAAAAGTCTGCGAGCATATTGCAAAGCATTTTCAGACGAAGATTGAGCCAAACGGCTATAAAGGGCAGGTCGTTGTTTATGACCGGGAGTGCTGCCTGCTGTATAAGGCGGTGCTGGATGAGCTTTTGGGCGAAGATGCCACCACGATTGTCATGGATACCAACAACGACAAGGAGGATCGCTATAAGAAATACCGCCGCGACCGTGACGCAGAGGGTAAGATTCTGGATGTTTTTCGAGACCCGTTAAGCCCGTTGAAGCTGGTAATCGTCACCTCAAAGCTGCTGACCGGGTTTGACGCGCCTGTTTTGCAGGCAATGTATCTGGACAAGCCCATGAAAGATCATACGCTGCTTCAGGCAATCTGCCGCACAAACCGCACCTATGACCAAGGAAAAACACACGGTCTTATAGTGGATTACATTGGGATCTTTGACGATGTGGCAAAGGCTCTTGACTTTGACGAGACCAGTATGCGCCGGATTATTACGAATATTGAGGAAATCAAGCAGCAGATGCCCGCGCTGATGAAAAAATGTATGGATTATTTTATGGGCGTTGACCGCACTGTGGAAGGCTGGGAAGGGCTGATGGCGGCGCAGGAATGTCTCCCCACCAACAAGGAAAAGGACGCCTTTGCCGCCGACTACCGCGTGTTGAACCGGGCATGGGATGCCTTGTCGCCGGATGTGTTTCTAAATACATACAAAGCAGATTATCGGTGGCTGTCCCATATCTACGAATCGGTTAAGCCAACCGATGGCAGAGGCGGGCTGATTTGGGCCTCCCTTGGGGCAAAGACCATTGAGCTTGTCCACCAGAATGTCACCGTTGGTGAAGCTGACGAGGACATGGATATTCTTGCGATGGACGCTGACCTGATAGATGAATTTTTGGAGAAGCAGAAGGATCTGAAAAAGGCGACGAAAAAGGTGGAAATCAGCCTCGTGGCAAAAATCCTGAGCCATGCGAAAACCCCGAAGTTTATACAACTGGGTGAAAAGCTGGAGGCCCTGCGGGAAAAGCATGAGCAGGGGCTGATTACCAGCATCGAATTTTTGAAGCTGCTTCTGGAGCTGGCGAGAGAAGCGGCGCAGGCAGAGAAGGAAGTTGTCCCGGAACAGGAAATAGACAAGGGCGTTGCCGCGCTGACGGAGCTGTTCAATGGGGTGAAAAACCAAAATACGCCGGTCATTGTGGAACGTATTGTTGCCGATATTGACAACATTGTGAAAATTGTCCGTTTCGATGGCTGGCAGAGCACGACCGCCGGTAAGCAGGAGGTCAAAAAGGCCCTTCGCAGCGTGGTTTGGATCAAGTATAAAATCAAGGACACGGACGTTTTCAACAGGGCATACAGCTACATTGAGCAATACTATTGATATAAGGCGGTTGAGAGTATGGGCAGCGCAATTATGGGGGAGCGGGACGTTGATTTTTCGCCGCGCCAATGCTTTTTTGAGGAAACCACCAGTCAAAAGCTGTTTTCCCATCTGTTTGAGGCGTGCAACATCCTGCGCGGCCCCATCAAC
>CANRZX010000065.1 GCA_947644575.1 uncultured Clostridia bacterium | reverse complement strand
CTGCTCCCGCCCCGGCGCAGGGCATGCCGCTGCAGACGCCGGAGGCGGCGCCCGCCGCGCCCCAGATGGCCGCGCCCGGCTACCCCGGCATGCCGCAGCAGTACCCGGGTATGCCCCCTCAGTACGATCCGAACCAAGCGGCCCAGATGGGCTGGTACGGCGGATATATGCCGCCTTATCCGCCCTACGGCTACCCGCAGCAGCCCGCTGCGCCCGAGGCGCACCAGCCCGCGCCGGTGAACGTCAAGAGCACGCAGTTCCCGACGTTTACCCCGCAGGTCAGCCCGAACGCGGGCGGCAGCAATATGGATCTGCTGCTCGGCGTCAACCTTGACGTGTCGGTCGAGATCGGCAAGACCAAGCGCAAGATCAAGGACATCGTCGAGTTTGGCCAGGGCACGGTGATCGAACTGAACAAGCAGGCCGGCGCGCCCGTCGATATTATGGTGAACGGACGGCTGCTTGCGCACGGCGACGTCGTGGTAATCGACGATAATTTCGGCGTGCGCATCACCGAGATCGTCGGTACGAAAGAGCTGATGGAGAGCCTGAAGGAAGAGGGCATTTGATCGGCTTTCGGACAACAGGCTGTGTAAAATATGAAGCCCGCGGCCGACGCGGTTTTTGAAGCAGCCCGGAAAGAGACCCTGTAAGCGTGTGCTTACCCGAATAAATGAAAAAGCATCATTATCCCAATCAATCAAAAGGAGACAGTGATTCATGGGCAAGAAAATTTTAGTCGTTGACGACGCGGTATTTATGAGGACCACCGTTCAGAACACGCTGAAAAAGGCCGGCTATATCGAGCTGGTGGAGGCGGGCAACGGCGCGCAGGCGGTCGAACAGTTCAACAAGGAGCATCCCGATTTGGTCGTCATGGACATCACGATGCCGGAGATGGACGGCCTGCAGGCGCTGAAGGCCATCAAGGAAGCCGATCCGAACGCGAAGGTCGTTATGTGCTCCGCGATGGGGCAGGAGGCGATGGTCATCGAGGCGATCAACCTCGGCGCGCTCGACTTCATTGTGAAGCCCTTCAAGCCGGACCGCCTGCTGAAAACCGTTTCCACGATTCTCGGCTGAGATGCAGGCAGGGGATATTTTTTCCCTGATCGGCATGCTCGTGGGGTTTATCCTGCTTTTAGCGCTCGCGTATTGGGCCGCGAAGCTGGTCGGACGCGGATATGGCGGTGGGCCCGGCGGTGCGGGGCGCATGGTCGAGGTGCTTGACCGGGTGGGGCTCGGGCAGGAAAAGCAGCTTCTCGTCGTCAAAACCGGCGGGCGGGTGCTGCTGCTCGGCGTCACTGCGCATCATATCGAGCTGCTGGAGGAGCTGGATCCCGCGCGGCTGCCGGAGCCGCCGGCCGCAGGGCGCAGCGGAGACTTTTTATCCGCTCTCAAAGGGGCGCTGGAATCGAGAAAAGGGAAGGAGAGCGGCGATGAAGGAAACGCAGACACGCGCGACACGTAGGGCGCTGCTGAAAAAATACGCAAAGCGCTTTGCCGTCTCCGCGCTGTGTGTGGCGATTTTGGTGCCGCTGCTCTCTGTCACTGCGTTCGCGGAGCCGATTTTCAGCGTAGATCTTGGCTCCGGCGAGGCGGGCCGTTCCTTCGGCCTGCTGGACGCGCTCTTTCTGGTCGCGCTGCTCGCGCTGGCGCCTTCGATCCTCATCATGGTCACCAGCTTTTTGCGCATCATCATTGTGCTGTCATTCGTGCGCAGCGCGATGGGTACGCAGCAGTCCCCGCCGAATCAGGTGCTGATTGGGCTGGCGCTGTTTCTGACGCTGTTTATCATGAGCCCCGTGATCGCCGATATCAAGGAGCAGGCCTACGAGCCGTACCGAGCGGGGGAGATCACGCAGGTTGAGGCACTCGAGCGCGCGGAGATCCCTTTGAAGGAATTTATGCTCAAGGAAATCTACACCGACGATCTGAACCTGTTCCTCTCCATCGCGCAGGACCGTGCGGGGCTGGAGATCAGCGAGGAGCGCTCGAATGAGGCGCTGATGGAGCTGGATTTGGCAATCATCGTTCCGGCTTTCGCCACCAGCGAGCTGAAGCGGGCGTTCACGATGGGCTTCATGCTGTTTATCCCGTTCCTCATCATCGATATGGTGGTATCGAGCGCGCTGATGTCGATGGGCATGGTCATGCTACCGCCCACTACCATCGCGCTGCCGTTCAAGATCATGCTGTTCGTGCTGGTGGATGGCTGGGGGCTGCTGTTCAGCGCGCTGGTCCGGGGCTTTCACACATGACGCGGACCGGGCATGAAAAGAAAGGGAACCGGGAATGACGCAGGGAGAAGTGATGGAAATTCTACAGGGCGGGCTGCTCGTCGCGCTGAAGCTGACAGCCCCGCTGCTGATTGTCAGCATCGTGGTTGGCCTGATTATCGCAATTTTTCAGGCGGCCACACAGATTCACGAGCAGACGCTCACGTTTGTGCCAAAGCTGTTTGCCATCGCGATGGTGCTGTTGCTGCTCGGCTCTTGGATGATGACGGTGATGAACGATTATGTCAACCAGATTTTTGCGCGGCTTGCCACGATTTAGCCGATGATCGGGCAGTTGTATGACCAGATGCCGGTGCTCATGCTCGTATTTCTGCGATTCACCGGAATGCTTGCGTTCAATCCGCTGTTGACGCGCCGGGGCTTTCCCGCCCAGGCGCGCGTGGGGCTGATCGGCGCGCTGACGCTCCTGATCGCGCCCAGCTTTCCGGCCGCGGCCTACGCCGATTGGACAGGGCTTGAACTGTTGGCCGCGATGCTGCGGGAGCTGGCCGTGGGCTTCGCGTGCGGCACGGTCTTTCAGATTTTCTACTATATGCTGATTTTCGCGGGCGATCAGATGGATATGGCGTTTGGCCTTTCGATGGCGAAAGCGTTCGACCCGGGCAGCAACATCCAGATGTCGGTGTCCAGCAGCTTTCTGAACCTGTTCTTCGTGACATACCTGTTCGCGACAAACAGCCACCTGATTCTGATCCGCCTGTTTTCCACCTCATTCGTGCTGATCCCGCCCGGGCAGGCGCTTTTGACGCAGAATGTCGCGCGGTGCGTAATCGAGCTGTTCGGCTATGGGTTCGCGCTGGCGTTCCAGCTGGCGCTGCCGTTTGTGGCGATGGAGCTCATCATGGAGTTTGCCGTCGGCATCCTGATGAAATTTATCCCGCAGATCAACGTATTTGTCATCAACATTCAGCTAAAAATGTTTTTGGGGCTGTTCCTTCTCTTCGCGTTCGTGCCGCTCGTCTCCAGCTTTCTGACAAACTATCTGGATACGCTGCTGCGCCGCACACAGGATCTGCTTTACGTGTTTATGCAGACGGCGGGATAGCCGGGGATAGGAACGGCATGGCCTTGGGCCGCGCGGCGCTTGCCGTTTCACGCGCCCTAAATTTTCGGCCGCGAAACGGGGGATCGGCTTGGCAGGCGAAAAAACCGAAAAAGCAACCCCGAAACGAAAACAAGACGAACGAAAAAAGGGCAACGTATTCCAAAGCCATGAGATCGGAACGGTGCTCTCCCTCGTGGCCGTGTTCTTCAGTTTGCAGCTGCTGGGCCCGTGGATCATTTCCAACCTCGAGACGACGATAACCGAGTTCTTCTCGCTGTCTGCCACGCAGACGGCTGTCACAATGGCGGACGCGAACAGCTTTCTGCTCAAGGGCTGCCTGTGCTTTGCCGTCACGATCTTGCCAGTGCTGATTATCGGCGCGTTTGCCTCAAGCCTCAGCACCATCGCGCAGACGCGCGGCCTCGTTTCGTTTGAGGCGCTCAAGCCCAAATTCAGCCGGATCAACCCGATTCAGGGTATCAAGCGGTTGTTTTCACTGCGCGGCGTGGTCGAGCTGCTGAAATCCATCCTGAAGATCATCATTTTGGGCATCGTGATTTATCAGGCGCTGGAACAGGAGCTGTCGATTATCCCGCGGCTGGCTGATATGACGATCCCGCAGGCCGGGGCGGCCATCGGCGCGGCCATCATGGAGATCGTCAAAAAAGCGGCGCTGATTATGGCGTTTGTCGCCGCGTTTGATTATCTCTATCAATGGTACGAATATGAGAAGAATCTCCGCATGAGCAAGCAGGAGATTAAGGAGGAGTACAAACAGACCGAGGGCGACCCGCAGGTCAAGGGCAAGATCCGCGAGAAGCAGAACATGATGGCGCGCCGCCGCATGATGCAGAACGTGCCGAACGCGGACGTCGTGATCCGAAACCCGACGCACTATGCCGTTGCGCTGCAGTACGATCCCGAGCACCATCGCGCGCCGATTGTCATCGCCAAGGGGCAGGACAGCCTCGCGCTGCGGATCGTGTCCGTGGCCGAGCAGCACAACGTCGTCGTTACGGAGAACCGCCCCCTCGCGCGCGGCCTGTATGAGAACGTCGAATTGAACGCCGAGATCCCCGACCGGTTTTATCAGCCGGTGGCCGAGGTGCTCGCGTTTGTGTATAACCTAAAGAAGAAGGATTTGACCTGATTTGAAGCTGTTCAACAACGTGGTTTCGGCGATGGTGGTGGGGATCATCTTCCTGCTGATTATCCCGCTGCCGACCGCGATTCTGGACTTTATGTTTATCGCCAATCTGACGCTGTCGTTCGTCATTCTGCTGATGACGATGTATATCCGCGAGGCGATGGAATTTTCGATTTTTCCGTCGCTGCTGCTGATTACGACGCTGTTCCGGCTGGCGCTGAATATTTCCTCCACGCGCAAGATCCTGACGAACGGCGGCTACGCCGGCGAGGTCATCGCGACTTTCGGCGAGTTTGTCATTCAGGGCAACGTCGTGGTGGGCCTGATTATCTTCCTGATTATTGTATTGGTGCAGTTCCTTGTCATCACGAAGGGCTCGGAGCGCGTCGCTGAGGTGTCCGCCCGCTTCACGCTGGACGCCATGCCTGGCAAGCAGATGGCCATCGACGCCGATTTGAGCTCCGGCCTGATCGACGAGGAGACCGCGCGCACCCGCCGCAAGAAGATTCAGGACGAGGCGGACTTCTTCGGCTCGATGGACGGCGCCACAAAGTTTGTCAAGGGCGACGCCATCATGTCGCTCGTGACGACGTTCATCAACCTGATCGGCGGCGTTGTGATCGGCATGATCGGGGGGCAGGGCTCCATCGGCGAGATCATGCAGACCTATTCCATCGCCACGGTCGGCGACGGCCTGATGAGCCAGATCCCCGCGCTGCTGATCTCGGTCGCCACCGGTATGATCGTTACGCGCTCGGCGTCCGACAATAACTTGAACGAGGACGTCTCCAAGCAGTTCCTGTCGCAGCCGCTTGTGCTGATTATGGCCGCGATTTCAATGGCGATGCTGATCTTCATCGGGTTCCCGGCGGCGCAGATCCTTGTAATGTCGGGCATCCTGCTCGTGCTGGGCCTCGTGCTGTTGCGCAATCAGACAAAGAAGCCCGCGACGGCCGAGGGCCCGTCCGTGACGGAGGAGGTCACCAGCGAGGCGGCATTCTACCGCAATATTGACAACGTGTACGGCCTGCTCAAGGTCGACCCCATCTCGATGGAGTTCGGCTACAGCCTGATCCCGCTGATCGACGAGAGCAGCGGCGGCAACTTCATGGACCGCGTCGTCATGTTCCGCAAGCAGTTCGCTACCGAAATGGGGCTCGTGTTCCCCTCGGTGCGCGTCAAGGACAGCGGTCTTCTCAACCCGAACCAGTATGTCATCAACATCAAGGGCGAGCAGGTGGCGATCGGCGAGGTGCTGGTCGACCATTATCTCGGCTTGATCCCGGATGGCGGGGACAGCACCGTGGACGGCATCGACACCGTCGACCCGGCGTTTGGCATTCCCGCGAAATGGATCAGCGAGGATAAACGGATGCAGGCAGAGATGGCCGGCTACACGCTGATTGACGCGGCGTCGGTTATGATTACGCATCTCTCCGAGGTCATCAAGGCGCACGCCAACGAGCTGCTGAGCCGGCAGGAGGTCAACAATATGCTGGCCAACCTGCGCAAGACCAGCGAGGCGCTTGTCAACGACACTGTGCCGGCCATTGTCTCGGTGGGCACGCTGCAAAAGATCTTGTGCAACCTGCTGCGGGAGGGCGTGCCCGTCCGGGATATGGAGACGATTTTGGAGACGCTGGCCGATTACGGCACCGCTGTGAAGGACATGGATATGCTCACCGAGCACGTGCGGCAGTCGCTCAAGCGCACCATCACGCATCGCTTTGCCGATTCCGGGCAGATGAAGGTCATCAGTCTCGACGCCAATATCGAGAACATGATTATGAGCTCCGTCAAGAAGGTAGAAAACGGCTCGTATTTGGCGCTGGAGCCCAAGGAGATTCAGGACATCATCACTGCGACAAGCCGCGAGATCGACAAGGTTAAGGATCTCGTTCAGGTGGCCATCATTTTGACGTCGCCGATTGTGCGTCTGTATTTCAAGCGGCTGCTGGATCAGTTCAGCATGCGTGTCACGATCCTCTCCTTCAACGAGATCGATACCGACATCAAGATACAGGCGCTGGGCAATATTTCGATTGCCTGACGCGGGCGGCGGATATGCGGAAAACCGCTTGACCGGGATGCATAAAGGAGGGAAAAGGGAAAGTGGCGCTGAAATCAGGGCTGCCAAAGCCGGAAACGCTGAGCACGGAGGCGCTGCTTGCCCTTTACCGTGCCGAGCGCTCGCCGGAGCTGCGCAACCAGCTCGCGCTGCAGTACGCGACGATCGCCGAATCGGTGGCGGCCAATCTGTATACGACCTATTACCGCTTCGCCAGCAACACGGATATTGTCAACCAGGGCATGGTGGCGATTTTGGAGGGGCTGGAAAAATACGATTTTGACAGCGACATCAACCTGACGGCGTATCTGTATACCAAGGTGCGTTCGGCCATTATTGATTATGTACGCAAGCAGGACTATCTGCCGCGCCGGATGCGCCGCAACGAAATCCAGATCGCCAACGCGCAGAACAAGCTGTCCATGACGCTGGGGCGCTATCCCACCAAAAAAGAGGTGGCAGCGTATTTAGGCATCACGTTTGAGGAACTGCTCAAGCAAATGGCGGAGCTCGCGGGCGATTACGCGGCGGCGGCCGATTCCGACGCGCTCTCCCAGCAGCAGATTGAGTATTGCGACGTCGCCGACGAGGACGACCCCATCGCGCTGCTCGACAATTCTGAGCTGCGCAAGGCGCTGGCCAACGCGATCGATAGTCTGAAGGAGCAAGAGCGCACCGTCATTTCGCTGTATTATTTCGAGCATCTTAAGCTGCGGGAGATCGGCGAGGTGATGGGTGTCAGCGAGCAGCGGATCTGTTTGATCAAAAAAAGCGCGGTGCAGCACCTGCGCGCGGCGCTCAGCGATTACAGGAAAGGATGAACCACTATGTATCAGGGATTTTACACCATCGCATCCGGTATTTTGATGCAGGAGCGCGCGATCAATGTGCTGTCCAACAATCTGGTCAACGTCAACACGCCGGGCTATAAGGCATCTCGCCTTGTCGCCACCACCTTTGAGGAGCAGCTGCTGCGCGTGGAAAACGGCAGGGATACGCTCATCGGAAAATCCGTGCCCATCAGCATTGTGTCCGAGGCGCCGACGCGCTACGATGCCGATTCGCTGATCGAGACGGGCCGGCCGATGGACATCGCCATCAACGGCGAGGGCTTTTTCCGCGTTCAGGCCGCGCCTGTTCAGGTGGACGAGACGGGTGACGCCACCGATTTCGAGAACGCTGAGACCGCGATGACCGAGGAGGGCGCGATCTATCTGACGCGCAACGGCAACTTCGACATCGACGAGGAGGGCTTTTTAGTGTTGCGCGGTGTGGGCCGCGTGCTGGGCCGCAACGGTGCGATCGACCTGGGCGGCTCGTCCTCCTTTGTGGTCGACGCGAACGGCGAAATTTATGGCGCGGACGGCAGGTACATCGATACGTTAGAGGTCGTCGTGCCGGGCGAGGGCGAAACCCTCGAGCGCGTGGGGAACTCGCTTTTCCAGCTCGCGGACGGGGCTGAGGGTCGCGTGGCGCAGCAGTCCACGCTGGTGCAGAAGTGGCTCGAAAATTCCAACATAAATATGAATCGCGAATATACCATGATGATCGAGGCGCAGCGCGCGTTCCAGTCGTGCAGCACGGCGCTACAGATTTTGGACAAGGTGAACCAGCAGGCGGCGGCGCAGATTGCCTCCGTGTAAAAAAGAAAGCGGCGGCCCGTTTGACCGCCCGGCGCGCGTTCGCGCCTCGGCGGGCGGCGGGCGCGGAAAGGCATTTGGAAAGGAGCGGGATCCAAGATGAATATCGCTTTTTATAACGGCGCGTCCGGTCTTGTGGCGCATCAGGGCGCGCTCGAGCAGGTGGCGAACAACATCGCCAATGTCAATACGGTCGGCTATAAGCCCACGCGGCCAGAGTTTGACGACCTGCTATATACGCAGATGTATACCAACGAGGAAAAGCCGCTGCGCGGCCACGGCGTGAAGCTGAGCTCCGCCGATCTGCTCTATGGGCAGGGACCGATCCAGCAGACCTACCGCGAGCTGGATTTCGCGCTGATGTCCGACGGCTTTTTCGCGGTGGAGAATCCGGACGGCGAGCGCGTCTATACGCGCAACGGCGCGTTTGACATCAGCGTCGAGGGCAGGCGCAGTTATTTGGTCGACGACGCGGGGCGCTACGTGCTCGACAGCCGGGGCCGCCATATCACCGTCGAGGAGAAGGAGGATGGCAGCTATAATTTCGCCGCCCTGAAGGATCAGATCGGTGTATTCCTGTTTCCAAATCCTTATGGGCTGGAATCCATCAACAATACGTCGTTCCGCGAATCGGCAAATTCCGGCGCGGCCGCCGTGGCGGAGGAATATCTGATCCGCGAACAGGCGCTGGAGAATTCCGGCGTCCATTTGGCGGACGAGATGACCAACCTAATCGTCACGCAGCGCGCTTATCAGCTCAGCGCGCGCGTTGTACAGACCTCGGACGAGATGGAGGAGATCGTCAACAATCTGAGATAATGTGAAGGAGAGTAGAGAATGGCATTGAACAATTACAATGACCTGAACGAGATGCAGCTCGACGTCCTGCGGGAAATGGGCAACATTGGCACGGGCAACGCCGCGATGGCGCTGGCCGAGATGCTGGCGACGCCGATCGACATCTCGGTGCCGACGGTGCAGATCCTTGATTACGAAGCCACGATGGAATCGATGGGCGGCCCTGAGACCATGATCGTCGGCTTGCTGCTCTCCTTTGATGGGGACATCAACGGCATGATTATGTTCCTGCTGGAAAAGGATTTCGCGCACATGATGATCAACACGCTGATGGGCGAGGACACCGAGGTGTTTGACCCGGAGGATCCTGTCAGCAACTCCGCGCTGACCGAGGTGGGCAACATTATGGCGGCGTCCTATGTCAACGCCATCGCCTCGATGACGAACATGCGCATCAACCTGTCCGTTCCGGATATGAGCATCGACATGCTCGGCGCGATCTTGAGCGTCCCGGCCATTCATTATGCAAATATCAGCGATAAGATCATTATGATCCAGAATCAGCTGCAGGGAAACAATACGAGTGCTTCCAACCGCATTCTGATGCTTCCGGATGTGGATTCCTTACAGAAAATTATGACGGCATTGGGGATTGAAGACTTGTGAGCAATACGATCAGGGTAGGAATATCGGATCAGAATGTGGCGCACGCCCCCGATATTCTCGTAACTTTTGCATTGGGCTCCTGCGTTGGCATCTGCCTGTATGATCCGCATATCAAGCTGGGAGGCCTTTCACACATTCTTTTGCCGGACAGCACCTCGCAGAAGCCGGTATCGACGCCATACCGTTTTGCCGACAGCGCGATTCCGCTGCTGCTGCGCAGGATGGAATCGATGGGCGCGAACCGCCGTTTCATCAAGGCAAAGATCGCGGGCGGCGCGCAGATGTTTGCTACCGTAGGCAACGCCTCGCTGTCAAACGTAGGCCAGCGGAACGTGATGGCCGTGCGGCAGGCGCTGGCGAAGCTGGGCATCCCGATCATCGCGGACGATACGGGCAAAAACTTCGGGCGTACGCTCTATTTTAACGTCGAGGACGGCACCATGCGGATCCAGTCGGCCTCAAAAGGCGAGTGGACGCTGTAACGTACCGCGCGTACATAACCCAAAACAGGCGTCCGTATGGGGAAACCCTATGCGGACGCCTGTTATTTTTATTGTTAAAGTTTTCCTCTTTCCTTTCCCCTCGAAGGGAAGGTGGCCAAGCGCAGCGAGATCGGATGAGGTGGAAAACCAATAGATGAAGCTTGAATTTTTAATTCGAAAAATCAACCTCTTATATCTTTCCCCGGCAGTGCCCGGCGCGCCGCGCGGCAGCAAAGCTCACGCCGATTCCCCGCTTTGCTCCTTGGGCTGCTTCATCGTCAGGGCGATGCGCTTTTTCTGCAAATCAACGCTCAGCACCCACACCGTGACGACGTCGCCGACCTTGAGCACCTCGCTGGGATGGCGGATGTAGCGGCTGCTGATCTGGCTGATGTGGACAAGGCCGTCCTGATGGACGCCGACGTCGACAAACGCGCCGAAATCGATCACGTTGCGCACCGTGCCCGTCAGCTGCATGCCCGGCTTCAAATCCTTCATGTCGAGCACATCCGTGCGCAGCAGAGGCTTGGGCAGGCTGTCGCGCATATCACGGCCCGGGCGCAGCAGCTCCTCGATCATATCCTTCAGGGTGGGCACGCCGACGCCTAACTGCGCGGCCAGCGCGTCATAGCCCAGCCCGTTCGCGCGCTCGCGCAGGCCGGACGCGGCGGGTGTACCGATGTCCTCCGGCGAAAGGCCGCACACCGCCAGCAGCTTTTTCGCCGCCGCGTAGCTTTCGGGATGCACCGCCGTGGCGTCCAGCGGATCCTTCGCGCCGGGCACACGCAGAAAGCCCGCGCACTGCTCGAACGCCTTCGGGCCCAGCTTGGGCACCTTGAGCAGCTCTTTTCTCGTCTGGAACGCGCCCTGCGCCTCGCGGTACAGGACGATGTTTTTCGCCGTAGCCTGCGTTACGCCCGCCACGCGCGCCAAAAGCGGTGCACTGGCCGTGTTGAGGTCGACGCCGACGGTGTTCACGCAGTCTTCCACCACGCCGTCGAGCGCGGCGGACAGGCGCGCGGGCGGCATATCATGCTGGTACTGCCCTACGCCCACGGCCTTGGGGTCGATCTTCACCAATTCGGCCAGCGGGTCCTGTAAGCGGCGCGCAATGGACACCGCGCTGCGCAGGTTGACGTCGTACTCGGGGAATTCCTCCGCCGCGAGCTTCGACGCGGAGTAGACGCTCGCGCCCGCCTCGCTGACGACCATATAGCTGACGGATGCATCCAGCTCGGCGATCACACCCGCGGCGAAAATTTCCGTCTCCTTGCTCGCGGTGCCGTTGCCGATGGCGATGATCTCAACATGATGCTTTTGAATCAGCGCCTTCAGAGTGCGCTTGGCCTCGTCCACGCGCTTGAATTCCGGGATTGGGTAGATCACAGCGGTGTCCAGCACCTTGCCCGTCGCGTCCACGACGGCCGTCTTGCAGCCCATGCGGTAGCCGGGATCGAGCCCCAGCGCCACCTTACCCTTGATCGGCGGCTGCAACAAAAGCTGGCGCAGATTTTTGCCGAATACGCCGATGGCGCCGTCACACGCGCGCTCGGTCAGCTCTGCGCGCACCTCGCGCTCAAGGCTCGGGTGGATCAGCCGCGCGTAGGCGTCCGCTGCGGCCGCGCGCACCTCGCCAGCGGCGGGCGAAGCGTTTTTCACCGCGCGGTCCGTAATCATGCGCACGGCGCGCTCGGAATCGACTGCGACGCTCACCTTCAGAAAGCCCTCGCGCTCGCCCCGGTCGACGGCCAAAACACGGTGCCCCGCCATTTTCGCGGCGGGCTCGCCATAATCGTAATAGGCGGCGTAAACGCTGTCCGCATCCGGCTTCGCAGCCCGGCTCTCCACGCGCGCGGTGGCGTGGTACAGACTGCGCAGCGTCGCGCGCAGCGCGGCGGAATCGGAAAATCCCTCCGCTAAAATATCGCGCGCGCCGGAGAGCGCCGAGGCGGCGTCCGGCACCTCGGCCGAAAGGTATTCTCCGGCCAGAAGCGCGGGGTCGTCCGCGGGGCGCTGCTCATACAGGCGGCGTGCCAGCGGCTCAAGCCCGCGCGCCTTCGCGACGGACGCGCGCGTTTTGCGCTTGGGCTTATAGGGACGGTAGATGTCCTCCACCTCAGCCAGCGTTTTGGCCGCGTCAAGCGCGGCGGCGATGGTGTCCGTCATTTTCCCCTGCTCGGTGATGGAGCCGCGCACGGTTTCCTTCTGCTCGTCCAGCTTGCGCAGATAGGAAAGGCGCTCGTCCAGCGCGCGCAGCGTCTGGTCGTCGATGCCGCCCGTGGCCTCCTTTCGGTAGCGCGCGATAAACGGGATGGTGTTGCCCGCGTCGATGAGCGCGACGGTTTCGGCCACGCGCGCGGAGTCGAGCTTAAATTCGGCGGCAAGAATGGCGGCGTGGTCAAGTGTTTGATCGTTCTTTTTTACAGGGTTGCTCATGATTTTGCATCTCCTTGCGCCCTCTCCGTCACGCCTGCGGCGCGTCACCCTCTCCCAAAGGGAGAGGCAAAGCTCAGCCTCCTCAAAGGGAAAGGCATATCTTGGCTCCCCCTTTGGGGAGCAGTCAGCCCGTCAGGGCTGACTGCGAGGGCAATTGATCTCGGTAATTTTCCTACTGCTTTTCCCGCGCCACAGGGCAGGCGGCCGCCCGCCGTCCGCCCAAAAGGCGCGAAAACAGCCGGGCCGTTCAAAAGGCGGGCAAGCGGATGGCTCACCCCTCCGTCAGATCCCCGCCGCGGCAAAAATCCGCCCGTTCAAAATCCGAAATAGGCTCCTTTGTTCCCTTGCCGAAGATTTCATTTTCCCAAATTTCCTCGCCGTCAAGAACCCTGACGCGGCAGCCGCAAAGAGGGCAGGTATACCACGCCCACCCGTCAAATTCCGTCATTTCAGCGCCACACATCCTGCAGGCCGGATTTTTCATGAGCTCACCACTCCCGTTCTCAATTGGATTCTATATCATAACGGAAAATCCGTCACGCCTACCAGCACGTCCGTTCTAAAGCCGCCAGCACGCGGGCGGGGTCAACCAGCGCTTTGGGCCGGGGCGTGTTCAGGATGGCGCGGCGCAGCGCGTCCGCATCGGTAAAAATGCGCGGATCGCGCACGCCGACGCGCGCGTTCGGATTGGCAAAATAAACCATCTCGCACACGGGACAGGAAAGGGACGCCTCCTCCAGCGCGGATTGGACAACGCGCCGCTGGCGCTCGACCTGCAGGAGCGGGTTTTTCATGCGCTTTGCGCCGCTCCGCTTTTTCTGCGACCACCACTCCGCGTCCGCTTTGCCCGCGATGACGCCGGAGTGGTTTTTCGCCTCCACAAGAAAAATGCCGTTTCTGCCGATCACCGCCGCGTCCAGCTCCGCCGTCTGCCCGCGCGCGGACAGGACGGGATTCGCGAGAATCTGGTATTCATTGGGCAGCGAGCGCAGCGCGGCCACCGCCCTGCGCTCGCCCGAAAGGCCGCTTGTCAGGATGGCCGCGCGCACGGTCATCCGGCGCGCGGCCAGAGCGCACAGAACG
>CANRZX010000064.1 GCA_947644575.1 uncultured Clostridia bacterium | reverse complement strand
GACCCGGACGCGTGCCTTTTGGCGAACGAGCGCCAGCTCGCGGCCGCGCGCGCCGCGCGGGACGCGCTGTCGGACGCGCTCGGCGCTGTGGGGGACGGCATGACGGTCGACGCGGTGGGCGTATGCCTCGACGACGCGCTGCACGCGCTCTACACGCTGACGGGTGAAAACGCGACAGACGATGTGATTGACGAGGTTTTCTCTAAATTCTGCGTGGGGAAATAGTCCGATTTGTATATTTTGCGGTCAATATATTTATTTGTACAGAAAAGTTTGACAGTTTTCCGCGAAGAAACTATAATAAAAAAGACCCTCCGCTAAAGGAGGGTCGGGGTGCTGCGCGACAGGGCGGCCTGCCCCGGCGAAGAGCCGGGCGCAGATCTTTTTGCTCCCGGCTGATTCAGTCGGGAGGTGATGACCATGACAACGCTGGAAATACTTACTCTGCTTGGCCTTCTGGTCACTGTGGCGTACAATGCGTTTTCCGTTGCGTGGAAGCTTCGAGGCAAAAAGAAATAGCCGCCCACCTGTGCCAGAAGTAGCGGCTATTTTCTTTTAGAAAAACACGCCGGGCTGGCCGCTCTGCGCGGCACCCTTCTGTTTGTTATTATAGCTGTGCCGCGCCGTTTTGTCAAGCGCCGGGGCGGACACGGAGCAGGACCGCGTGCACAGGATGCGGGCGAGAAGCGATGAAACAGAAACGGAGCGAAAGAGCTTGGATCATTTAGGCGGCTATGAGGTTGTGGTGGTTGGCGCGGGGCACGCGGGCATCGAGGCGGCGTGCGCCGCGGCGAAGTTGGGCGCGAGGACGGCGCTGTTCACGCTCACGCTGGACGGCGTGGGCAATCTGCCGTGCAATCCGTCCATCGGCGGCACGGCGAAGGGGCATCTGGTGCGGGAGATCGACGCGCTCGGCGGCGTGATGGGCGTCGCCGCGGACGCGACCTTTCTGCAGAGTCGGATGCTGAATCTGGGCAAGGGCCCGGCGGTGCATTCGCTGCGCGTGCAGACGGACCGCCGAAAGTACCACGCGTACATGAAGCACCTGCTGGAGCGCACGGAAAATTTGGAATTGAAGCAGGCCGAAATCACCGCGATCGACATTCGGGACGGCGCGGTGCGCGGCGTCTGCACGGGGCTCGGCGCGTACTACGCGGCAAAGGCCGTGGTACTCGCGACGGGCACCTATTTGGGCGGGCGTATTTTTGTGGGCGAGGCCAGCTACGCGGGCGGGCCGGACGGACAGCACGCGGCGTGCGCGCTGACGGAATGCCTGCGGGAGGCCGGGCTGCTGCTGCGCCGCTTCAAGACGGGCACGCCCGCGCGCGTGCACCGGCGCAGCATTGATTTTTCGCGTCTGACGCGCCAGCCGGGCGATGAGAGCATTCAGCCCTTTTCCTTCCTGACAAAGGGCGAAATGCGCAATCAGGTCGACTGCTACATCGCGTTCACGAATGAGCGCACGCACCGCGTCATTCGCGAGAATCTGCACCGCAGCCCGCTCTTCGGCGGGAAAATTGAGGGCGTCGGCCCGCGCTACTGCCCGTCGATCGAGGACAAGGTGGTACGCTTCGCGGACAAGG
This sequence comes from uncultured Clostridia bacterium, assembly GCA_947644575.1. GTDB lineage: Bacteria > Bacillota > Clostridia > Oscillospirales > Ruminococcaceae > Ruthenibacterium. The sequence continues at coordinate 12,279 of CANRZX010000064.1, read as the reverse complement.
AGCGGCATCAGATTTTTGTCGAGCCGTGCGGGCTGGACACCGAGGAAATGTATTTACAGGGCATGAGCTCCAGCCTGCCCGAGGCGGTGCAGAACGCGATGTACCGCACAATCGAGGGCTTTGAACAGCTTGAAATCATGCGCCCGGCGTACGCCATCGAATACGACTGCGTCGACCCGACGGCGCTGCTGCCCACGCTCGAGTGCAAGGCGGTCTCCGGCCTATACGGCGCGGGCCAGTTCAACGGCACCTCCGGCTATGAGGAGGCCGCCGCGCAGGGGCTGCTGGCCGGGATCAACGCGGCGCGCGCGGTACAGGGAAAAGAGGGCGTCGTCCTCGCGCGGCAGGAAAGCTACATCGGCACGTTGGTGGACGACCTCGTGACCAAGGGCGTGCTGGACCCCTACCGTATGATGACGAGCCGCAGCGAATACCGGCTGTATCTGCGGCAGGACAACGCCGACGAACGGCTGACGCCGCTCGGGCGCGAGCTCGGCCTTGTGGACGACGCGCGCTGGGCGGAATTTTGCGCAAGGCGCGCGGTGCGTGAGGCGGAACTCGAACGGCTTTATAAAACGGTTGTCCGTCCGGCGGACGCGAACGCGATTTTAGAGGAAAAGGGCGAGCCGCCGCTCTCGGGCGGGGCGCTCGCGGCGGAGCTGCTGCGCCGCCCGGCGCTGTGCTACGCGGATGTGGCGCGAATGCTGCCGCCCGCCGAGGGCGTCACGCCGTTCCTCGCCTACTGCGTCGAGACGGAGATCAAGTACGAGGGCTATATCAAACGCCAGCGCGCGCAGATCGAATCGGTGCGGCGGCAGGAGGAGACGCCGATTCCGCCCGATTTCGACTACGCGCCCCTGGCGGGGCTGCGGCTTGAGGCGCGCGAAAAGCTGGCGAAAATCCGTCCGTGCAGCGTGGGGCAGGCGGCGCGCGTGCCCGGCGTCGGGCCCGCGGACATCGCTTATCTGACGGTCGCACTTGAAAAATGGCGCAGGGAGAACGGCCGGAAAACGCGGGAGGGGGAGCGGAACGAATGATCGACGCACAGAGGCTGACGGAAAAGGCGGCGCGCTACGGGATCGACGTCGCGCCGATTGCGGACCGGCTGAAACGGTATGCGGAAATTTTAGTAGAGTACAATCAAAAAGTGAACCTGACGGCCATCACGGACGCCGAGGGCATCGAGGACAAGCACTTCATCGACAGCCTGCTGCTGGCCGATTGCCCCGAGGTGCGCGGAAAAATGGTGGACGTCGGCACGGGCGCGGGTTTTCCCGGCGTGGTGGCGAAGCTTTATAAGCCGGAGCTGTCGCTGACGCTGCTCGAGCCGACGGGAAAGCGCGTCGACTTTCTGCGCTATGCCTGCGGGGCGCTCGGCGTCGAGGCGAAGCTTTTGAAGGAGCGCGCCGAGGAGGCCGCGCGCAAGCGCTGGCGCGAGGGCTTCGACGTGGCGACGGCGCGCGCGGTGGCCGCGCTGCCCGTTTTGGCGGAATACTGTCTGCCGCTGGTGCGCGAGGGCGGCGTGTTCATCGCGATGAAGGGCGCGGGCGCGGACGAGGAGCTGGCCGCCGCAGGAGGCGCGGTGGCAAAGCTTGGCGGGAAATTTGCCGGGCGCCGGCAGTTTACTCTGCCCGACGGCTCGGCCCGCGTGCTGCTGCTCTTTGAAAAAATATCGCGCACTTCGCCCGTTTACCCCAGAAACGGCGGAAAGATTGCAAAAGCCCCGCTGCGTTGACAGGCGCGCGTCGATTCCTGTCAATGGAATTTTCTGGATTATTTTTACTTTCCGTGCTACTATCTTTATAAATAGAAGAGAATCGAGTCCATATCGGTTTCCTTCTGCCAAAGACAGCGGCGCGGACTTTTTATTTCCCTCGGATTTTTGTCCGAAAAAATATTTCCCGTGCGGCGTCTCATTCTGCAAAAAAAGGGGCGGATCGGCTTGTCTAAGGAAAAATTGAAGGAGCAGACGCGCGTGTGGCTGCTGCCCGTCGAAAAAATTACGCCGTCGCCCTTTCAGGCGCGCGCGGTGTTCGACGAGCTCGAGCTGAAAAAGTTAGCGGTCAGCATTTTGCAGAACGGCCTTTTGCAGCCCGTCAGCGTGCGGCCTACTGCGGATGGGCGCTATCAGCTCATTGCGGGCGAGCGCCGTCTGCGCGCCTGCAAATTGGCGGGAATGGAGAGCATCCCCGCGATCATCTATCATTTTGAGGACGAGAAAACGGCGGCGCTGAGCCTTTTGGAAAATTTACAGCGCGAGCAGCTGAATCCCTTCGAGCAGGCCAAGGCCCTGCGGGATTTGCTGAATCTGTGGAACTGCACACAGGAGGCCGCCGCGCGCAAATTGGGTATCGCGCAGCCCACGCTGGCGAACAAGCTGCGCCTTTTGATGCTGACGCAGGAGCAGCAGGACATCTGCACCGCCGCCGGACTGACGGAGCGCCACGCGCGCGCGGTGCTGCGTCTGCCCGTCTCGGAGCAGCGCACGAAGGCGCTGCGCAGCGCGGCGGAGCACGCCTATAATGTGCAGCAGACCGAGGCGCTCGTGGAGCGGCTTTTGACGCAAAAGCCAAAACAGCGCCGGACAATCATGGTGAAGGATGTGCGCATATTTGTCAACACCATCGACCGCGCCGTCAAAATGATGACGGGCAGCGGCATCCCCGCCACGGCGGAAAAGCGCGAGCAGCCGGACTACATCGAATATGTGGTGCGCATCCCCACGGCGCACTGCGTCGAGGGATGAACGATACGCTTCGAAATGTTCCACGTGGAACAATAAACTGTTTGATATCCTGATTTTGACGGCGTCTTTTGACCAAGTTAAAATCAGGATTTTTTGTGTTTTAATCATCAAAAATCAGAAAAGACGCCGTCTGTTTTGTTCCACGTGGAACATTTCCCGAAAAAGCCCTTTTCAAGCCCCCGGCGCTGTGCTATACTATAAAAATACAGCGGAAATAAAAAGCCAAATTACGGAAAAACAGGCAGTGTCCGGATAAGTGAGGAGAAAGCATTGGGAAAAGTAGTTGCGGTGGCAAACCAGAAGGGCGGCGTGGGAAAGACGACGACGGCGGTGAATCTGTCGTCCAGCGTCGCGTCGCAGGGCAAGCGCGTGCTGATTGTGGATCTTGACCCGCAGGGCAATACGACGAGCGGCTTCGGCGTGACAAAGCGCAGCATCGAGACAAGCGTGTATCAGCTTTTGATGGGCGAGGCGAGCGCGGAGGCGGCCGTGATCCACACGCCGTACCGGGTGGACCTGCTCGCGTCCAATATCCAGCTGACGGGCGCGGGGCTCGAGCTCGTGAACATGCCGCGGCGCGAGGCGCGCCTGCGCGAGGCGCTGACGCCGGTTGTGAACCGGTACGATTTCATCTTCATCGACTGTCCGCCGTCGCTCGATCTGCTGACGCTCAACGGGCTGTGCGCGTGCGACACGGTGCTGGTGCCGATCCAGTGCGAATTTTTTGCGCTGGAGGGGCTGTCCGAATTGATGAATACGATCCGGAACGTCAAAAAAATGTACAATCCCTATATCGAAATCGAGGGCGTTTTGCTGACGATGTACGACGGACGGCTGAACCTGACGCTTCAGGTGGTGCAGGAGGTCAAAAAATATTTCGGAAACAAGGTCTATAAAACGACGATTCCGCGCAATGTGCGCCTGTCCGAGGCGCCCAGCTTCGGCGCGCCGGTCAATTACTACGACGGCGCGTCCAAGGGCACCGAGGCCTACGCGTACCTCGCGGCGGAATTCATCAAGAACAATCGAAAGGCGGGGGCGTGACGATGGCAAAAAAAGGAGGACTGGGCCGGGGCCTGGATATTTTGTTTCAGGACACCGGCTCCGGAGGCGGAGAGGAGAGCGCCGCGGCGCTGCCGCTCTCGGAGATCGAGCCGGATAAGGGTCAGCCGCGCAAAAAATTCGACGAGGAGGCGCTGGGGGAGCTTGCGTCCAGCATCGCCGAGCACGGCGTGCTGCAGCCCATCGTGGTGCGCCCGTCCCCGACGGGGGGCTATATCATTGTGGCGGGCGAACGCCGCTGGCGCGCGGCGCGGCTTGCCGGGCTGACGGAGATTCCCGCCGTCGTCCGGGAAATATCGGACGCGCAGGCGATGGAGCTCGCCTTGATCGAGAATTTGCAGCGCGAGGATCTCGACCCGGTGGAGGAGGCGATGGGCTATCGCGAACTGATGGAGCGCTGCGGCTATACGCAGGAGGCGGCGGCCTCGCGCCTTTCCAAAAGCCGCAGCGCCGTCGCAAACAGCCTGCGCCTTTTGAACCTTCCGGACGGCGTGCTCGAGCTGCTGCGCGCCGGGCAGCTTTCGCCCGGGCACGCCAAGGCGATTCTGTCCCTGCCGGAGGCCGCGGACCGGGAAGCCGCGGCGCACACCATCGTGCGGGACGGTCTGAACGTACGCGGGGCCGAGGCGCTGTGCAGGCGGATGCTGAAAAAGCCGCGCGTCCGTCAAACGCCCGCCCGTCCGCCTCTGCCGTGCGAGGTGGAGCTGAGCCTGCGCGAGGCGCTCGGCACCGAGATCCGCGTGCAGTACAAGGACGGGAAGGGCAGCCTTCAGGTCAGCTTTTATTCCGACGAGCAGCTGAAGGCGTTCGCAAATCTTTTGGGAAAATATGAAAAGGAGAGGGACGGGGTATGTTAGACATCAAATTTGTGCGGGAGAATCCCGAGCTGGTCAAGGAGAACATCAAAAAGAAATTTCAGGACGCGAAGCTGCCGCTGGTGGACGAGGTGATCGCGCTCGACGCCGAGTATCGCGCCGCGATTACCGAGGGCGAGGGCCTGCGCGCGCGGCGCAACAAGCTTTCGAAAAGCATCGGCGCGCTGATGGCGCAGGGCAAGCGGGACGAGGACGAGGAGGTGAAAAGGCAGGTCACCGAGCAGGCCGACCGGCTGAAGGCGCTGGAGGCGCGCGAGGCGGAACTCGAGGAGGAGGTCCGCAAGCGGATGCTTGTCATCCCGAACATGCTCGACGTGAGCGTGCCCATCGGCAAAGACGACAGCGAGAACGCCGAGGTCGAGCGCTTCGGCGAGCCGCTGGTGCCGGATTTCGAGATCCCATACCACACCGATCTCATGGAAAGCTTCGGCGGCATCGATCTCGACAGCGCACGCCGCGTGGCCGGCAACGGCTTTTATTACCTGATCGGCGACATCGCGCGTCTGCACGAGGCGGTGCTAGCCTATGCGCGCGATTTCATGATCGGCAAGGGCTTCACGTATGTGATCCCGCCGTTCATGATGCACGGCAGCGTCGTGCAGGGCGTGATGAGTTTTCCCGAAATGGACGCCATGATGTATAAGATCGAGGGCGAGGACCTCTATCTGATCGGCACGTCGGAGCACACGATGATCGGCCGCTTCGTCGATCAGATTATCCCCGAGGCGCAGCTGCCCCTGACGCTGACCAGCTATTCCCCGTGCTTCCGCAAGGAAAAGGGCGCGCACGGCTTGGAGGAGCGCGGCATTTACCGCATTCATCAGTTTGAAAAGCAGGAAATGATCGTGCTGTGCAGGCCCGAGGAGAGCATGGAATGGTACGAAAAGCTGTGGAAAAACAGCGTCGAGCTGTTCCGCAGCTTGGACATCCCGGTGCGGCAGCTGGAGTGCTGCTCGGGCGATTTGGCCGATTTGAAGGTGAAAAGCTGCGACATCGAGGCGTGGAGCCCGCGCCAGCAGAAATATTTCGAGGTGTGCAGCTGCTCAAACCTCGGCGAGGCGCAGAGCCGCCGGCTCAAGATCCGCGTCAAGGGCGAGGACGGCAAAAACTATCTGCCGCACACGCTGAACAATACGTGCGTCGCGCCGCCGCGCATGCTGATCGCGCTTTTGGAAAACAACCTGCGCGCGGACGGCAGCGTGCGCATCCCCGAGGCGCTGCGCCCCTATATGGGCGGCAAGGAAGAACTGTGCCGGGCGTAAAGGCGGATTTTGCCTTAAGATTTCCCCTGCGAAAGCCGCGCGGGAATATGTTCCGGAAAGAAGCGTAATTTTTTCGGTAAAAAACAAAGCTTCTTCTATGTATGGATATTTCCACCTCATCCGACCTCGCTGTCGCTCGGCCACCTTCCCCTCAAGGGGAAGGTAAATAAGGTAATATTTTAAAATAAAAGCTTTTGGAGACAGCTTTACTTGAAAGGCGTGGATCATGATGCAAAGTGGGGTGAATACGGCCTTGCCATGCGTGCTGCTCTATGGGCTGCCAAGGGATACGCACGCGGGCGGCGCGGCGCGCGCCGTTTTCACGGGCTTAGGCGCCACCGTCCGGGAGGTCGCGCCGGAGCAGCTGCTGTGCCCGGTGGGCGCGCTGGCGGGCTGCGGCGGGCCGTTCGGGCCGCGCTTTTTCGGCAAAGCGCCGGAGGAGCCGGTCTTGGTGATGGCGGGCTTTTCCCGCGCGATGCTGGACGCCGCGCTGGGCGCGCTGCGAAAAAGCGGCGTTTCCATCCCCCTAAAGGCCATGCTGACGCCGCACAACCAGGACTGGAGTATGTTAGAGCTGATCGGGGAGCTGCGGCGCGAGCACGCGGCGATGCATCCGAATGTATAAACGCTGCGCGGCTGGACGCAAGCCCTCCGGTAAATTTCAGCGGAAGAAAAACAGCACCGCGCCGCTTTTCGGCGACGGCGCTCCCCCGCTTTATGAAGGAAAAACTGAGATGCCGAATTTCACTAAACAAGCGATTAAAACATCCTTTTGGCGGCTGCTGAACGAGCAGCCGCTCAATAAGATCACCGTGCGCAGCATTGTGGAGGACTGCGGCATCAACCGCAATTCCTTTTATTACCATTATCAGGACATCCCCGCCCTGATCGAGGAGATTTTTATGGAGGCCGCCGACGCGCTGGTTCAGAAATATCCGCGGATCGATTCGCTGGAGGAGTGCGTCGACACGGCGTTTCGCTTTATGCTCGCGAGAAAAAAGGCGATTCTGCATATTTTCCATTCAGTCAGCCGCGATGTGTACGAGCAATACTTGATGCGCTGCTGCGATTATATCATTACGACCTATTGTGATACGGTGTTTGGCGGCAGCCCCATGCGCGAGGAGGATCGGACGCTGATGCTGCGCTTTTTGAAGTGGGAGCTGTTTGGCGCGTCGCTGGATTGGGTCGGCCGCAATATGCCGGAGAACGCCCTTCAAGAGATTCACCGCATGCTGTCCCTGTTCGACGGCCTGCACGAGGAGCTAATCCGCCGGAGCATGGAGGCGTAAGCCGTCCGGCCTGTGACGGCCGTTTTTGCGATATAAAAGCATGGCAAAAAGATTTTAAGCGTGTGGGCCGAGGACGGTCCGCATGCGCCCGCCCTTTGCGCGCCTTTCGGGACACGCTGTTCGTGCGTGGAGTTTTGTGCAAAAAAGCCGCGCTGCCTAAAATTTAAGTAAACCGTCCCCGCTGTCTGTTTTTTAGACAGCGGGGATTTTTTTGCCCATTCCAAAGCAGAGCGGCCCTGATTATACTGAAAGCACAGAAAAAACAGCCGCAGCGGCTGGAGGAAAGGAGGCGTTCCTATGCGTTCCACAGCACCCATGAGAACGGCGAAGATCGGCTGTATCGCGATCTCGTGCGCGATGTGCTTTTTGGGACTTTTGATGCTACTGTTTCCCAACCCCTCTTCCGCCCTGATCGGGGCGGTGTGCGGCGTGCTGCTGATTCTGTTTGGCTGCGTCCGGCTGATCGGGTATTTTTCCAAAGATCTGTATCGTTTGGCGTTCCAGTTTGATCTGACCATAGGCGTAGTGGCCGTGGTGTTGGGCGTCGCGCTGCTGGCGCGGCCCGGAGAGCTGATGACGTTCCTCTGTGCCGCAGTAGGGCTATTTATCCTGACAGACGGGCTGCTGAAAATACGCGTCGCAGTCGAATCCAAGCGGTTCGGCATCCCAAGCTGGTGGCTGACCCTGTGCTTTGCCGCCTCTTCGTCGGTCTGCGGCCTTTTGCTGACGCTCCGCCCGGACGAGGGAGGTCGCTTCCTGACCATTCTGATCGGCGTGACGCTGCTGTCCGAAGGGCTTTTAAGCGTCAGCGCGATGCTGACCGCCGTGAAAATCATCAGGCACCAGCAGCCGGACGTAATCGAGGCGACGGAGTACAGGGAGTTATAATTAAAATCTTTCCTCTTAACCTTCCCCCCTCGGGGGAAGGTGGCACGGCCGCAGGCCGTGACGGATGAGGGGAAGCTTCCATACGCACAATTTTATAGAAAAATCGAGAAAGAAAGGCGGATTCCCCGTGCGATTTTCAAAAGCGGTTGTCAAGTACCGCGTTCCCATTCTGATCGCTGCCGTTTTGCTAATGATCCCCTCCGTGCTCGGCATGGCGGCAACGCGCATCAATTACGATATGCTTGATTATCTGCCCGCCGACATCGACACAGTGCGCGGGCAAAACGAGCTGCTCGAGGATTTCGGCAAAGGCGCGTTTTCACTCGTGATTGTGGAAGATATGCCGGCCAAGGACGTCGCGGCGCTATGCGACGCCATCGAACAGGTCGACCACGTCGAAACTGTTCTGTGGTATTCCACCATCGCGGACGTCTCCGTTCCGATGGAGCTGCTGCCGGAAGAGCTCTACCGCGAATTCAATACCGACCACTCCACTATGTTAGCCGTGTTTTTTGACAGCGCCACCTCGGCGGACGTCACGATGGACGCGATCCGCGCCATCCGCGCCGCGGCGGGAAAGCAGTGCTTTGTCTCCGGCATGTCAGCGCTGGTGACGGATCTGAAGGATCTGTGCGAGGCCGAGGAGCCGATCTATGTCGGCCTTGCCGTGCTGTTCGCCACGCTCGCGATGCTGATCCTGCTGGACGGCTGGCTGGTGCCGTTCGTGTTCCTCGCGTCTATCGGGATGATGATCCTGCTGAATTTGGGCACGAACTATTTTCTCGGCGAGATTTCGTACATCACAAAGGCGCTTTCGGCGGTGCTGCAATTAGCCGTAACGATGGATTACTCCATTTTCCTGTGGCACAGCTACAACGAGCAGCGGCGGCGGCTCGATGACCCGAACGCGGCGATGGCCGCCGCCATCCGGGAAACGCTGGTCAGCGTCGTGGGCAGCAGCGTCACCACGGTCGCGGGCTTCGCGGCGCTGTGCTTTATGACGTTCACGCTCGGGCGGGACCTTGGCATTGTAATGGCAAAGGGCGTGATCTTTGGCGTGATCGGCTGCGTGACGGTGCTGCCGTCGCTGATCCTTGTCTTTGATAAGCCCCTGCAAAAAACGAAGCACCGGCCGCTGATCCCGGACGCTCGCCGCTTCGCGAAGGGAACCGTCAAAAGATTCCCGATTTTCCTGCTGATTTTCGCGCTGCTGATCGCTCCGGCGCTGTACGGCTATCATGAGACAAACAGCGAGGTTTATTATGATATGGGCCAGTGCTTGCCCGAGGATATGGAGTATGTCATCGCGAATACGAAGCTGTCGGAGGAATTTAACATCGCCTCCACCCATATGCTGCTGGTCGACGCGTCGCTGCCCGCGCGGGATGTGCGCGCGATGGCGCGGGAGATGGAGCAGGTCGGCGGCGTGAAGTACGTGTTAGGGATGGAGTCGGTGCTCGGCCCGCGCGTACCCGAGGAATTCGTGCCGGATTCCGTCCGCGAAATTTTAGAGAGCGAGCACTGGAAGCTGCTCCTCATCAATTCCGAGTACCGCGTCGCGAGCGACGACGTGAACGGGCAGCTCGAGCAGCTGAACGCGATCCTGAAGCGGTACGACCCGTCCGGCATGCTGATCGGCGAAGCGCCCTGTATGAAGGATATGATCGAAACAACCGACCGCGATTTCCAAATCGTCAACGCGGTGTCGATTTTAGCGATTTTCATCATCATCGCGCTTGTTGAAAAAAGCGTCTCGCTGCCGTTCATCCTGATTTCCGTGATCGAGCTGGCAATCTTTATCAACCTGGGACTGCCGCACTATTTAGGCCAGTCGCTGCCCTTCATCGCGCCGATCTGCATCAGCACAATCCAGCTTGGCGCGACCGTGGACTATGCGATCCTCATGACGACGCGCTACAAGGCCGAGCGGCGGCGCGGCATCAGCAAGCGCGAGAGCGTCACGACGGCGCTGGCGGCTTCGATCCCGTCGATCCTTGTGTCCGGACTGGGCCTGTTCGCCGCCACCTTCGGCGTAGCCGTGTATTCGGACATCGACATCATCAGCTCCATGTGTATGCTGATGGCGCGCGGCGCGCTGGTCAGCATGTGCTTGGTCATTTTCTTCCTGCCGGCGCTCCTGATGCTGTGCGACGGCCTGATCCGCCGTACCTCGTTTGACATGAAAAACGAAAGGGACGGCAGCAAAATCGCCGCCGTTCAAAGCCAGCTTGTTGAAGGATAAATTTTTATAAAGAAAATTGAACAGGCGGCGAAAACTGCCGCCGTTATCAGAAGCTTTTGGAGGGATAACCAATGATGAAAAAGAAATTTTTCGCGGGCCTTGCGCTGGCCGCGTGCGCGGGGCTGGCTGTCACCGGCGCGGGGGCGGTGGCCTACGCGGCGCAGGAGGAACCGCCCGTCGCCCCGGCCGCCGCGCAGGAGTGGGCCGCGGACAACGACGCAGGCGAACGGCTTTTGTCCAGCGTCGAAAAGGATGAAATGGTCTATGTAATGACGGACGCCTCCGGCCAGGTGGAAAAAATCATCGTCAGCGACTGGATCAAAAATTCGCTCGGCATGGGGACAATCGACGATGTGTCCGAGCTGACGGAGGCCCGGCCCATAGACGGCGACGCAGCCCAACCCGGCGCGGACGGCGCGCTCGTGTGGGACGCGCAGGGCGGGGACGTCTACTATCAGGGCGAGCTCGAAAAGGAGCTCCCGGTCACGATGGCCGTCTCCTACCGGCTGGACGGTAAAAGCGTCTCCCCGCAGGAGCTGGCGGGCCAAAGCGGGCGCGTCACGATCCGCTTTGACTATACGAACCGGCAGTATGAAATGGTCGAGATCGACGGCAAGGAGGAGAAAATTTACGTGCCGTTCGCAATGCTGACGGGCGTTTTGCTCGACAACGACGTATTCCGCAACGTCGAGTTGTCGAACGGCAAGCTGATGAACGACGGCGCACGCACGGCGGTCGTCGGGCTTGCGTTCCCCGGCCTGCAAAGCAATTTGAAAGCGGACGCAGAAGAGTTTGAAATTCCCGGCTATTTTGAGATCACGGCAGATGTTGAGAATTTCGAGATGGGCAACACCGTCACTGTCGCCACCAAGGAGCCGTTTGACCAGCTCAAGACGGAAAAGTTAGATTCCGTGGAGGAGCTCGGCGATTCGCTCGACGAGCTGTCCGGCGCGATGGGGCAGCTTTTGGACGGCTCCTCGCAGCTGTATAACGGCCTGTGTACGCTGCTTGAGAAATCCGGCGAGCTGGCGTCCGGCGTTAGCCGGCTCGCGGACGGCGCCGCGCAGCTGCGGGACGGCATGGGCACGGCTTACAGCGGGGCGGAAACGCTTGCCTTTGGCGCAGCGGAGCTGTCGGCCGGCCTGAACGCGCTGGAGGGAAACAGCGCGGCGCTGAACGACGGCGCGCGGCAGGTGTTCGACTCGCTGCTCGCGGCCGCGAACACGCAGCTTGCGGCGGCGGGGCTGTCCGTCCCGGCGCTGACGGTGGAGAATTACGGCGAGGTGCTGGACGGCGTGCTGGCGTCGCTGGATCCGGACGCGGTGCTGTCCGGCGCGCAGAACGTCGCGCAGGACAAGGTGACGCAGGCTGTCGCCGCCCAGCGGGACGTCATCCGGGCGGCGGTCACGCAGGCCGTCACACAAGAGGTCACCGCACAGGTGACCGCCGCCGTGCGCGGCAGTGTGGAGGCGCAGGCGCTCGCCGCGATGGGTATGACCAAGGAGGAGTATGACGCGGGCGTCGCGGCCGGCGCTGTCACGCCGGAGCAGCAGGCGCAGCTCGCGGCCGCCGTAGACGCGCAGATGGCCGGGGAAAGCGTGCAGGCGATGATCGCGGAGCAAACCGCCGCGCAGGTGCAGTCGCCGGAGCTCACGGCGATGATCGAGGCCCAGACCGAGCAGAAGGTCGCCGAGCTGATCGCGCAGAACATGGGCTCCGACGAGGTGCAGGGGCAGATCAACGCGGCGCTCGGGCAGGCGCAGGCGGGCGCGGCCAGCATCGCGGCGCTGAAAGGCCAGCTTGACAGCTACGCCAGCTTTTACGCCGGCCTTGCGCAGTACACGGCGGGCGTTGGCCAGACGGCGGAGGGCGCCGGGCGGCTGAGCGCGGGCGCGGCCGAGCTGCGGGACGG
>CANRZX010000063.1 GCA_947644575.1 uncultured Clostridia bacterium | reverse complement strand
ATGGAATTGGCGGGCGTACAGTCCGTTTGTGATTTCTATGGTTTTGAATTATATGATTTTCTTGTAACCGGAGATGTTTTATCGGAAAGTAAGTATGAGATGGAGAACTTGAGCGACGCCAACCATAATTTGAATAAATTCCATATCGCTTTAGAGATTGCAAAACGAATTTAATCCATTGGATTACAAAAATGCGTTTGAGCAGGGCGATTTCCATTACTATGTAAAAACACCTTGCTATTAGAAGCGGTTCCTCAGGAACACAGTTCCCCCAAAAAAAGAAGTATTTTTATACAAAAAAATCAGGCGAATGTGTTGAAATTTAGTTGTATTCCGCCCTTGTCACAACAAAGAAATTGTGATATACTTTAGCCTGATAAAGCTTCAAGAAAATGCATATTTTTTGCATTTTTTATGAAAGCGTCAGGGAGGAAAAAGTATGAAAAAGCTGCTTGCATTGTGCCTTGCTGCCGTGATGGCGCTGGGCCTTGTGGCTTGCGGGAACACCGGCTCGTCTTCGGCCGCGCCTGCAGCCAGTCAAACCCCCGCGGATACTTCTGCGTCTGTTCCCGCGGAGCCGTCCGGGGCGGATTCCGCCGGTCAGGCCGCCGCCGCCGATTTTCACATCGGCATAGTTCAGTTAGCGGAACATCCGGCGCTGGACGCCGCGCGCGAGGGCTTTATTGATGCGTTAGTCGAGGCGGGCTTCAGCAGAGACAACATCGACGTGAAGAACGCTCAGGGAGAAAGCGCCAACTGCGCGACCATTGCCACAAAGTTTGTCAACGATAAGGTGGATCTGATTCTTGCCATCGCCACGCCGGCCGCGCAGACGGCCGCGCAGGCCACGACGGAGATTCCCATCCTTGCTACGGCCGTCACCGATTTTGTGGAGGCCGGGCTGGTCGACAGCAATGAGGCCCCCGGTGGCAATATTTCGGGTACCTCCGATATGAATCCTATTGAGGAACAGGCCGACTTGCTTATGAAGCTGGTGCCGGATGCCAAGACGGTCGGCATCCTGTACTGCTCGGCGGAGGATAATTCTACGCTTCAGGCTCGTCTCGCCCGCACTGCGTTTGAGGCGCTCGACCTGACGGTGACGGAATATCCTGTCGCGGATGTCAATGAAATTCAACCCGTTACCACAAAGGCCGTCGGCGAGGTGGATGCCCTTTATGTTCCCACGGACAATCTGTTCGCGGAGAATATGCCTACGGCCGCGCTGGTCGCCGAGCAGGCGAAGATTCCTGTGATCTGCGGGGAGAGCGGCATGGTGGATTCCGGCGGTACGGCGACGTATGGCATCAACTATTACAATCTTGGCAAAATGGCTGCCGCGCAGGCAGTGGATATTTTAGTCAACGGCAAGGATGTCTCTACAGTTCCGGTCGGTTTTGCCGCTACCGCGGATTTGGAGTTTGCTGTAAATGAGGAGAACTGCAAGGCCATCGGTTTGGAGATCCCCAACGATTTGCTCGGATAAAATCGGCGCTTTCCATCGGTTTCTTTTGGCGGTTATCGTGCTTGGATGTGGGGGATGTTTTTGCGGAAGAAAGGGAAATCGAAATTTGTCGTAAAAATTTGTTCGGCGCGGCCCGCGCAGGGGCAATTTTGCCCCGCTCGGAAACGCCGCATTGACCCTCTCGGGAAGGCTAAAGTATGCTCCCGCGAAAGCCGCGTAAGAATGTATCCTTGAAAGAATTGCATTTTTTACAAAAAAAGTCGGAAAAACAGGCGGAAGGGCTTTGCCCTTCCGCCTGTTTTGTGCTATACTAATTTCTGTGTATCAAAAACGCATACGGAAAAGGACGGATGGAATGATGGGTGGAATCATCGCGGCGATCCCCGGCGCGACCGCGCAGGGACTTGTCTGGGGCGTTATGGCTTTGGGCGTTTATATCACATATAAGCTGCTCGACATTGCGGATCTTACAGTCGACAGCAGCCTTTGTACAGGAGGTGCGACGAGCGCGGTGCTGATCCTTATGGGCATGCACCCGCTGTTGTCGCTGGCGTTCGCGGTGCTGGCCGGTATGCTGGCCGGTCTTGTCACGGGCTTTCTGCACACGCGCCTGCATATTTCCGCAATTCTCGCCGGGATTTTAACACAATTAGGGCTGTACTCTGTCAATCTGCGCATTATGGGCAAATCCAGTGTTGCGCTGCTGCGCCAGCCGGTCGTCATCAGTCTTGGCAATATTTCGATGGCGCTTGTCATTGGCGCGGCGGTGATTGTGGCGGTTGTGGCGGTGCTGTACTGGTTCTTCGGCACGGAGCTGGGCTGTGCCATCCGCGCCACGGGCAACAACCGCAAAATGGTGCGCGCGCAAGGCGTGAATACCGATGCAATGAAAATCATCGGTTTGGTGCTGTCCAACGGATTGGTCGGCCTCGCGGGCGGCCTGCTCGCGCAGTATCAGGGCAGCGCGAACGTCAACATGGGGCGCGGCGCGATCGTGATCGGCTTGGCCAGCGTTATCATCGGCGAGGTCATTTTCGGCGTGCGCTTCAATTTTGCCTATCAGCTGGGCGCGATTGTCGCGGGCTCGGTGATCTATCAGATTGTGATCGCGTTCGTTCTCCAGCTCGGCCTTTCCACGGAGGATCTGAAGCTGTTCAGCGCCGTTACGGTTGCCGTGGCGCTCAGCGTTCCCACGTTGCAAAAGAAATTTTTGAAGCCGAAAGCCGCGGCGGCGCAGGCGGGAAGGGAGTGAGCGCGATGTTGGAGCTGAAAAATATTGATAAGGTGTTCAATCCCGGCACCATCAATGAAAAACAGGCGATCCGGAACCTAAGCTTTACGCTGAACGAGGGCGATTTTGTCACCGTGATCGGCGGCAACGGCGCGGGAAAATCCACGATGCTGAACCTGATCGCGGGCGTACACTCCGCCGACGCGGGCCGCATTCTGTTGGACAGACAGGATATTACAAGGCTGCCGGAGTACCGGCGCGCAAAGCTGCTGGGCCGCGTGTTTCAGGACCCCATGATGGGCACGGCCGGGAACATGGGCATTGAGGAAAATCTGGCGATGGCGTACCGCCGGGGCAAAACGCGCACGCTGCGCTGGGGCATCTCAAACGAAGAGCGCGAGCTGTACCGTGAAAAGCTGAAGATGCTGGAGCTTGGTCTCGAAAACCGGCTGACGAGCAAGGTACGCTTGCTCTCCGGAGGGCAGCGGCAGGCGCTGACGCTGCTGATGGCGACGCTGCAAAGCCCCCGCCTGCTGCTGCTGGACGAGCACACCGCTGCGCTCGACCCCAAGACCGCGCAGAAGGTGCTGACGCTGACAGAGAAAATTGTCTGTGAAAACGGCCTGTCCACGCTCATGGTCACGCACAACATGAAAGACGCCATCCGCTACGGCAACCGTTTGGTGATGATGCATGAGGGGAACATTATTTATGACGTCTCCGGCGAGACGAAAAAGCATCTGAAGGTTGGCGACTTGCTGGCAAAATTTGAATCGGCGAGCGACGGCGCGTTCGCGAACGACCGGATGCTACTGGCCTAACGGCATAGGGAGCTTTGCCGGATGCAGAAGAGAAGGGGGCGTTACGCCTTGCGGGGCTTTCAGGCGGTTTTGTTTGACTTGGACGGCACGCTGTTTGACTCCGCGCCCGGGATATTCGCGTGCTTTGAATACACGCTGGAGCAATTCGGAAAAAAGGCGGACCGGGAGCGGCTGCGCCGCTTTTTGGGCCCGCCGCTGAGGGACAGCTTCGCTCAGCTGCTGCCGGCAGAGCAGGTAGAGCGCGCGATTGAAATTTATCGGGCGCGCTACGCCGAGGTCAGCGGGCCGCTGACGAGGGTGTATCCCGGTGTGCCGGAGATGCTGACGGCGCTGCGCGCGGCGGGCTACACCGTCTGCCTCGCGACGTCGAAGGTCCGGTATATGGCCGTCCGGCTCCTTTCCGAAAAGGGGCTGGCGGACCGGTTCGACTATATCGGTGGCTCGACGTCGGACGCGTCCTTAGACACCAAAACCGCCGTGATGCGCCATGTGCTGGCCCAGCCCTGCCTGCGGGGCAGGCGCGCCGTGATGGTGGGCGACCGGGACAACGACATGCAGGACGCGGCGGACTGCGGGCTGCCCGCGGTCGGGGCCCTGTACGGCTACGGCTCGCGCGGGGAGTTGGAGCCCTTTTCGCCGCTGGCGATGCTCCCCACGGTCGAGGAACTGTGCGGCTGGCTGCTGCGCCACGGCGAGACGGGAAAACAGAACAGAACATAAAAGGATGACGGTATTTGAACAGTGCCCATACACAGTTTCATCTGCGTGACTGGCCCCGCGTGCCCAAGCGGCAGCGGCAGGCTCTTGCCGTGCTGCTGCTGTGCGTAGCTTTTTTCCTTGCCAGCGGTGGGACGGTCGTCGCGCTGTTGATTCGGGAGGCGCGCGAACAGGCGGCGCTATTCCCGGTTCAGGCTGTGGCACGGCCTATTTCGGCACCTGCGGAGGAGCCGGAGGAGACTCTTTTCTCGGACGGTGAGCTGCCGCCGGGGACGGACGCGGGCGAGGCGTATTTGGCCGATACGCTATGGCTGGGCGATTCCAACACCGTGCGGATGTATGTCTATGGCCTTGTGCCGTTGGAAAACTACATGGCGCAGGAGGGAATGGGGATTGAGGGCGTGACCGGCGTCCCCTGCGTGCGCTTCGAGGGCGACGCGCGCGGCTACACCATTGCCGAGGCGGTCGCGCTGGTGCGCCCGCGCCGGGTGGTGATGACGTTCGGCACGAACAACGCGGGCGGAAAATTTACGTGCGAGGAATTCATCAGCCTTTACGCTGACGCTGTCGACGCGCTGCAACAGGCCGCGCCGGACTGTGATATCATTGTGAACGCCATCCCCCCGGTGGGCGAGGTGCGGTCGTATCCCGACGTCACAATGGATAGGATCGACGAATTCAACGACGCGCTGGAGGCGTTCTGCCAAAAGCGTCACCTGCCGTTTTTGAATTCCGCGCAGGCGCTTAAGGGCAAGAACGGCTTTGCTAAGCCCGCCTATGTGATCGAGGACGGCCTGCATATGAGCGAGGCCGGTCTCGAGCTGCTGATGCAGTACCTGCGCGAGCATCCGCTCGCGACACGCCGCCAGAGCGTGGCGCACAGCGGTGCGCCGCAGCGCAGTCCGCCGGATTTTTCCTGATCGCGGCGCCTTTTGGCCGTTTAAGGCGGAAAGATATGAATCACGGCGGCATAATTTACTAAGGAAGGAATGTGGACCCGTGGCGTTTTATTATTGCCTGTTATTTGATGTAGACGGTACGCTGCTGGATTTCAAGGCGTCGGAGGACGCGGCTCTGCGCGAGACGCTCGCGCGCTTTTCGCTGCCGGAGACCGAGGAGGCCGTCGCGGCCTATCACAATATCAATAACGCCCTGTGGGCCGCGCTGGAGCAGGGGAAGGTGCGGCAGGATAAGCTGGTGGTGCAGCGCTTTGAAAAGCTGCTGGATACCTTCGGCGTAAAGGGGAATCCTGTTAAAATCAACGATTATTATCTGACGCAGCTTTCTCAGCGGGCGGATGTTTTCCCCGGCGCGCAGGAGACGCTGGAGGAATTGGCCGAGGTGGCCACGCTGGCCGTCGTGTCCAACGGCGTCGAGCGGGTGCAGACGGGCCGCTTGGAGCGCTCAGGGCTGGGCCGCTATTTCGACGGAGTGTTCATCTCCGGCCGCGTCGGCGCGTCGAAGCCGTCGCGCAAGATCTTTGAGACGGCGCTGAACACGCTGGGGATTGAAAACCGGAAAAAGGTGCTGATGATCGGCGATTCGCTGAAGGCGGACATCGCCGGGGGCAGGAACGCCGGTCTTGACACCTGCTGGTGCAATTTTGACGACGCGGCGCTGCCCGAGGGAGCGCCGAAGCCGACGCACACCATTCGCGGCTACGAGGAGCTGCTGCGCATCGTGATGGAAGAGGAGGAACTGGCCAATGCCGGAAGTAAAGAAAAGCGCCATCAGCTTTGAATCGTCCAACGGCGCGGACACCGTCGCGGGGTATTATTATGTCTGTCCGGACGTACCCCCGCGCGCGATCCTTCAGCTGTCGCACGGGATGTGCGAATATATCGGGCGGTATGATGATTTCGCGGGCTACATGGCCCGGCACGGCTATGTGGTGTGCGGCAACGACCATTTGGGCCACGGCGCGACCAGCGACGGAGTGAACGGGACGGACGGCTTTTTTGCCGAGAAAAACGGCTGCGACTACGTCCTGCGCGATCTGAACCAGATGAACCGTTTGGCCCACGCGGCGTATCCCGAGCTGCCGCTGATCCTTTTGGGCCACAGCATGGGCAGCTTTTTCGCGCGGGCCTACGCGGCGCGCTATCCCGATACGCTGGACGCGCTGGTGCTCAGCGGCACGGGCGGCCCCAATCCGATGGCCGGTGTGGGCCTTGTGCTGACCGAGTGGATCAGCCGGCGCAAGGGGGCGAAGTACCGCTCGAAATTCCTCAACAGCATGGCCTTCGGCCAGTATCTCAAGCGCGTGGAAAATCCTGCGACGCCCTATGACTGGATCACGCGCGACGCGCAGATTGTGGCAAAGTACGCGGCGGATGAAAAATGCACGTTTATCTTCACCGCCGCCGCGTTCCATGACCTGATGACGATCCTGCGCGCCGTCAGCCGCCCGGAATGGGCCGGCGCGTTTCCAAAGGCCTTGCCCGTGGCGCTGTTCGCCGGGGACATGGATCCGGTCGGCGATTACGGCAAGGGCGTGGAAAAGGTGTACCGCATGCTGGAGGACGCAGGCGTCAAGGACGTTTCGATCAAGCTGTATCCCGGCGCGCGGCACGAGATTTTGAACGAGATCAACCGTGCCGAGGTCTATGAGGACGTCCGCGCGTGGTGCGACGCGCACCTGAAATGATGTAAAAAAGCAAGGACAGGGGAAGCTCTGGAGAGCTTCGCTTGTGAATCCCACTGCGATAGCTTCAGAGCGGCCCGTTTGTTCCGTAATCGAAATTCTGGAATGAAACGAGGAAGCGACTTGTGAAACTATTTACAGATTTTATTTATGCCATGTTCGGCGGCATATTGTCGCTCGACGCGCTTTCCGCCGCGAAAATGGTGGTGATGTGGGCCGTTGGCGGCGTGCTGATCTACCTCGCAATCAAAAAGGATATGGAGCCGAGCCTGCTGCTGCCGATGGGCTTTGGCGCGATTCTTGTCAACCTGCCTCTGTCCGGCGCGATCGATCAGATGCGCGAGATGGGGATTGAGGCTGGCGCGCTCAGCGAGCTGTTCCGCGCGGGCATCGCGAACGAATTGTTCCCGCTGCTGCTGTTCATCGGCATCGGCGCGATGATTGATTTCGGCCCGCTGCTGTCAAATCCGAAGCTGCTGCTGTTCGGCGCGGCGGCGCAGTTCGGCATCTTCATGACGCTGCTGCTCGCCTGCGTGGCCAACCTGATTTTCCCGGGCATGTTCAGCCTTCAGGACGCGGCCAGCGTGGCGGTGATCGGCGCGGCGGACGGGCCGACGTCCATCTTTGTGGGCAATTATTACGGTACGAAGTATTTGGGCGCGATCATTGTGGCCGCGTACAGCTATATGGCGCTGGTGCCCATCATCCAGCCGCCGGTGATCCGCCTTGTGACGACGCGCCGGGAGCGGCTGATCCGGATGCCCTATGAGGCGAAGGAAATCAGCAAAACGGTGCGCATTCTGTTCCCGATTGTCGTCACGGTCATCGCGGGGCTTGTCGCGCCGCGCAGCGTCTCCTTAGTGGGCTTTTTGATGTTCGGCAATCTGCTGCGGGAATGCGGCGTGCTGAACAGCCTGTCCGAGACGGCGCAGAACGCGCTGGCGAATCTGATTACCATCGTGCTGGGCATCACGGTCGCGACGCAGATGCAGGCGGAGCAGTTCCTTTCGGCGGGCACGCTGATGATCCTGCTGCTGGGGCTGGTCGCATTCATCTTCGATACCATCGGCGGCGTGATGTTCGCAAAATTCCTGAACCTGTTCACAAAAAACAAGATCAATCCGATGATTGGCGCGTGCGGCATTTCGGCGTTCCCGATGAGCAGCCGCGTCATCCACAAAATGGGCCTGAAGGAGGATCCGCAGAATTTCCTGCTGATGCACGCCGCGGGCGTCAATGTCGGCGGGCAGATCGCCAGCGTGATCGCGGGCGGGCTGATCCTGAATCTGATTGCCCGATGAAAGCGGGCCGGGCCTTTTGAAAAATAAAGAACAAGGGAGCGTAAACCAATGGATATGCTTTGGCAGGCCCTGAACGTCCTGATCCTCGGCATGTGCGGGATCTTCATTGTGATGGGCATCATCAGCGTGGCGGTCTCTCTGCTGAACCGCCTGTTCAAGTAAGTGCTGAATAAAGCGGAGTGTACATCGGCCGCGTTTGGAACGCGCGGCCGATGCTTCCCCGCGAGAATATGCGGGGTCGCGAAGCGGCGAGCAAATTTTGTGTCAGAGGAAACAAAAAACGCAGGCAATCCTTTGTGGATTGGCGAGTATTTTTGTGATGTCTGACGGAATAATTTGCCGCCGATGCGGGCGCTACGATTTGTTCAGTGCTTACTCATGCAATAAGGCACAGGAGCGCCGGGCCCGGCACGGGCGCGGGCTTTCTCTGCCGCTGCAAGAGGCTGCGCGTGCCGCCGGGGATGCCCGGCGGCACGCAGCCGCAAAAAACGGAGAAGAAAAGAGGGAGACGATGAAACAGCGTCTGGCGGCTCTGAGCGGCGGCTTTGTCCGCGTGAAGCTGGGGCTTTGCGCGGTGTGCGTGCTGGTGTATTTCGCGCTGATTTCCTTGAGCGGGGCCGGGCTTTGGGGCCTGTTTGTCTTTCTTCTGTGCGCCGCCGGGTACCTCTATCTTCCGGGCCGCTTCTGGGCGCGCGTCACCGGGGTGGACTGCGTGCTGCCGCAGTACGCCGCGCCGCTGGGCATTCTGTTAGGGACAGGCTTTTTGGCGGTGCTGTACTGCTTTTGCCGCAGACTGGACGTCTTGTGGGCGCTGCGCCTCTTGCCGCCCGCGCTGGGGCTTTTCTGGCTGATTTTTCTGAACGGCGCGCTGCCGTCCCCGGGGAAAGCGCTGAAAAAGCTTTTTTCCGGCGGCCCTGTGCCGGCCTACGCGGCGCTGTGGGGCGTGCTGCTGGTGCTGTTCGCCTGCCAGATCAGCGTGAAGAACGCCCATCCCTCGGCGGTGGGCGAGATCATTTTGACGCAGGACGTGATGTGGAACATCGGCAACGCCAATTCCTTCGCCATCGCGTTCCCGCCGCAAGACATCCGCTTTTCGATGGTGCGCCTGTCGTACCACTATCTGACGGAAATGACGCTGGGCGCGCTGTCGATCGTGAGCGGCGTTCCCTGCTATGATATTTACGTGTTTTACGCCGCGCCGGCGGTGCTGGCGGCGATGCTTTGCTGCGTTTACGCGCTGGGGCGCTGCTTTTATCAGGGCAGCCCGGAAAAAACCTTTTGGTTCCCCTTTGTGCTGCTGCTGTTTAATTGCGCGAGCCTCTGGACGGCGCTGACGAATGGGCGGGGCATTTTCAACAATACGAACCTGATGCACCTGATTACCAATATCAACGCGCAGGGGACGGCGGTCATCTTCCTTTCGTGCTTTTCGATTTTGTTCATCGAGATGGCGCGCCGCAGCTTCGACGTCGGCTGGCGGTACCTCGCGGTATTCCTCGGCAGCTTTGTGCTGGCCTGCTTTTCCAAGGGCCCGGCGGCGGCCATCGCCGCGTGCAGCTTTGTCATCACGATGCTGTTCCTGCTCTTCCGCCGTCCGCGCCTTGGCCGGGCGCTGGCGGCGCTCGCCGGCGTGGCCGCGATCTTTTTGACGGTATACTTTGTGATCTTTTCCTCCGGCACGAATACCAGCGTCCGCTTTGGCTTTCGCACGATTGAGGAATCCGTCCTCGGCGGAGGACTGTCGCCCTTTTTGGATATGGGCGGCGCGGCGCGCGCGGCGGCGCTGGCGCTGGGGGCGCTGGCGCTGATATTCTGCATGCAGCCGCTTCAGCTTCCGCTTTATCTGCGGGGGCTGTGGCGCGATCTGCGCGGGATATGGAGCCTGCCGCCGGAGCGCCTGTTTGCCAACGGCATGGTCGCGGGCGGGTTCCTCGCCTATTTTTTGTTCTGGCACCCGTCCTACAGCCAGCTTTATTTCGCGCTGATCGCGATTTTCTTTTTGAACCTGCTCGCGGTGGATCGGCTTGACGCGCCGTGCGGCCGGGGGACGCGCGCGTTCCATACGGTGTGCGGCGCGGTCGGCCTCGCGACGACGGCGGTGCTGATGGTCAATTTTACGGGCAGCGGCGCGCGGCAGCTGGCGCGCAATTTGGATATTATCCCGAAATACCCGTATGTCAGCACGGCGCGCGCCGGGGACGAGACGGCGATGGACTGGCTGCGGGAAAATACGCCGCTGACGGCGCAGTTCGCCACCAACCGCATCCACAGCATGAGCGTCGGGGAGGACGGTATCTCCAGCCTGTATACCGCCATGAGCGGGCGGCAGGCGTATATGGAGGGCTATACCTACGCCGTGACGAACATGGGCGTTTCCGCGCCCGTTGTGGCGGAAAAGCGGGCGGTGAACGATGCGCTCTTTGACGCCGCTACGCCGCCTGAGCAAGTGCGCGCCCTGTGTGAGCGCGAGGGAATCGATTATTTGGTCTTTTCCAAGCAATATGCGGGCGGGACGAGCCAGCTCGGCGAGCTTCTGGTCGCCTATGAAAACAACGATGTGACGATCTACAGGATCGGGCCTTGAGGGAATTATGCTGCTGACAATACAGGATTTGCAAAAATATTTCGGGGCGGAACTTTGCCTGACGGGGATCAATTTCACGCTGGACGCACAGGATCGGGCCGGCGTGATTGGGGAAAACGGCGCGGGGAAAACGACGCTCATCAAAATGATCACGGGCGAGTTGGAGCCGGACGGCGGCGAAATCGTGCTGGCGCGCGGCGCTACCGTCGGCTACTTAGAGCAGAACAGCGTGCTCGATCCCACCCGCACCGTATATGGAGAAATGGAGAACGCGTTCCGCCCCGTGCTCGACGCGATGGAGGAGATGAAGCGCGTCGAGCGGCAGATGGAGCGCAGCCCCGACGACGCCGCTCTGCTGGAGCGCCACGCGGCGCTGTCCGCGGCGATCGACGCGGCCGACGGCTATCATATGGACACCCAGATCAAAAAAATTCTGAACGGGATGGCGTTTCCGGCCAAGGATTACGCCAAAAGCGTCGCGGTCCTCTCCGGCGGCGAGCACACGCGCCTCTGCTTGGCGAAGCTTTTGCTACAAAGGCCCGATCTGCTGATTTTGGACGAGCCGACGAACCATTTGGATTTCGAGACGATGGAGTGGTTAGAGGGGTATCTGAAGGGGTATTCCGGCGCGATTTTGGTGGTGAGCCATGACCGCTATTTTTTGGACGCCGTATGCACGCGCATTTTCGAGATCGAGGAGAACCGTCTGACCGCTTATAAGGGCAACTACTCGGCTTATCTGCCGCAGAAGGAGGCGGCCGTCGCGCTGCAGCAGAAGCAGCATGACGCGGACGTAGAAAAGGCGGCGAAGCTGGAGGATTACGTCGCGCGCAACCTTGTGCGCGCCTCTACCACAAAAATGGCGCAGAGCCGCCGCAAGCAGCTCGAAAAAATGGAGATCACCGAGGCGCCGCGCGTTGCACACACCGACCTGAAATTTCGTTTCACCTTCGACGTGACGCCGTATAATGAGATTTTGACGGCGAAAAACATTTCCGTTACGCTGGGCGGCAAAAAGCTGATCGACAGTCTTGACCTGCAGGTGAAGCGCGGCGAGCGCCTTGTGATCGCCGGGCCGAACGGGGCGGGCAAGTCTACGCTGCTGCGCGTGCTGGACGGTCGGCTGCGCCCGCAGGCGGGGACGGTGCGCCTTGGCACGGGCGCGAAGCCGTCCGTATTCGAGCAGCAGCAGCTGCGGCGCGGCGGTACGGTGATCAGCGCCATCTGGGACAAGTATCCCAAATTCACCGAGCTTGAGGTGCGCAGCCATCTCGCGAGGCTGAGCTTTCGCGGCGAGGACGTGTTCAAGCCGTGCGCCGCGCTCTCGGGCGGCGAGCTGGCGCGCCTGCGCTTTGCCGAGATCCTGCTGGAAAAGCCGAACATTCTTTTTTTGGACGAGCCGACGAACCATTTGGACATCTACACGCGCGAATCGCTGGGCGCGGCGCTGGCGCAGTATGAGGGCACGCTGCTGATTGTCACGCACGACCGCTATCTGATGAACAGCCTCGCCTGCCCGATCCTGCATTTGGAGGACGGCCGTGCCGTGCGGTATGAAAGCTACGACGCCATGCTACACCGCGGCGCGGCGCAGCCGCCGCAAAAGCCGCCCGTGCTGGAAAAGGCGGCGCAGACGGGAAAGGCCGCCTATGGAAAAGAGCAGCGCCGCCGCAAAGCGGAGGTGCGCGCGCGGCTGAAGGCGCTGGAGGACGAAATGGAAACGCTCGCCCTGCGCGTGCTGGAATTGGAGGACGCGGTCAACGACCCCGAGGTTCTGCGCGATCACATGCGCCTGCGGGACGTCTGTGACGAACTGGACGACACGCGTTTCCATCAGGACGAGGTGCTGGCGGAATGGGAAAAGCTGGCCGAGGAGCAGGAGACCTACGAGCAGGGGGACGAGCCGTGAGCGGCGCGCGCCTGATCAGGGAGATAAGCATGGTTTGCTAAAAAAGGAGTGAGGAAGTTGCAGTATTTTGTCCTGTCGTTCCGGGTCGTTTTTCCGATCCTGTTCTTCATGGCGATGGGCGTCGGGATCCGGAAGACAAAGCTGCTCGGCGCGGACGCGTTTAAGCAGGTCAACCGTTTGGTGCTCCAGGTCTTTTTGCCCATCAAGCTGTTTTTGGAAATCTATTCCTCCGATTTTTCCACGGTGCTGCAGCCGAAGCTCATTCTGTACGGGCTGGCCTCGGTGCTGGCGCTCTTTGCCGTGTCGTGGTGGGTTGTCAGCCGCTTTGTGAAGGACCGGCGCGACGCGCCGACTCTGATCCAGATGCTATACCGGGCAAACTATGTTTTGTTCGGCCTGTCCATCGCGGAAAATATGTATCCCGGACAGAATTTGAGCGTGGTCTCGGTGATGGCCGCGTTCGTCGTGCCGATGTTCAATATTTTGGCCGTTGTGCTGTTCGAGGTGTACCGGGGCGGGGAAAAGCTTTCCGTACCGCGCCTTTTGGCGGGTGTCGCGAAGAACCCGCTGATCATCGGCAGCGCGCTCGGACTGCTGTTCAACGGGTTGGGCGTGCAACTCCCGCAGATGCTGCGTAAGCCGCTGGCGGATTTGGGCGCAACGGCGACGCCGCTTGCGCTAGTGTGTACGGGCGCGACGCTGACCTTCAGCGGCTTGCGGCGCTACCGGCGTTATCTCGTCTGGGCCGATTTGGGACGTTTGGTGCTCGTGCCGGGCGTATTCCTGACGCTGGCGGCGGCAATGGGCTTCCGCGGGATCGAGTTGACGTCGCTTTTCCTGATTTACGCCGCTCCGGTGGCGAGCTCGTCTTATCCGATGGCGGTGGAGCTGGGCGGCAACGGGGAGCTGGCGGGTCTTGGCGTCGCGGTCAGCCACGTGGCCTGCCTCTTCACGATCTTTTTATGGATCGCGCTTTTGAATTTTTTCGCGCTGTGCTGAAAAGTACGTGGGATACGTAAGATTACAGCTGAATACATAAAATCAGACAGCCTGAAGGAAATCGTGATTTCACTTTGGGTTGTCTGATTTTTTTTCGCGGATACGAATAGGCGTCCGCGATTCAAGGGGGACAGGTTCTGATGCCTGTTCTTCAGTTTGTCGACAAGGGGTTAATTCTGTTTGCCTGCACGGACATGCGCCGGGCAGGCAAACACCGCTACAGCAAAAAGG
>CANRZX010000062.1 GCA_947644575.1 uncultured Clostridia bacterium | reverse complement strand
TTGCGCGGCGGCCCTCGCGCGGCGCTGGGCGCGGGAGGGGCGGTCGGACAGGCGGTTGCTGGCGCGCCTTGCGGCTGTGCTTTTCGCGCTGGCCTTAGCGCTGCTGCTGGGCCTTGCGGCGTGCCGGCTCCGGTGCTGGAGCGCGGCGGCGTTTGTGCCGGAAAAGCCGCGCCACAGCGCGCAGCCAAGGCGGACGCGGACAGAGCAGCCCAAAGAGCCCTTGCCCCCGCTGCTGTTCCGGCGCCCGTGCCCGCTGGAATATATCGAGCGCGCGCTTGCCGCGCCGGGCGCGCCCCTCGCCAGCGGCTACGCCCGCATGTGGTTCGACGTGCGGCTGCCGGTGCGCGCCCTTTTGCAGACGCCGCAGCTGCGCAACGGCTGTGAGGCTGCCAGCCTCGCGGCGCTGCTGAATTACAAGGGCGTCGCGGCGGACAAGCTGGATTTGGCCTATGCCTATATCCCGCGCGAGGATTTCATCGAGACGCCCTATGGCCTTGTCGGCCCGGACCCCGAGCGCGCGTATCCGGGCGACCCGGCCACCATGCGCGGCTACTATTGCTTTGCCGTGCCGCTGGCGCGCGGGGCGAATCGCTATCTGCGCGATTACGGCTCGCCGATGCACGCCTTTAATGTGACAGGCGTCACGGCGGCGGGATTAGAACAGTATCTGCGCGGCGGCGACCCCGTGGTGGTATGGGTGACGCGCGCGCTCGACGAGCCGTACACCGGCGCCTCTGCGTGGATCCTCCCGGATTCGGGCGAGGTCTATGTGCCGTATATGAACCTGCACTGCGTGGTGCTGATGGGTTGGGGCCGCGACACCTGCGAGCTGATGGACCCGCTCCAGGGCGTCTGCACCGTGGACAAGCAGGCGTTTCTCGCCAGCTTCGAGCAGCTCGGACGCCGCGCGCTCGTAATTCATTGAAAGGCATCCCCTCCTGCCCCACGGTGAAGCGCACGGGGTTGCACTTTGAAAGCATATAGAATTTTTTGCCGCGCTTTTTACAGTGAAAAACTCACCCCTTGACGTTCCCGCAGAGGGAAATGTCAAGGGGTGAGATGATTTTAGGAGTATCCAAGCCATGCGGCGAATGCCGGATAGGGCGCGCCGCCAAAGGCCCTCGCTGTTCAGGCCGTCTCAGAGCCCTCTGTTCAGGCGCTCCCGATTATTTTATGGCGCCAGCGCTTATCCGTTGGCCTGCGGCGCGGTGAAGCGGTCGATCAGCGTGACAAGCTGCGCGATCTCGGGCTTCGAGATCTGTGCGTTTGCGCCCAGCTGCTCGCCCTTGCGGCGCATCTCCTCGTCGATCAGGGATGAGAAGAGAATCACCGGCAGAACCTTGAGCTGCGGCGATTCCTTGATGAGCTTTGTCAGGCGATGGCCGTCCATCAAGGGCATCTCAATATCCGAGACAACGCACGCGACATGCGAGCGCAGATCATCGCCGTTGTCGACGATTTCCGTCAGAAAATCCCACGCCTCCTGGCCGTTGTCCGTTTTGATGGTATTGACATAGCCCGCGCGGTGCAGTGACTCCACAATCAGCTTGGACAGCAACATGGAATCCTCGGCGATCAGCACCGGCGCGTCGCGCCGCTCACGGTGGCCAAGCTTTTCAATGTCCTCCGTCTGGATGCCGGTCTGCGGACAGATCTCGGATACGATCTTTTCAAAGTCGAGAATTGTGATCAGCTGCCCGTTGTATTCGGCAATTGCAGTGGCCACGCCCTCGTCGCCGCCGTAAATCAGCTGATCCGGCTTTTGCATATGCGTCCACGAAATGCGGATCATGCCGACGACGGAATGGACATGGAACGCAAAATTTTGCTGGTTGAAGCGCGTGATAATGAAAATATCGCGCTCGGGGTTTTCCGACGGGGGCAGCGACAGGTAGTGCGCCATGTCGATGACCGTGATGATCTCGTCGCGCGGGCGGAAGATTCCCTCGACGTCCGGATGCGATTTCTGCATCGGTGTAGTCGGCACCGCCACCTGGATCTCGCTCACCTTGGCCACGTTGATGCCAAATAATTGATCCGCCATCTTAAATTCCAGAATCTGCAATTCGTTGGTGCCGGACTCCAGCAGAATCTCAGAGCGCTTATCTTCCATGTCGTCCTCTCCTTATTCTATGAGCTAATTATTTTATTCGACGGGAATCTATAAAAATCAATGGGCCCGCGCAAGAAAATTTGCGTCGGTAAAAAATCCTCCACGCTGGGCGTCCGCTCTTCCGGAGAGCCCGGACGCCGGCGAAAGCCTCTCAGCGCCGCGGCGCATACCCGCCCACCGCCCGGCGCGTGCCTGCGGGCGGCGTGGGCGGTCCGTCCTCGGGCGGCTCGTCCCCGGAAGCAGGCGGCTCGTCCTTCTCCTCCGGCGGCGCGGGCAGCCGCTCACGCAGGCGCAGCAGCGACCGGCGCGCCGAGCGTCCGCGCATGGCGCGGGTGCGCGCCGCATAGCGCGAGGTGAAAAACGCCAGTGCCGCGAGCAACGCCGCGTAGAACACAAGCCCCGGCAGCTTTCGGCTGTCCCACACCGCCTCCTGCGCCGGAAGGCCCAGCAGCTGCCGCAGCGCCTCGGCCTCGGGCTCGATCGCGACGGTGCAGATTCGCCGCCCCGTGCGCGTGTCCGTCAGCGTCACCGAAGCCTCGAATTCGACGCCGTAGACGTACCAGAGCGGCAGCTCCGTCTCGGCCAAAACGTCCTGAGGCGCACAGCCCTCGGGCAGAAGGAGCGAGGCCGCCGTTTCCAATTGGACCATGCCCTTTTGCTCGCCGCCGCTCCACACCTGAAGCTTCGGCAGCTCCAGCGACGCGCCGTCCAGCTCATAGGGCTGGAAGCTTGCGAAGCAGTAGTCTAAAAGATACGCGCAGTCCACGTAGCGGTCCGAGGCGGTCGGGCAGTCCAGCACGACCGCGATCAGCGTGTGGCCGCCGCGCCGCGCCGCCTCGATCATCGTGTAGCGCGCCTCAGGCGTCCAGCCGCTCTTCCCACCAAGGATCCCATCGTAATGGCGCTCCCCCTCCAGCAAAAGACGGTTATCTGTCCGGAACTGGCGCGGATACGCCGTTTTGTCCGTGGGCGGGAGCGTGTACTCCTCGACACCGATCAGCTCCAAAAAGCCCGGTACGGTCAGCGCCCACCGCATGGCCCCGGCCATATCGCGGGCCGTGGTGTAATGGCCGTCCGCGTGATAGCCGCTGGGATTTTCAAAATGTGTGCGCGCCATGCCCAATGCGCGCGCCTTGTCATTCATGCGGCGCACAAACGACGCGAGGTCGCCGTCCACGAATTCGCCCAACACATTGGCCGCATCGTTAGCGCTCTCCAGCATGGTTGCGCAGAGGAGCTGCCCGGCCGTCAGCGTTTCGCCGGGGCGCAGCGAAATCATGGTCGAACCCTCGCCCACGGCGGCCAGGGCCGCCTCGCTCGCCGGCACCCGCTCGGACAGCCGGTCCCCGCAGGCCTCCAGCACGAGCGCCGCCGTCATGATTTTTGTGACGCTGGCCGGAAAATGGCGCGCGTCCGGCTCGCGCTGCAGCAGCACCTGCCCCGATTCCGCATCCATCACAAAATAGGCCGACGCGGACACCTCGGGCAGCTGCGCGTCGGACAGCGGCTCGTCCGATATATCAAAGGGCGCGCCGCGCTCCGGGCCGCCCTCCGCCGCCCCTGCCGAAGCCGTCAGCGCGGCCCACAGCAGTGTCAGCAGCAGCGCCGCCGCGCGGCGCGCAATGCCACGCGGGCTGTGCCCGTCTGTGCCGCGCCTCAATGCTCCGGCGTCGTTTTTACACGCAGCACCGCGCGCACCACGGCGGCGGAAGCGTCCTTCGTGGGGCAGACGGACAAAAGCTGCTCGATCTGCTCCGCCCGCGCGGCCACATAATTCGGCGCGAGCTCGTTTAAGGCGAACGCGGCGGCGCGCTTGCGGCATTTGTCACATTTGCAGCAGTTGAATTTATCGAACGCGGCGTCTAACTTGTCCGCCACCATCGCCTCGGTCAAATTGACCAGGACGACGCCGTCCGCCGGGTCCGTCAACGCGGGCGGCACGACGGCCATCATCCGCTCGCGCAGCGCGGCCAACTTATCGTTCCGCACAGGTACAGGCGCGGGCACGGGTTCGGGCTCGGCAGGCGCGGGGGCGCTGTACGGCACGGCCCCGGGCGCGTCGGACGAGGGCATCAGCAGGTTATACAGCCGTTCGGTGTTCAGCTCGCTCGCGGTTTTAGGCATCGGTACGCACCACCCCTCGCCGGACCAGTTCGTCCACAAGCTGCCGGTAATCGTTGACCGCCCGGCTGCGCAGGTCAGTCCGCATCATGTTCTCCTGCTGGATTTGCGCGCGCGTCAGCGCCACGCCCGTGTGAATGATCGTATCCAGCAGCGGCATATCGAGGCTCCGCGCGATGCTCGCCGCCGTCTCGCGCACGACGCCGCTGACCTTTTCCCGCGCGTTGAAGCGGTTGAGCAGCACGCCCGCCACGCGGATATTGGGGTTGCTGCGCAGGCGCACCTGCCGCAGCGTGTCGTTCAGCTGGATCAGCCCCTGAAGGCTGTAGATATCGCACAGCACCGGGATAATGATGGCGTCGGCCGCCGTGAACGCATTGATCGTCAGCAGGCCAAGATCCGGCGGCGTATCGATCAAAATCACGTCATACTGGGACAGCACGGGCGCGAGCGCCTGTTTGAGCAGATATTCGCGCCCCGCGCCCGTGAATTCCACATCCAGCGCGCTGAGCAGCAGGTTCGACGGCAGCACGTCGCACGCGTCCCGGTGCTGGATCGCGTCCGTGATGCGGCATTCCTTTTTGATGACATGGTAAACGGTGGCCTCGGAATCGTTCCGGCAGACGGCGTTCATGCTGAAGGACAAATTCCCCTGCGGGTCAAAATCCACGCTCAGCACGCGCAGGCCGCGGTCGGACAGCCCCATCGTCAGCGCGTTGGTCGTCGTGGTTTTCCCGACGCCGCCCTTTTGGTTCGAGACACAGATGATCTTGCCCATTGATCGATATAAGCCTCCCTGGGCCGCCGGGCGGCGCTGCGCGGCAGCGCGGCGGCAAAGTCAAATCGCATTTTACGAAAACCTTTTGGATGGATAATATCCGCAGAAAAACGTCAAATTGGAGCGGTTGTAAGCGACAAATATAACAAAGTATAGGAGAAGAGCGCAAAACCCACCTCGGTTTTGCCGGGTGGAGCAAAGCTCCGGCGCGAAAGCGCCAGCTTAAGATTATTATACACAATTTAACGTCCAAAGGCAACAGCGGTATGAAGATGTTTTTCGCGGCAAAGCAAACCTAAAATAATGGTGAAAAGGCTCTTGACTTTACGCCGCGAGGGGAATATAATAGAAAAGCTATGTAAAGCGGTTCGCTTTACATATTTGAGGAAGGAGGGCGGCCGCGATGGTGGAAAAAAATTTGGGGATTTCCTACCTGCTCGATTTTTACGGCGACGTGCTGACGGAAAAGCAGCGCGACGCGATGGAGCAGTATTATAACGACGACCTCTCCCTTTCCGAGATCGCGGACAACCTCGGCATTACGCGGCAAGGTGTGCGCGACGCCATTAAGCGCGGCGAGGGCACGATCCTTGAGCTGGAGGAAAAGGTCGGCTTCGCCCGGCGCTACCGCGCGGTTCAGGAGGGTGTCGACGCGCTTGAGCAGCTCGCGCGCGATATCAATTTCTACAACAACAACCACTACGCAATGAGCGAGGACATCCGCCGCGCGGCGGACGAGATGCTGCGCATCATCAACCGCATGAACGAGACGTAGGGCGCTCTTGCCCGCGCCCCGGCGGACGAAGCCAACGGAAAGTGAGGTCGCCGCACATGGCGTTTGAAAGCTTAAGCGACAAATTAGCCTCGGTATTCAAAAAGCTGCGCGGCAAGGGCAAGCTGTCCGAGCAGGATATTCGTGACGCCATGCGCGAGGTGCGCATGGCCCTGCTGGAAGCCGACGTCAATTATAAGGTAGCGAGGGATTTCATCGCGGACGTCACCGAGCGCGCCATCGGGCAGGAGGTCATGGAGAGCCTGACGCCGGCGCAGCAGGTTGTCAAGATCGTCAACGACGAGCTGACGCGCCTGATGGGCGGCGACGAGCCCGCGCGCATCCATATCAAATCGAAGCCGCCGACGGTCATCATGATGTGCGGCCTTCAGGGCGCGGGCAAGACGACGCACTCCGCGAAGCTGGCCAAGCACTTCCGCAAGGAGGGCCGCCGCCCGCTGCTGGTGGCGTGCGATATTTACCGCCCTGCCGCCGTCGACCAGCTGCGCATCGTGGGCGAGCAGGCCGGCACGCCCGTGTTCTTTCTGCCGGAGCTGCCGCCCGAGGACATCGCCAAAAAGGCCGTGGCACACGCGAAGGACCACGGCAACGACGTGGTGATCCTCGACACGGCGGGCCGCCTGCACGTAGACGACGCGCTGATGGAGGAGCTGCGGCGCATCAAGGAGGCCGTAACGGTAGACGAAACGCTGCTTGTCATCGACGCGATGGCCGGGCAGGACGCCGTGAACGTGGCGAAAAGCTTTGCCGAAAACACGGGCCTCGACGGCGTGATCCTGACCAAATTGGACGGCGACACGCGCGGGGGCAGCGCGCTCTCCGTGCGCGCCGTGACGGGCAAGCCGATTAAATTCGCGGGCGTGGGCGAAAAGTTAGACGATCTCGAGGTGTTCCACCCCAGCCGCATGGCCGGGCGCATCCTCGGCATGGGCGATATGCTGACGCTGATCGAAAAGGCGCAGGACGCCGCCGACCAGAAGAAGGCCGAGGAAACCGCCAAGCGCATGCTGGAAAATAAATTCGACATGAACGATATGCTCGACCAGTTCGAGCAGGTCAAGAGCATGGGCGGCGCGGCGGCGATGCTGTCGATGATCCCCGGCGCGGGGCGCGTGTCGGACGGCGATCTGGAAAAGAGCGACAAGGAGCTCGGCCGCATGAAGGCCATCATCCAGAGCATGACAAAGGCCGAGCGCGCGAAGCCGTCCATCATCGACCCCAAGCGCAAGCGCCGCATCGCGGCGGGCAGCGGCATGCGCGTGGAGGACGTCAACCGCCTGCTGCGCCAGTACGAGCAGATGCAGAAGCTGATGAAGCAGATGAAGCGCAACCCCAAGGCGTTTGGCCGGGGGATGAGGGGCTTCGGCGGGATGTTCCGGTAACAGCGTTTTCCGGCGCGCCGCCGGACGCCTTCAGCGAACCGGGCGGAAATACGCCGGGGTTACGCTGGAGAGGATCGAACCCAAAGGTGGTCACAGGGCACTCGCCCTGATGATATACAGGTAAGGAAGCACTGATTAAACCGGCAGGTCATCGGCCGCGTTAGGAACGCGCGGCCGATACTTCCCCGCAGGAGGATGCGGGATCGCAGATCGGCGAGCAGATTTTTTCCTTCGGCCTAAGAGCCGCCGCTACGCGGCGGTTGGCCTCGGGACGCGCCTGCGGCCGACATTTCTCCGCGAGAAGATGCGGGGTCAAAGATGCCGCTGAGATGTACCTGACGATTGATTCAGTGGTTCCTCAGGCCACAGAGAAATTATAGGAGGTGACAGAAATGGCTGTTAAAATCAGACTGCGCCGCATGGGCGCGAAGAAGGCGCCGTTCTACCGCGTTGTGGTGGCGGATTCCCGTTTCCCGCGCGACGGCCGCTTTATCGAGGAAATCGGTTACTATGATCCCACGAAGGAGCCCAGCGTTGTCCAGATCGACGCCGAAAAGGCGAAGAAATGGATCGCGACCGGCGCCCAGCCTACCGATACCGTCCGCGTTCTGCTGAAGAAAAACAACATCCTGTGATCGCGGAGGTACCGGCATGGAAGAGCTTTTGCTGACAGTCGCGCGGGGCCTTGTCGAGGGTAAGGACTCCGTGCGCGTCTCGGTAGACGAGCCCAATGAGGAGGGCATCGTTGTGTACCATCTCGCGGTGGCAGAGGAAGACATGGGTCGTGTCATCGGCAAGCAGGGCCGCATCGCCAAGGCGATCCGCGTGGTGATGCGCGCCGCCGCCGTGCGCGAGGGCACAAAGGTCATGGTCGAAATCGGCTGACCGCGCGTCTTTCAAACGGCGCGCGAGCGGCACGGTCGGCGCAAAAAAAGAAAACAGCCGCCAAAGGCGCTTGCCCTAATGGGCAATCTGTTCTTGGCGGCTGCTTTTTATTCCCGGCGCGCCTAAAAACAAGAATTCTGCTTTCAAGCGCCGCGCTACAGCACCTTCTCGGGGCCGAAGCCCAGCGGCAGCAGCGCGCCGAGCGTCATTTCGCGGTAATCCGTCTCGCTCTTGGCCATAATGACGAGCAGCGCGTCGCCGCCGAATTCGTACAGCAGCTGGCGGCACACGCCGCAGGGCGCAGTGGGCAGCGCGTCGTCGGGCGCGTTGTCGCGCGCGCCCACGACGGCGACGGCGGCAAATTCGCGCGCGCCCTCGCTGACGGCCTTGCCCAGCGCCGTGCGCTCGGCGCACTGGGTGGGGGAAAAGGCCGCGCTCTCAATGTTGCAGCCGGTGAACACGCGGCCGTCCTTCGCCAGCAGCGCCGCCCCCACCTTGAAATGGGAGTACGGCGTGTAGGCGGCCTCGCGCGCGGCGAACGCGGCGCGGATCAGCGCCGCGCGGTCAATCGCGTTTTCCATGCGCGTCACCCCAGCACCGTGCCCAGCGCGACTTCCATCATGCGGGTAAAGCTGGTCTGGCGCTGCTCGGGCGTCGTCTCCTCGTGGGACACGAAGCTGTCGGAGATCGTCAGAAGGCACGCGGCGTTTTTGCCCGTGGCCGCGGCGTTGTGGAACAGCGCGAAGCTCTCCATCTCGACGGCAAGGCAGCCCTTTTCGTCGCGCAGCTTCTCCCAGTAATCGGGCGCGGCGTCGCGGTAAAACACGTCGCTGGAGTGCACCGTGCCCTCGATCAGCGGGATGCCGAGCCGCGCGGCGCTCTGGCGCAGCGCCTCGCACAGCGCGGGCGAGGGCAGCGTCACGTCGCCCGTGAAGCCGTTCTGCGTTTTGGCGTAGCTGCTCTCGCTGTAGGCGGCGGCCGCCAGCACCACGTCGAACAGCTTCGCCCTCGGGCTGTACGAGCCGGCCGAGCCGACGCGGATGATGCTGTCCACGTCATACTGCGTGAACAGCTCCCACGAATAGATGCCGATGGACGGCATACCCATGCCGCTGCCCATGACGGAAACCGGCGCGCCCTTGTACGTGCCCGTATAGCCGAGCATTCCGCGCACGCTTGTGACAAGCTTCGGCG
Source organism: uncultured Clostridia bacterium (assembly GCA_947644575.1). Taxonomy (GTDB): domain Bacteria; phylum Bacillota; class Clostridia; order Oscillospirales; family Ruminococcaceae; genus Ruthenibacterium. Next base: position 4,735 of record CANRZX010000062.1, on the reverse strand, counting down.
CGTCCAAAAAGGTTTCGGCGATGAACTGCGCGCGCAGCGGGTCTCCCGGCATCAGCACGGTCTTGGCGAAATCCCCCTTCGCGGCGGCGTTGTGCGGCGTTGACATAACGATCCTCTCCTTTATTTTTATATGAATGATTCCGGCGCGCTTTTCCGGAGCCTTGGCCGTTCGTCTAAAAAGTCCCCGGGACGATTTTCCGGTTTTCGTCAAAGGCGATGGGCTGCGCGGTGTTGCGCGTGTAGCGCAGCATGTCGCGCACGCGCTTTGTCTCCTCCTTGGTATACAGCACATACGCCTCGCCCGCGTGCTTCGCGCGGCCCGTGCGCCCGATGCGGTGGGTATAGTATTCGTTGGAATCCGGCACATCATAATTGAACACGGCGTCCACCTCGGAGACGTCGATGCCGCGCGCGGCGACGTCCGTCGCCACCAGCACGGCCAAATTGCCCGCCTTGAACTCGGCCATAATCTTGTTGCGCTCGGCCTGCGAGAGGTCCCCATGCAGGCAGTCCACCACGAAGTTCAGCCGCGCCATCTGGTTGGCGAGCATCGCGGTGGTGTATTTCTGGTTGCAGAATACCATCACGCGCTTGTAGCCCCGCTGCACGATGATCTCGGCCATGTCGGCCAGCTTGTTGCGGCCCGTCGTCAGCACGAGATACTGGTCGATCTTCGGCGCGGAATCCTCGATGGGCCGGACGGTGATCTCCTCGGCGTCGCGCTGGTACAGCCAGCCGATGTCCATCACCTCGCGGCTGATCGTCGCGCTGAACATCGCGAGGCGCTTGCGGGACTTGATCTGATCGAGGATCTTGCGCACGTCCTTGTAAAAGCCCATGTTCAGCATCTCGTCGGCCTCGTCGAGCACGACGGTGGTGACGTGCGAGAGATCGACCGTGCGGCGGTTCATATGGTCCTGCAGACGGCCGGGCGTGGCCACAACGATCTGCGCGCCCTTTTTCAGCCGGTCGATCTGCTTTTGCATGTTCGCGCCGCCGTATACGGTGACGACGCGAATCTCGGGATAGAAATGGGCGAGGTCCTCAAGATCCCCGGTGATCTGCTGCGCCAGCTCGCGCGTGGGGGCCATCACGACGGCCTGCGGGTATTTTTTGGTCTGATTCAATTCGAGAATCAGCGGAATGCCGAACGCGCACGTTTTGCCCGTGCCCGTGGGCGCTTTGGCGATGATGTCCCGCCCGGCCAGCATGGGGGGGATCGCCTTTTCCTGCACCTCGGTCAGCTCGGTAAAGCCCATACGCTCTACCGCCTTATGGATTTCCTCGGGTACGTTTAACTCACTGTAATTCATATGGGTCTCCTATCCGGATTTTTATATTTCAAAATAAAACAATGTTTTTTCTTTGAAATCCCTCGCGCCCGCAGGGCGCGGGTCAATCGAAATCAGCTTTTTCGATTACGGCCCTGCGTATGTCATTCTTATTGTTAGCAGGGCCGAGAAAAAGCATTCCTTGTTAGCCGTCAGGGGTTCCAAGGGGGCATCGGAGCAAGGCGTCAAGAAAATTTTTGATTTGCAATGGAACTTGAAATCAAAAATTTTCAGCCGCGCGGAAAGCCCCCTTGGCGTTCTTTTGCTTCTTTTCTCCGCGAAGAAAAGAAGATTTCCGTAAATTTTCATTAAAACAGTATATCATATCCCCGCGGAAAAAGAAAGGGCGGAAAAGCCGCCGCGCCTGTAGCAATGCGGCGCGGCGGCTCGTATTCATAGAAAACGGAACCCGCGGGGCGGCCCGCTCACAGCAGGCGCACGCCCGCCCGCTCGCAGACCTCGCGCGTCTCGCCGTCCCACAGAGACACCTGAACCTCGCCGACGTGCGCTTTGGCCAAAAGCAGCATGCACAGGCGGCTCTGGCCGATGCCCCCGCCGATGGTCAGCGGCATCCGGCCCGCGAGCAGCGCGGCGTGGAACGGCAGCGCGGCTCTGGCCTCGCACCCGGCGGCCGCAAGCTGGCTTGCCATCGACGCCTCGTCCACGCGGATGCCCATGCTCGAGAGCTCCAGCGCGCAGCCGAGCGTCTCGTGCCAGAACAGCAGGTCGCCGTTCAGCGACCAGTCGTCGTAGTCCGGCGCGCGGCCGTCGTGCGGGCGGCCGGAGCGCAGCGCCCCGCCGATGCCCGCGATGAAAATCGTGCCGTGCTCCCTCGCGAAGGCGTTCTCGCGCTCCTTGGGGGTCTTCTCCGGCCAGCGGTCCTCAAGCTCCTGCGCGGTGGCAAACGTCACCGTATGGCGCAGACGCACCGGCTCGAGCTCGGGAAACTCCCACTTCAGCTCATCCAGCGTGCCGCACACGGCCTCGACGATGCGCTGCACGGTGTGGCGCAGCGTTTCCTCATTGCGCTCACCGCGGGTGATGACCTTCTCCCAGTCCCACTGGTCGACATAGACGGAGTGGAGATTGTCCATCTCCTCGTCGCGGCGGATGGCGTTCATATTCGTGACAAGGCCGTTGCCCGGGCGGAACTCGTATTTCGCCAGCGCCATGCGCTTCCATTTCGCGAGCGAGTGCACCACGGCGGCGTCGGCGGCGAGCGCGGGCACGTCGAACACGACCGGGCGCTCCACGCCGTTCAGGTCGTCGTTCAGGCCCGTGGCCGGGTCGACGAAGAGCGGCGCGGTCACGCGCTTCAGGTGCAGCGCGCCGCACAGCTTTTTCAGGAAAATTTCCTGAATCATACCGATGGCCTTCTGCGTGTCGTACAGCCCGAGCAGCGGGCGGTAGCCCTCGGGAATGAAGGTTTTGGACATATTCTTTCCTCCCCACATTTTGAAAGAAACCTCTATGGGAAAGAGTATACCACGCACTGGCGCTCGGTTCAAGCTTGTGATATGATATAATCGACACACTCGAAAAGAGGTACTTTTCGAGGCGCGGCATGGGTTGCCGCGCGGAAATCGCCCGCGGCGATTTCCTGTCGATTCAGTAGTCAGCACGCACGCTGTGCGTGCGGCGCGCAAAGCGTGCCGCTTGAAAACAAGAACCTTGTTTTCAAGTGTGCTGACTATAAAAAGACGGGGGTGACGCCGATGGAAACACATATCCTTGTCGTGGAGGACGACGCCGAGATCCGCGAGGGCGTGTCCATCTATCTGAAAAATCAGGGCTATACCGTACACGGCGCGGTCAACGGCGCCGAGGGTTTGGCGCTGGCCGAAAAGCAGCCGATGCACCTCGCCATCGTGGATGTGATGATGCCCGTGATGGACGGCATCACGCTGGTGATGAAGCTGCGCGAGGCCGGGCAGGAGTTCCCCGTCATCATGCTCTCGGCGAAATCCGAGGACATCGACAAAATCACGGGGCTCAACATCGGCGCGGACGATTACGTGACGAAGCCCTTCGTCCCGATGGAGCTTTTGGCGCGCGTGCATTCGCACCTGCGGCGGTATGAGAAATTTCTGCGGGCGACGGGCGCGGCGGCGCAGGAGCCCGCGCGCCGCACCTATACCATCGGCGGGTTGGAGCTGTGCGAGGAGACCGCCGAGCTGACCGTGGACGGCGCGTCCGTGCGGCTGACGCCGCTGGAGTTCAAGATCCTGCTGCTTCTGATGAAAAACCCCGGGCGCGTCTTTTCGGCCGAGGAGATTTACGAGCGCGTGTGGAACGAGCGCGCCGTCAACACCGACACCATCATGGTGCACGTGCGCAACATCCGCGAGAAGATTGAGTACAACCCCAAGGAGCCGAAGTACCTGAAGGTCGTGTGGGGAATTGGGTACAAGATTGAAAACGAGAAATAAGAAAGGCGGTGCTTTGATGTCGGCAAGGCCAAAAAGCAGGGTGGCGGCGGGCCTTTGCGCCGCGCTGTGGCTGCTGGCGCTGGCGGCGCTGCTGGCGATGGGCATGACCGTCTCCTACGCGTACATCGAGCACAGCGGCTACACGTATTATACCTATCCCTCGTTCATCGACCAGCTCCGTCTTTGCGGCATGGCGCGCTATTGGCAGGCGCGCTGCGCGTGGGACAATACGGAATACGCGCCGTCCGCCGTGCTGCTGAACGATGAAAGCGCCCTGTTTTACGCGATGTCCCGCGCCCATGAGGCCGGGGACGCGTCCGTCAGCATCGACTTCGGCGCGATGGACGCGGCCGTCTCCGCCGGGCAGCCGGAGCGGTACGGCGGGCTCGACGTCTACGACGAAAACGCCGCCGCGCTCATCGACGAATTCAATCAATATATTTTTGATCTGGCGCGCTCCTTCGATTCCGGCTGGAGCAGTCTGCAGTACACCGTCGTCGACACCGAGAGCGGCGCGGTCTATGCGCCGAAAACCGATCTGAGCTTTTTCCTGCAGCGCGGCGGCTTTGTCTCGGACGCGTGGGACTATATCGTGGCCGTAAGCTATGACGAAAACGGCACGGTCGTGGCCGCGCGCGACTGGACGATGTCTCCCACCGGGGCGGGCGTCGACCGGTGGACCCGGGACGGCTCGAAGTGGGACGAGCTTATTCTCTCCTATATACAAAACGAGATCTCAGACGAGATTTTTCAGTATTACGATTTCGCGCCGCCGCGCGGCGTCACGCTCATCTTCGCCGTGCCCCAAAATCTCCCCTTGTATGACGAGCTCGCGGGCTACGGTGCCGCCAACCGGGCGCATCGATTGTACGGCGCGTCCGACCTTTTGTTCTGGCCGGCGCTCGCCGTTTGCGCGCTGCTGGCGCTGTGGTTTGGCCGCAGGCGGGGCAGCGGCCTGGGCGGCAAACGCCTGGC
>CANRZX010000061.1 GCA_947644575.1 uncultured Clostridia bacterium | reverse complement strand
GGTACTCGTCCGCGTAGGGTGTTTCCTGCTCCACCTTGAACAGCACCGCGCCCGTGTGCGCGGCGATCATCTCGGCGATGATCTCCGTGTTGCCCTTTTCGATTACCTTCATCTTCCCGCCGAAGTAGTTTTCACCCGCACGGGAATAGTAGATTACAATCGCCGCCATCGTTTCCTCCTTTTTGATATGGGTGGATGTTCGCATGCGCCCGCCCGCCGCTCCGTAAATGCCCGAAAGCTTTTGCCGGGCCGGTGAGAAGCCCTCTCACCGGCCCACACGCCGCGGCGGAAGGCCGCTTCTTACCCCGCCTCCTCGGCGGCGTTCGCGAACTGGCTCTGGTACAGCTCGGCATAGAAGCCGCCGCGAGCGAGCAGTTCCTCGTGGCGGCCCGTCTCGACAATATCGCCGTCCTTCATCACAAGGATCAAGTCGGCGTCGCGGATGGTGGACAGCCGGTGCGCGATGATAAAGCTGGTGCGCCCCTCCATCAGGCGGTCCATCGCGCGCTGGATGGCAATTTCGGTGCGCGTGTCGACACTGGAGGTCGCCTCGTCAAAAATCAGGATTTTGGGCTCGGAGACAATCGTCCTCGCGATGGTCAGAAGCTGCTTCTGCCCTTGGCTGATATTGCTGGCCTCCTCGTTCAGCACGGTGTCGTAGCCCTGCGGCAGCGTGCGCACGAAACGGTCGACCTGCGCGGCCTTCGCGGCGGCGACCACCTCCTCGTCCGTGGCGGACAGGCGGCCATAGCGGATATTTTCGCGGATGGTGCCGTTATAGAGCCATGTGTCCTGAAGCACCATGCCGAACTGGTCGCGCAGATCGTTGCGGGAAAACTGGCGCAAATCGTAGCCGTCGACCACAATGGCGCCCTCGCTGACGTCGTAAAAGCGCATCAGCAGCTTCACCATCGTCGTCTTGCCCGCTCCGGTGGGGCCGACAATGGCCACCTTCTGCCCGGGCTGGATCACCGCCGAAAAATCGTTGATGATCGTCTTTTCGGGCGTATAGCCAAAGTGGACGTGCGCGAATGTCACCTCGCCCCGGATCAGATCCCCGGAAAGCGGCTGCGCGGGGTCGGGCTCTTCCTCGGCCTCGTCGAGGAATTCAAACACGCGCTCCGCGGCGGCGGCCGTCTGCTGCAGGACGTTCGAGATGTTGGCGATCTGCTGGATGGGCTGCGTGAAACTGCGCACATACTGGATGAACGCCTGAATATCGCCCACCGTGATCGAGCCGTTCAGCGACAAAAAGCCGCCGAGGATACAAATGCCCACATAGCCGAGATTGCCCACAAGGTTCATCAGCGGCATCATCATGCCCGAGAGGAACTGGCTTTTCCACGCGGCGCTGTACAGCTTTTCGTTGATCTCGTTGAACGTCCCGATGCTTCGCGCCTCGCCGTTGAACGCCGTCACCACAAGGTGCCCGCCGTACATTTCCTCCACATGGCCGTTGACGTTGCCTAAATACGCCTGCTGCTTGTGGAACAGCGGCTGGCTGCGCTTAACAACGCCCCCGACAATCAACAGGCTCAGCGGCAGGATGCACAGCGCCACCAGCGTCATCAGCGGGCTGATGGACAGCATCATCACCAACACGCCGATGAACTGCGTCACGCTGGTGACGATCTGCGTCATGCTGGAGTTCAGCGTCTGCGTCACGGTGTCGACGTCGTTCGTTATGCGGCTCAGCACCTCGCCGTTCGGCACGCGGTCAAAATAGGCCAGCGGCATCCGGTTGATTTTCGTGCTGATGTCCCGGCGCATCCGATAGCTGATCTGCGTCGAAATTTTCGCCATAATCAGCCCCTGGATAAAGGAAAACAGCGCCGATACCACATAGATCGCCCCGAGGAACAGCAGGATGCGCCCTACGGCGGCAAAGTCGATGCCGCCCGTGCCCGTCAGCAGCGCGATCACGCCCTCGAACAGGACGGTCGTCGCATTGCCGAGGATCTTCGGCCCGATGATGGAAAAAATCGTGGAGGCGACGGCAAACAGCATAACCGCCGCAATGGCGGGCAGGTACCGGCCTAAATACGCGATCAGCTTGCGCATCGTGCCCTTGAAGTCCTTGGCTTTTTCGCCGGGCATCATGCCGTGCGGGCCGCGCCCCGGGGGAGGGCCCTTGCGTTTGGGTGTCGATTCAGCCATTATCCCAATTCCTCCTTTGAAAGTTGGCTTTCCGCGATTTCGCGGTAGGTGGGGCAGGTTTGCAACAGTTCCTTATGCGTGCCGATGCCGGTCACGCGCCCCTCGTCGAGCACGACGATTTGCTCGGCGTACATGATGGTGGAGACGCGCTGCGCAACAATCAGCACCGTGGCGTCGCCGGTATAGCGCTTCAGCGCCCTGCGCAGCGCCGCGTCCGTCTTGAAGTCCAGCGCGGAGAACGTGTCGTCAAATAGATAGACCGGCGCTTTTTTCACCAACGCGCGGGCGATGGAAAGCCGCTGGCGCTGCCCGCCCGAGACATTCGTGCCGCCCTGGCTGATTTCCGTGGAAAAGCCGTCCGGCAGCGCGTCGATAAATTCCGTGGCCTGCGCCACCTCGGCGGCCTCGCGCAGCGCCGTGTCGGGCGCGTCCTCGCCGCCGTAGCGCAGGTTCGACGCGATGTCGCCACTGAACAGCATGCCCTTCTGCGGCACGTAGCCGATGGCTTCGCGCAGCTCATGCTGCGGCAGCTCGCGCACATCCACGCCGTCGAGCGTGATGCTGCCGGAGGTGACGTCGTAAAAGCGCGGGATCAGGTTGATCAGCGTCGATTTGCCGCTGCCCGTCGAGCCGATGAACGCCGTCGTCTCGCCGGGGCGCGCGGTGAAGCTGATGTGCTCGAGCACGTTTTCATCTGCGCCCCCGTAGCGGAACGAGACGTCCTTGAACTCGATCACGCCTCTTACCTGTTCCGGCAGCTTTTTGGACCGCTCGGGATCCCGCACGCTGCTCTCGCTCTCCAGCACGTCGGCGATGCGCCCCGCCGAAACGGACGCGCGCGGCGCCATCACGAACATCATGCTGATCATCAAAAAGCTCATGATGATCTGCATGGTGTATTGGATGAACGCCATCATGTCGCCCACCTGCATGGCGGAATCCGCGATCTGGTGCCCGCCCACCCACACAATCAGCAGCGACACGCCATTCATTACAAGCATCATCACCGGCATCATGGTGGCCATCACGCGGGAACCGAACAGGTTGACGTCTGTCAGCTCGCGGTTGGTTTTGTCGAAGCGCTCTTCCTCAAACTGCTGCGTCGCGAACGCGCGGATCACCATCATACCGGACAAATTTTCACGGCTGACAAGATTGAGCTTATCGACCAGCTTCTGCATCAGCTTGAAACGCGGCATCAGCAGCGAGCCCACGGTCGCGATCAGACACAGGATCAGCACGACGGCCAACGCGATGATCCACGCCATGCCACTGCTTTTGCGCAGCGCCATGAACGTGCCGCCGATGCCGATGATGGGCGCGTAGCACATCGTGCGCAGGCCCATCGTCACAAAGCCCTGGATCTGCATCACGTCGTTGGTGCTGCGGGTGATCAGGCTGGCCGTGCCGAAACGGTCAAATTCGTTGTTTGTAAAGCTTGTGACGCGGGTGAAAATATCGCGGCGCAAATCGCGCGCGACGCCCGCGCCCATGCGGCAGCCGCAAAAGCCTACGCTGACGGCGCACGCGGCCAGCAACAGCGCCAGCAGGAGCATTTTGCCGCCCGTGCGGAAGATATAGCGCGTCTGGATCGCGTCCGTATCCGCGCCGAGCTGCATATAAAAGCCCTTGGCAAACACCGCAGCCGTCTGGCCACGCATGCTTTCGGGCGTGGCGGCGGCCTCACGGACGGCCTTGTCCACCATTTCCCCGGGCAGCTGCTCCAGCATCGGCAGCAATCCGGCGAGGCGCGCCATATCCATCGAACGCGTCTCGGCATCGGCGGCGCCGGCCGTGTCGCTGAAGGCGTCCGTAACCGGCATATTGGCCATCAGGCTCGTCATGGCATAGGCCGCGCGGCCAAACGCGTCATCCAGCCGCGCCAGCGCGTCGGCGTCGAGCGCGGCGTCGCGCCGGAGTGTCTCCGTTTCCGCTGCTCCGGGCCATTCCTTTTGGAAGTCCGCCCACGCAGCGGCGCCCATCGCGTCCGCGTCCGCAGGCAGATAGGCCGCTTCGATCAGCGCACGGTCGTCCTCGTTCATAAACACAGCCATCAGCCGCAGGCCGTCGGCCGAAACGGCGCGCGGCGCGGCCTCATCGATGCCGCCCTGCTGAATGCCAACGTTGACAAGGTCGCTCATCAAATTCGGCAGGTTGAGGTCGACCGTCGCCTGGCAGAACATCAGCACAATCATAGCCAGCGCGAAGCCGAGATACGGCTTCAGATACCGCTTCAATCGCAGCATGGCAAATCACTCTCCTTTGTTTCTTTTTTCAGATGCTTCGCGCGCGGCCTCTTCTAAGGCGTCGGCCAGCTCCCCCATCAGCCGCAGCAGGATCCGCATATCCTGCTCGCCCACGCGCTCGGCGGCGCGCGACAGAATGCCGCTGAACTGCAAAAACGCGGCGTCCATTTCCCTCCGTCCCTCCGCCGTCAGCCGCAGGCCCGTCACCCGCCGGTCGGCCGGGTCGGCCACGCGTTCCACAAAGCCCTTTTCCTCCAGCGCCGTGACGCGCTGGCTGATCGCGGGCAGACTCTGGCGCATCACATCGGCCAGCGCCGATACCGTCACGGGCTTTGCCGCCTCCTCGGGCGGGACGCACGCCTCCCCTTGGCACGAAACGCGCGCGAGCGCGAACAGGGTGCCGAATTGGGATTTGTTCAGACGCTTACTGGGGGTTACATCCTTCCATGCGTGGCGCATCCGGTCCATCTGGCGGAACATCTCCCCAATCCCGTTTTCCATTGTCTGCACAGGTTTCCTCCTCTTTTTATTGCATTCTTAACTATTCAATTTTTTAATAGTTAAGTTACTTAATGTAAGTATAATATATTTTTTCTCATCTGTCAATAGCTGTTAAATAAAATATTCCCCTATGAATCTTTCACAGGGGAATATTACCTGATTGAAAAAGGCGGCTGTCTGGTTCAAACAGCCGCCTGCCGCCAAGGGACATTCAGCGGCAAAATTTTTCTATGTAGGCGTCGAGGCAGCTTTGGATGATCCTGCGCGCCTCGTCCGCGCCCTTGACCTCGTCGACGACCGTGTCCTTACCCTCCAAATTTTTGTATACACTGAAAAAGTGCCGCATCTCGCTGAAGATATGGCCGGGCAGCTCGGTGATGTCCTTATATTCGTTGTAGTTCGGATCCTGGAACGGGATCGCGATGATCTTCTCATCCATTTTGCCCTGATCCAGCATCGTGATGACGCCGATGGGATAGCACCGCACCAAGCTGAGCGGCGCGAGCACCTCGCTGCACAGCACCAGCACATCCAGCGGGTCGCCGTCGTCGGCGTAGGTGCGCGGGATCAGGCCATAATTGGCCGGGTAATGCGTGGAGGTATAGAGGATCCGATCGAGGATGATGTGGCCCGTCTCCTTGTCCAGCTCATACTTTTTCTTCGAGCCCTTTTCGATCTCCACAACCGCGATGAAATCGTCCGGGTTGATGCGCGAGGGGCTGATGCCGTGCCAGATGTTCGTCATAGTTACCGTCCTTTCTCCGCGCGGGTCACACGCGGGCAAGACCTTTTGGCCTGTGCGAATTCCATTCCATGCTCCGCCATCTGCTTACAGCGGCTTATCCGTGAACGCCCCGTTTTCCCACACGGCGACGCGCGCAAAGCCCGCCTCGCGCAGCAGCGCCAGCGCCTCGTCAAACCAGAAGCACAGCGCCTCGGCGCAGTGGGCATCGGCGTTCACGGTGACGCGCACGCCCATCGCGCGCAGCGCGTCCAGCAGAAAGCGCGCAGGGTACGGCTCGTCGGTACTGCCTCGGAACAGTCCGCCCGTGTTCAGCTCAAATACCGCGCCCGTTTCGGCGCATGCGGCCAGCGCCTCTAACGCGGCGGCACGGTAGGCGGGGTCCTCCTCGTCAAACAGGCGGCCGCCGCGGTTGTTCTTTTTTATAAGGTCAAAATGGCCGATAATCTCGGGATGAAAGCGCCGCACATTCTCGGCCACAAGCGCGTAATAGGCGCGCGCCATCGCGAGGGCGTCGCCGCCGAACATCCGCGCGACGCACGCGTCTACGTCCTCGGGCGCGCCGTCCACTGCGTAGTAGCGGCCCGCGCCGTCCCGCAGGTAGTGCACCGAGCCGATGATGTAATCGAGCGTCGCGCGGTCCTGTACGGGGGCGTAGTAATCCTGCTCCATCCCCACGGCAATGCGCAGCCGCCCGGCGTATTCCGCCTGCAGGGCGCGCAGAATGCGGACATACTCCTCCTCGGAGCGGACGGCGTATTCCATGTCAAACGGCGCGCAGCTGTGCCCGGAAAAGCCGAAATCGGTGAACCCCGCCGCGAGGGCCGCCGCCGCCATTTCGGCGGGCGTGCTTTTGCCGTCGCACAGCGTGGTGTGATTGTGTGTGGAGGAGGTCAGCAGCATTTGATTCATTCCCTTGGCCCGGCGGCGGGTGGCGCGCCCAACGGTGTTCTCTGGGCTGTCCTACGTTCCGGCAGCCCTATCGCATGGTTTCCTGCTTCACCTTATGGTCGATTACATGGCGGGAGGCGAGCTCCGCGCGCACCTCGTCGAGCGTGACGCCCATCTCCACCATCAGTACAAGTACATGATAGCACAGATCGGAGATTTCGTAAATGGTTTCTTCGCGGCTGTTTTTCATCGCGCCGATGATGACCTCGGTGCACTCCTCGCCCACCTTTTTCAGGATTTTCTCGCGGCCCTTTTCAAAAAGATACGTGGTGTAGCTGCCCGACGGGCGCTCGGCATTGCGGCGGCGCAGCAGCTCATAGAGGGCGTCGAGCGTGAAGCGCTGCGCGCGCTCGTCCTCGAACAATAGATTGGTAAAGCACGAATCCGTACCGAGGTGGCAGGCCGGGCCGTCCTTGACGACCTCGACCACCAGCGCGTCGCCGTCGCAGTCCGCCGTGACGGAAACAACGTGCTGCACATTGCCGCTCGTCTCGCCCTTGCGCCACAATTCCCCGCGCGAGCGCGACCAAAAACATGTGCGCTTTTCCTTCAGGGTGATGTCGAGGCTCTCGGCGTTCATATATGCCACCGTCAGCACCTGTTTGGTGAAAAAATCCTGCACGACGGCCGGGATCAAGCCCTTTTCGTCGAATTTCAGGTCATGGATCGTCATATCATTTCTCCTTTGCGATCGTCAGACAGTCTAAAAAGCATCCATCGGTTTCCGGTGGTTAAGTTTTAACTGAAAAATTACTCTGTCTGATTTAATCATTGTGCGAGCGAGGCAGCCGCATCGGGACGCCGTTTTCGGCAAGATAGCGTTTCAGCTCCGCGATGTCCACCTCGCCGAAGTGGAAGATGCTGGCCGCGAGGCCCGCGTCCACGCCCGGCAGGGCGAACAGCGCCTTGAAATCCTCCATTTTCCCCGCGCCACCCGACGCGATGATCGGCACGGACACGCGCCGCGCCAGCGCCGCGAGCATTTCGAGATCAAAGCCCCGCTTCACGCCGTCGGTGTCGATGCTGTTCAGCACGATCTCGCCCGCTCCGGCCGCCTCGCCGCGCGCGGCCCACTCCATCGCGTCGATGCCGGTATCCTCGCGTCCGCCCTTCGTAAACAGATGGTACGCGCCGTCCACGCGCGCGACGTCCATCGACAGCACGACGCACTGGTCGCCGTAGCGCTTGGCCGCCTCGGCGATGAGGGCGGGGTTTTGGATCGCGCCGGAATTGACGCTCACCTTATCCGCGCCCGCCTTGAGCACGCGGTCGAAATCGGCGAGCGAGCGGATCGCCCCGCCCACAGTCAGCGGGATAAAGATGCTGCGCGCCACATCGCGCAGAACGTCCGTGAACAGGCTGCGCCCCTCGACGCTGGCCGTGATGTCGTAAAAGACCAGCTCGTCCGCGCCCGCGTCGTTGTACCGGCGCGCGAGCATGACGGGATCCTCCACGTCCTGCACGCCCCTGAAGTTGACGCCCTTGACGACGCGCCCGTCGCGGATGTCAAGGCAGGGAATGATGCGTTTTGTCACCATGCGGGTTGCCCCCTTCCTCTTTTTTCGGGAAACTGCGTCTCACGCGTCTCCCCGCGCCGCACGCAGCACCTCCGGCAGAGCGAGCGCTCCGGTGTAAACCGCCTTGCCGACGATGGCCGCGTCGACGCCCATCGCCGCCAGCGCGCGGATCTCCTCCAGCGAAGAAATGCCGCCCGACGCCGTGACGGCGAGGTCCGGCGCCTCGCGCAGCAGCGTCTCGTACACCGCGAGGTTTGTGCCGCGCAGCGCGCCGTCGCGCGCGATGTCCGTATAGATCACAGCGGAGACGCCCGCCCCAAGCAGGCGCTTACAAAAATCGACGCCGCGCACGGCGCTGACGTTGAGCCAGCCGTCCGTCGCCACAAAGCCGTCCTTCGCGTCGACGCCCACGGCGATCCGATCGCCGTATTGCGCGACCATGCGCCGCAGAAACTCGAAATCCCGCAGCGCCGCCGTGCCGAGGATCACGCGGCCCGCGCCCCGGTCGAGATACGCGCGCACGCGCGCCTCGTCGCGGATGCCGCCGCCCACCTCGACGTACATGCCCGTCGCCGCGATGACATCGGCGACCGTCTCGAAATTCGAGAGCGCGCCGTCCTTCGCGCCGTCGAGGTCGACGACGTGCAGGTACCGCGCGCCCTGTGCCGCGAAGCCGCGCGCCACGGCGGCAGGGTCTGCGCCGTAGACCTCCATCCTGTCATAATCGCCCTGCGTCAGGCGCACAACCTGCCCGCCGCGCAGATCGATCGCCGGAAATATCTTCATCGCCGCCGCTTCCTTTCGTTGCGATTTTTCAAAGAGAGCGCGCCCTGCCCATGCTTCGCGGAACGCTGCCGCTCACAGCGCCGCGAACGCGCGCAGGATGTCGAGGCCCGCCGCGCCGCTTTTCTCGGGGTGGAACTGGCAGCCGTACACGCTTCCGGACGCGACAACGCCCGGCACCGTGACGCCGTATTCGGCGCTCGCCGCCAGCGCGCCGCAGCAGCCCTTCGCGTAGAACGAATGCACAAAATAGACGTGGTCGCCCTCTTTCGTGTTCGCGAGCAGCGGACAATCCGGCTGCTCCAAATGCAGCGCATTCCAGCCGATATGCGGCACCTTATAGGAAAAGCCCGCTGCCGCGAGGTCAGGCTCGAGCGGGCACACCTCCCCGGGCAGCAGCCCTAAGCCCGCGTGCTCGCCGTACTCATAGCTTTTTTCAAAGAGCAGCTGCATGCCAAGGCAGATGCCCAGCAGCGGCTTGCCCTTTCCCGCCTCGTCCTTCAGCACCGGGACAAGGCCCGTGGCGGAAAGCTTTTCCATCGCGTCGCCGAACGCGCCGACGCCCGGCAGGATAACGCGCGAGGCGGCGCGCACGTCCGCCTCGCTGCTTGTCACCCTGTTTTCCAGCCCCAAAAACGAGAGCGAGGACGACAGGCTGAACAGATTCCCCACGCCGTAATCAATGACCGCGATCATACGTGCATTCCACCTCTTTATAAAATCGTCCCCTTGGTGGAGGGGATCTCCCCCGCGTGCGCCTCATCGACGGATACCGCCTCGGCCAGCGCACGCGCCATCGCCTTGAACGCGCCCTCGATGATGTGGTGGCTGTTTTCGCCGGCCAGCCTGCGCACATGCACCGCGCAGCCGAGGCTGCGCGCGAAGCCCCACCAGAACTCGCGCACAAGCTGCGTGTCAAAATCGCCCACCTTTTCGGTGGGGATCTCCAGCGCATCGCCCACCGCTGCGCGCCCGCTGATGTCCACGGCGGCCAAAATCAGCGCCTCGTCCATCGGCAAAACGCACGAGCCGTAGCGCCGGATGCCCGCGCGGTCGCCTAGCGCCTCGCTGAAGGCGCGGCCCAGCACAATGGCGACGTCCTCCACCGTGTGATGATCGTCCACCTGCACGTCGCCCCTGCACGTGAGCGTCAGGTCAAACCGTCCGTGCCGGGCGAACAGTTCCAACATGTGGTTCAGAAACCCGCACCCGGTGTCGATCGAGTACGCGCCCGCGCCGTCCAGCGTGAGCGACAGCTCAATCGACGTTTCCCCCGTGGCGCGGGAGCAGATCGCGCTTCGCATTCTCTTTTCCTCCTTCTTCATTGGCTCGGAAAATCGCGCTTGCCCCTGTCGGGCAGCGTCTGCTTTCTGTTCTTATCATAATAAATTATCAGCACAAAAGCAAAAGAAATCAGCTGCGCGGCCAGAATCCGGACAATCTGCAATTCGTCCGCACCCCCCGGGGAAACAACATGCAGCATATTTGTCGCGACGGTATTATTGAACAGATGGTCGCCAAGCCCCGCCCAGATATTTCCTGTCAAGCGGCAGAGAAGCCCCCATTTGATCCCCATCACCCCGGACAGGAGAATGTAACCGAGCCCCATCAGCACCATCGAGGCAAAGGACATTTCATGATTCAGATAGCTGCGGACCGGCATTACAATGTGCCAAACGCCAAATAACAGCGCGGCAATCACATTGGCCCGCAGAAACGAGCCTGTTTCGGAGAGCATTTTGAGAAACAGCCCGCGAAACAGCCCCTCCTCCATCCACACATTGACGATATTGAAGCACACGCACAGCGCAAAGAAAAGAAGGCCCGTATTTTTTGCCGGGGCGCCGGTTAAGGAAAAACCGCTGATATAGATTTTCAGCCGCGCGGGCTCACCCCGCAGGGACAGCGCCGCCAATTCCAGCCCATAAGCAACGGCAAAGCAAACGATCCCCAACGCAAGGCCCCTCCAAATGCCGCCTGCAAAGCCGTCCCGCCGAAATCCAATATCACTCCATGTAAGGTTCCGGTGCTTTAGGATCACCGCCAGCAGGATAATTCCGGCAAGCTTGTGAAGCACATTTTCCCCGATCACCGTTTTGTCTGTTTCAATCAGAAAATACTCCGCAAGCCTTGCGGCCAAACAAAACGCAAACGCCGCGGCGCACAGGCGCTCCGGCTTCGCTTTTACGTTTCCGCCCATCTGTCAGAATTCTTTCCCAGCGGAGAGGATCGCTTTCGTCGTGTCGACGACGCGCTCCATCTGCGCGGCGGTTCCCACGGAGATGCGCACCCAGTCCTCCGTGCGCGGCGCGTCAAAATGGCGCGCCAAAATGCCGTTTTCCCGCAGAGCCTCGAAGTACGCCCACCCGGAAAGCGCCGGATGCCCGCCCGCGAAGACAAAGTTCGTGCTGCTTTCCGTGACGGTGAAGCCGAGGCCGCGCAGCGCCCGCGCCGTCCAATCCCGCACCGCCGCCACGTCCGCGCAGCATTTTTGGAAATAGTCCGCGTCCCGCAGCGCCGCGATCCCGGCCAAAAGCGTCAGGCTGTTGATATTGTAGGGGTTGATGCTGCACCGCACGGTGTTCAGATCACGGATGACCTCCTCGCTGCCCACCGCGTAGCCGAGCCGCGCGCCCGCGAGGCTCCGGCTTTTGGAAAACGTCCCCACGACCAGCAGGTTCTCATAGCGCGGCAAAAGCGACACCGCGCTCTCGCCGCCGAAATCGATGTACGCCTCGTCGATCAGGCACAGCCGGTCCGGATCCTGCGAGAGCAGCTTTTCGATCTCCCCGAGCGGCAGATACAGGCCGGAGGGCGCGTTCGGGTTCGCGAGGACGACCATCCCCGGAAAGCCCTCGTAATCCTCCACCGCGACGGTGAAATCCTCGCGCAGCGGCACGGCCCTGGACGGCAGGCCGAAAAAGCGGGAGAGCACGTCGTAAAAGCCGTATGTAATGTCCGGATAAGCCGCGCCCTTTTCTGCGAACGCGGAAAACGCGAACTGCAACACCTCGTCCGAGCCGTTGCCCGCGAGCACCTGAGCGCGGCCAACGCCCAGCGTGTCGGCCAGCACGCGCAGGAAATCCGCGCAGTCCGGGTCGGAATAAAGGTTCAGCCGCGCGACCTCGCCTTCGTTCAGCGCCGCCAGCACCCTCGGGCTGGGCGGGTAGGGGTTTTCGTTCGTGTTCAGCTTCAGCAGGCTTTGCACGCCGCGCGGCTGCTCGCCCGGCGTGTACGGCTCGACCGCGCGCAGGCGGCCGTTCAAAAATCGGCTCATGATTTTTCCCACCCTTTTCTATAAAAACCAAGCGTCCTCATCGAAACCGCCTTTTCTGCGCCGATCACTTCGTTTCCTCCTCGAACCGGATCGAGATGCTTCTGCCGTGCGCGTGCAGGCCCTCGCGCTCGGCGAAATCGACGACGCGCGCCTGCACTTTGCCCAGCGCCTCTTTGGTATAATAGATGAAGCTGGATTTTTTGACGAAATCGTCCACCGAAAGCGGGCTGGAAAAGCGCGCCGTGCCCAGCGTCGGCAGCGTGTGGTTCGGCCCGGCGAAATAATCGCCCAGCGCCTCGGGCACATTCCTGCCGAGGAAGATGCTGCCCGCGTTTTTGATGTCGTTCAGCAGGCGGAACGGCTCGTCGACGCACACCTCCAAATGCTCGGGCGCGATGTCGTTCGCGATGTCCACGCCCTCGGCCAGATCCCTTGCCACGATGATCTTGCCGTTCGCGTCGATGGACGCGCGCGCGATCTCAGCGCGCGGCAAAAGCGGGATCTGGCGCTCCAATTCATCCCGCACGGCCTCGGCCAGCGCCATGCTGTCGCACACGAGCACCGCCGTCGCCAGCTTGTCGTGCTCGGCCTGGCTCAGCAGGTCGGCGGCGACGTAGGCGGGGTTTGCCGCCGCGTCCGCCAGCACGAGGATCTCGCTCGGCCCGGCGATCATGTCGATGTCCACCAGCCCGTATACGCGGCGCTTGGCCGCCGCCACAAAGATGTTGCCCGGGCCGACGATCTTGTCCACCTTCGGCACGCTCTCGGTGCCGTAGGCCAGCGCGCCCACGGCCTGCGCGCCGCCCATTTTGTAAATGGCCGTCACGCCCGCGACCTTCGCGGCCGCCAAAATTGCCGGAGCGACCCTGCCGTCCCGCCCGGGGGGCGTCGCCATGAGGATGTCGGACACGCCCGCGAGCCGCGCCGGGATGGCGTTCATCAGCACGCTCGACGGATAGCTGGCCGTGCCGCCGGGCACATACAGGCCGACGCGCTCGAGGGGCGTCACCTTCTGGCCCAGCACGACGCCCGGGGTGTCGTTGATGATGAAATTCTGCCGGATCTGCCGCTTGTGGAACGCCTCGATGTTCGCCGCGCTCATGGCCAGCGTCCGGAGGAACTCCGGGTCGGCGGCGTTGTAGGCGGCGTCAATCTCCTCGGGCGGCACGCGCAGCGTTTCCAGCGCCGCGCCGTCGAATTTTTCGGTATAGCGCAGCACGGCCGCGTCGCCGTTTTCCCTCACGTCGGCCAAAATGCCGGCCACGGCCTGCTCCACGGCCTGCGTGCTGCCGGCTTCGCCCCGGTACAAAATCTCCGCGCGCGGCATCTGCGCGCTGTCGAAAATGCGGATCATAGCCTCTCCCTCAACCTTTCACAAATGCCGTCGATCTCGGCGGCGCTGAATTGATAGCTCGCCTTGTTGGCGATCAGGCGGGCGCTGCTGGGCGCGACGTCCGCGTATACGCGCAGGTCGTTTTCCCGGAGCGTCGTGCCCGTCTCGACAATATCGACAATCACGTCCGACAGGCCGAGCAGCGGCGCGAGCTCGATGCTGCCGTTCAGCTTGATGATTTCGATCTGCCTGCCCTGCGCCTCGTAATATTCCTTCGCGACGCGCGGATATTTCGTCGCGACGCGCAGCGGAAGGCTCAGATTTTCCTGCCAGCCGTTTTTGGTCGCCACCGCAAGGCGGCATTTGCCGAGCCGTAAGTCCAGCAGCTCGTACACGTCGGGCCGCGTCTCCAGCAGCACGTCCTTGCCCACCACGCCGATGTCCGCCGCGCCGTGCTCCACGTAAATGGCCACGTCGCTCGGCTTGACCAGCAGATAGCGCACGCCGCTGGCATTGTTCTCAAACACCAATTTGCGGTTGTCCTCATAGATGGCGGCGCAGTCATACCCGATGGAGGAAAACAGCTCA
>CANRZX010000060.1 GCA_947644575.1 uncultured Clostridia bacterium | reverse complement strand
CGGCGCGCCGGACGCCCCGTCCGCGGACGACGGCACGGCTCCTGCCGAGGACGCTGCGCGGCGCCCCGCTTACGCGTACCGGTATCCCACCGGCGGCGGACGCGCCGGCACGGACCGCACACTCTGGATCATTTTGCTCGTTGCCACCTGCCCGCTCTGGATCGGCGCATTTTTCGGCCTGATCGGCGGCGCGTTTGGCCTTGTGGGCGGGCTGGCCGGGTTGATCTTCGGGGGCTTTGCCACGATGTTCGCGGGCTTTGTCACGCTGGGGGGCGGCGTCGGGCTGCTGTTTTCCTCGATGCCAAGCGGTATTTTGATGATCGGCCTCAGCCTGCTGTGTGTCGCTTTCGGCGCGTTTTTGGCGGCGTTTTCCCTCTGGATGGTCACAAAGCTGATCCCTTTGGCGATACGCGCCGTGCGCTGGCTCTGGCGCAAGCTCTTTGGAAACGGGAGGTGACGGAAAATGTCTAAGGGATTCCGTATTCTGGTCTCTATCGGTGCCGTATGCGCCATTTTGGGGCTGGTGCTGTCCGCCGCGGGCTTTTGCATCGGCGGCCGTCTGACGAATATCCATGTTTATTGGGATCATGGCCCGCGCGTGCGATATATCGACGCGTTTGAGGACGGCGATTTCGGCGTTGGGATTTTTGATTCCGTGGAGCCCATCGATCCTCCTGACGCGCCCGACGCCCCGGATGCGCCCGACCCGTCGTTCGCTTCCGACATGGGCAGTCTTGACGCCCCCTCCGCCGAGATTCAGGAGCTCGACATTGACCTCGGTGCGGCGAAGGTCGTGCTTCAAATCGGCAACGGCTATGAGATTCAGGTGAAAAACGAGCGTTCCGGCGGTGACTGGCGCGTTCACAGCGAATATTCCGATGACGAATGGCACATCTATTCCACGGGAAGCTGGAATTCCGTCGGAACACAGGAGCTGCCCACGGTCCGGATCACCGTACCCGAAGGAACTGTTTTTGACGAGGTATCGCTCTCCATCGGCGCGGGGTCGCTGACATCGGACGCGCTGCGCTGCGACGAGGCGGAGATTCACGTCGGTGCGGGCAATATGACGCTGGGCGCGGTCGACTGTCAAAAGGCCAAGGTCTCGGTGGGCGCGGGTACCATGACATGGGACGCGCTGCGCTGCGGCGAGGCCGAGATTCATGTCGGCGCGGGTACGCTGACGCTCGACGAGCTTTCCTGCCGGGACGACTGCGATATCGACGTCGGCATCGGTACGCTGCGGGCCGACTCCGGCGCGCTGGAGCGCGAGACGGAAATTTCCTGCGGCATGGGCTCCGTGCGCCTGAATCTGGAGCGCCCGGCGCGGTACGGCTACACGGTGAACGGCGGCATGGGTAGCGTCTCCATCGACGGCAGCAAATACAGCGGCATGGCGATCGACACCACGCAAAACCCCGGCGCGCCCGTTTTCTACGCCGTCAAATGCGGCATGGGCTCCGTTACCGTGGAATTTACGGATTGATTTTCGGATTTTTCTTAAAAATAAAGCTTCTTCTGCAGGTATTCCACCTCATCCGTTACCTGCGATGACACCTTGCGGCACCGTCCAAATCTTTGATTTGAGTAACGGTGCCTATGCAAGGGACGCCCGTGAACAGGAGTGCAGCGCACGAACTGTAAACGGCTGTGGTCTACGGCTCTCCCTCGAGGGGAAGGGAAAGAGGTCAAGTTTTCTCCATAAAACCCAAAAATAAAAACAGGAGGCATTTATCATGGAACAAAAACGGCTTTATAAGGCGCGCGGCGAGCGCAAGGTGTGCGGCGTATGCGGCGGCATCGCGGAGTATTTTAACATCGATCCCACCATCGTACGGTTGATCTGCCTGCTGCTCTGCATCGGCTACGGCTCGGGCCTGCTGATTTACATCATCGCGGCGCTGGTGATTCCGGAGCCGTCCGTCGACCCTTACGAGTAAACGCCGAAGCCCGGCAGGGAAGGTCAAACGTCTAAAAACCGCCGAGCCGGAAATTCCCGCGCTTTTTCAACAAAAAAGGCGCCCCGCGAAATCGCAGGGCGCCTTTTCGATTGGTCAATGCCGTTTCGCTCAGCGCTCGATGTAGCGCATGTAGGAAACGTCGTCGCTCATCACGCTGCCACACAGGGCACAGGCGTGGACAAGATTGCTCCAAAAGCTTTTCGTTGTATTTTTCATATTCAAACACCCCTCTGATTGATTGGACGTTCCGCGTCAGCGCTCGATGTAGCGCATGTAGGAAACGTCGTCGCTTATCACGCTGCCACACAGGGCACACGCTTTGACCAGATTATTCCAAAAACTCTTCTTCATCGTTCGCGTACCTCCTTCTTGTATCTATACGATAGCTTGAATGCGGCGCATTAGACGCCGCAGACCGCCTCCAATCCGGCGGCTGTTCCCTTTCCCGAGGAACAACTGTATTATACACCGTCAAAATGCACAAGTCAATAGACGAAATCTTGTGATTTTGCACAAAGATTAAAGAAAGCCCCTCTAACAGAAAAGGTGGAAAAATGTGGATCACTCTAAAAACGCAAATGAGATCATAAAACTATTGTGCAAATCAGAGACAGGCGCCGCGGGCCTTTTCGTCATTCTGTCAAATACTGTTGTATTTGTATCGCGTGCAATTTGTTTTTTTATAGAAAAAGCGCACAGAATCCATACGGATCCCGTGCGCTTTTTTGAGGGTTATAACGAAAAATTACGGACGCTGACCCATGCCGCCCTCGAGCGTCAGGGTTTCGCCGTTCATATATTTGAAATCGGGGTTTGCGAGCTGTACGCAGACGCGGCCGATTTCCAGCTCGGGGTCGCCGTAGTGGCCGGCCGGCGGCATATGAACGTTCGTCTTGAACGCGTCGGGATAGGCGTTCTGGAACTGCTCGAGCTGTGCCGTCCACGCCAGCGGGCAAACGACGTTTACGTTGATGCCGTCCTTGCCCCACTCGTTGGCCGCGACGCGCGTCAAGCCGCGGATGCCCTCTTTCGCGGCGGCGTAGGAGCACTGGCCGAAATTGCCGAACAGGCCCGCGCCGGAGGCAAAGTTGATGACGGAGCCCTTAGTCTCCTTCAAGTGCGGATAGCACGCTTTCATATAATAGAAGGTAGCGTACAGGCCGGAATAGAGCGCCAAATTAAACTGATCGGTCGTGTGCTGCTCGATCGTGACGCCCGAGGCCGAGGCCTGCGCGTTGTTAATGAGCACGTCGATGCGGCCGAACGTTTTCATGGTTTCATCGATTACGTGCTGCACCACGGCCTCGTTGTCCGCGCCGGCGTTCACGTCAGCCTGCATGATGAGCACCTTGATGCCGTACAGGCGCTCCAGCTCCTCCTTCGCGTCCTCAAGCTTTTTCACGTTGCGGCCCGTGATAACGAGGTTCGCGCCCTCCTTGGCGTACGCGGTAGCGATGCCGTAGCCGATGGAGCCGCAGGTCTTGCCGTCCTTCAAGACGGCTCGGCCCGCGCCGGTGATGATCGCGGTCTTACCAGTCAGAAAACCCATGTTAAAAACCTCCTTAAAATTCGTCCGGTGCGTATAGCCGAACGCTGTGTACAAATATGTTAGTATTTTAACACACTTTTTCAGAAAAGCCAATATCCCCGCCGTATTTTTTTGCGAAAGCGACTTTTTCTTTTTTCCGGGAGGGGGGAGAGATTTATGAAAAAATTGTAAAAGTTAAATTTTTCATCGGTTTTTTGGGCGAAGGGCTTGACATACTAAAAAAGTGTTGTAAAATAAAATTAGCACTCAAGAGCATAGAGTGCTAAAGCATCTCGGAAAAGGGGGGTGCGGAATGCCGATGGACGACCGGAAGCAGCGCGTCCTGCGGGCGATCGTCACGCTTTACGGCGCGCAGGGCGAGCCGGTGGGCAGCGGGCTGCTGGCGCAGCAGTTCGGCCACGCGGTGTCCAGCGCGACGCTGCGCAACGAAATGGCTGCACTGACAAAGCTCGGCCTGCTCGAGCAGCCGCACACCAGCGCGGGTCGTGTGCCCAGCGCAAAGGGCTACCGCTATTATATCGATAACCTGCTCGACGCCGGCGCGCGCCTTTCACACGAGGAGCAGCGGCAGGTGAAGCTGCTGTTCCGGGAGATGGACCACGACCCCGAGCGCCTGGCGCAGAGCGCGGCGCGGGCACTGGCCGACCTGACCGGTTGTTGTGTGATTGCCACCACGCCCAAAAGCGAGGACTTGCGCATCGCCCATTACGAGGTGATGCAGGTCGGGCGGTACACCGCCGCAGTGCTGGCCGTCACCAGCGCGGGCGGCGTGCGCACCCGGACGGTGAAGTTAGACGTCGCGCTGCGCGCGGGCGACGCGGAGCGGCTGGCCGAAACGCTGAACCGGTTCCTGACGTTCCGCAGCGCGGCGGACGTGCGCGACGAGCAGCTGCGCGCGGCGGCGCAGAGTCTCGGCGAGGACGGCGCGGTCTATTATCCGGTGATCTCGGCCGCCGTGACGCTGCTGCGCGAGGCCGGGCGGGCCAACGTCTATTTGGAGGGGCAGGAGCATCTGCTCGGCTGTGCCGATCAGGCGGAAAGCTTCCGCACGCTGATGGAGTTTTTCAGCGATACGGACGCGCTCAAGCGCTATATCAGCCCGAAAACGGAGCGCACGACGATCCTTTTGGGCGACGAGCTGCCGGACTACCCGATGCCGGGCTTCTGCATCATGACGAAGCGGTATCTCGCGGGCGGCGGGCTGACGGGCGCGATCGGCATCGTCGGCTCCACGCGGATGCCGTATCGAGAGATGATCCCGAGATTGGAATATTTCGCGCTGATGCTCGGCGAGTCGATGTCGGGCAAGGTACAGGAGGGCATATAAAATGGCAAAAGCAGAGCAAGAGGAAAAGCGCGCGGCGCAGCCGCCGGACGCCGGAGCGGCGCAGCCCGAAGCGGCTGCGGACACGGCGCAGCCGGAAACGGCGGAGCCCGCACAGCCCGGATCGGAGGAAACCGAATTCGGGGAGGACACGGCGCGGCCCCCGAAGGCCAGCGCGGTAGCCTCGCTGAAAACCAAGGTGGAGCAGCTAGAGAAAAAGCTGGCCGAGGCAAAGGACACGCTGCTGCGCACGGCGGCGGAATACGAAAACTTCCGCAAGCGCAGCGCGCGCGAGCACGAGGCGGCGTTTGACAATGGGGTAAGCTTCTCCGTCTCGGCGCTGCTGCCCGTGCTGGACACGTTAGAGCTGGCCGCGAACGCCGAAACGGCGGACGAGAGCTATAAAAAGGGCGTGCTGATGACACTGGAGCAATGCCGCGCCGCGTTTGACAAAATGGGCGTGAAGGAGATCGAGGCGCTGGGAAAACCGTTTGACCCGGAGCTGCACTCCGCCGTGCTGCAGCAGCCCGCGACGGAGGATGCCCCTTCGGGCACCGTCACGCAGGTGATGCAGAAGGGCTATCTGCTGCACGACAAGGTTGTGCGCCACGCCGTGGTGGCGGTGGCGGAGTAGCGGGCGGCGCAGATCCTCGACAAAGCGCAGGCGCCTTTCCATCATTCTAAGAATCAACCGCATCATATAGAAAAAATAAAACAGACAACAGAGAAGGAGAGATTTTATCATGGGAAAGATTATCGGGATTGACCTTGGCACGACAAACAGCTGCGTATCCGTCATCGAGGGCGGCGAGCCGGTCGTCATCGCGAACGCCGAGGGCGCGCGCACCACGCCGTCCGTCGTCGGCTTCACCAAGACGGGCGACCGTCTGGTCGGTCAGGTCGCGAAGCGTCAGGCCATCACGAACCCCGACCGCACAATCTCGTCGATCAAGCGCCAGATGGGCACCGATCACAAGGTGGACATCGACGGCAAGAAATACACCCCGCAGGAGATCAGCGCGATGATCCTCGCGAAGCTGAAGGCGGACGCCGAGAGCTATCTGGGCGAAAAGGTGACGGAGGCCGTCATCACCGTGCCCGCCTATTTCAACGACAGCCAGCGCCAGGCGACGAAGGACGCAGGCGCGATCGCGGGCCTTGACGTCAAGCGCATCATCAACGAGCCGACGGCCGCCGCGCTGGCCTACGGCGCGGACAAGGAAAACGATCAGAAGATCATGGTCTACGACCTCGGCGGCGGCACGTTCGACGTGTCGATCATCGAGATGGGCGACGGCGTCACCGAGGTGCTCTCCACCGCGGGCGACACGCATCTGGGCGGCGACGACTTCGACCAGCGCATCATCGACTGGCTGGCGGGCGAATTCCAAAAGGAGAACGGCGTCGACCTGCGCAAGGACAAAATGGCCGCGCAGCGCCTGAAGGAGGCCGCCGAAAAGGCGAAGATCGAGCTTTCGGGCGTGGCCAGCACGGCGATCAACCTGCCGTTCATCACGGCGGACGCCAACGGCCCGAAGCATTTGGACACCACGCTGACGCGCGCAAAGTTCAACGAGCTGACGGCCGACCTCGTCGAGCGCACGATGGGCCCGGTGCGTCAGGCGCTCAAGGACGCCGACCTTGCGCCGAGCAGCCTGCACAAGGTGCTGCTCGTGGGCGGCTCCACGCGCATCCCGGCCGTTCAGGACGCCGTAAAGGACTTCATGAAGACCGAGCCGAGCAAGGGCATCAACCCGGACGAGTGCGTGGCCATCGGCGCCGCCATTCAGGGCGGCGTGCTGGGCGGCGACGTCAAGGGCCTGCTGCTGCTGGACGTGACGCCGCTGAGCCTCGGCATCGAGACGATGGGCGGCGTGTGCACGAAGATCATCGACCGCAACACCACCATCCCGACGAAGAAGAGCCAGATCTTCTCCACCGCCGCCGACAACCAGCCGTCGGTCGAGGTCAACGTGCTTCAGGGCGAGCGCGAGTTCGCGCGCGACAACAAGTCGCTGGGCACCTTCCACCTCGACGGCATCGCCCCCGCGCCGCGCGGCATCCCGCAGATCGAGGTGACGTTCGACATCGACGCGAACGGCATTGTGAACGTCTCGGCGAAGGACCTCGGCACGGGCAAGGAGCAGCACATCACGATCACCTCGTCCACCAACATGAGCAAGGATGACGTGGAGCGCGCGGTGCGCGAGGCCGAGCAGTACGCGGCCGAGGACAAGAAAAAGCGCGAGGAGGTCGACCTGCGCAACGGCGCCGACCAGATGGTGTTCCAGACCGAAAAGGCCATGAACGAGTTCGGCGACAAGGTGTCCGAGAGCGAAAAGGCCGACGTGACGGCCAAGGCGGACGCGCTGAAGGAGGCGCTCAAGGGCAGCGACCTCGAGGCCATCAAGCAAAAGCAGGAGGAGCTGCAGAAGGCGTTCTACGCGGTCAGCGAAAAGATCTACAAGGATGCCGCCGCGCAGCAGAGTGCGCAGGGCGCGGGCCCGGATATGGGCGGTCAGCCCGGCGCGGACGGCGGCAATGGCGGGGACGACAACGTCGTGGACGCCGACTATCGCGAGGTATAACGAAAAGGTATTTTCGGCGGGGGCGGCCGCATCCGGCTGTCCCCGGCCGATTTTTGTCCGATCGCAGATACGATCCGGCCCGCAAAGGCGGCGCGCCGCGCGGGCGGTGAGGAAATCAAGGTGAGAAGGTATGGCTGAAAAACGCGATTATTACGAGGTGCTCGGCATTTCCAAGACGGCCACGGCGGACGAGATCAAAAGCGCCTACCGCAAGCTGGCGAAAAAATATCACCCCGATTTGAACCCCGGCGACAAGGCGGCCGAGGAAAAGTTCAAGGAGATCGGCGAGGCCTATGAGATTTTGAGCGACGCCGACAAGCGCGCGCGGTACGACCAGTTCGGCCACGCGGGCGTCGACCCGAACTACGGCGCGGGCGGCTATGGCGGCGGCTTCGGCGGCGTGGACCTGAACGATCTGTTCGGCGATTTGGGCGACCTGTTCGGCATGGGCGGCGGACGCCGCCGCGCGAACCCGAATGCGCCGCGCCGAGGCGGCGACATCCGCGTCAGCTTGGCGCTCAGCTTTATGGAGGCCGTACACGGCTGCACCAAGACCGTCAGCGTCAACCGGCAGGACGTCTGCGCCGAGTGCGGCGGCAGCGGCGCGGCCAAGGGCACCAGCCCGGACACCTGTCCGGACTGCCACGGTTCGGGCTATGTGACGGTGCAGCAGCGCACGCCCTTCGGTGTGATGCAGAGCTCGCAGCCCTGTACGCGCTGCGGCGGCAAGGGGAAGATCATCAAGTCCCCGTGCCCGAAGTGCCATGGCAGCGGCAAGACCTCCAGCGCGAAGCGCGTGGAGGTGAACATCCCGGCGGGCATTGACGACGATCAGAGCCTGCGCCTGCAGGGCCTGGGCGACGCGGGCGTGAACGGGGGGCCGAGCGGCGATCTGATCGTGATTGTGACGGTGCGTCCCGACGCGATGTTCGAGCGCGACCGGTTCGACGTACATGTCACCGTGCCCATCACCTACAGTCAGGCGGTGCTGGGCGCGGAGATCGAGGTGCCGACCATCGACGGCAAGGTGCGGTACGACGTGCCCGAGGGCACGCAGAGCGGCACGATGTTCCGCCTGCGCGGCAAGGGCATCCAGTATGTGCGCGGGCGCGGGCGCGGCGACCAGTATGTGCAGGTCGTGGTGGAGATCCCGAAAAAGCTGACGAAGGCCCAGCGCGAGGCGCTGAAAAAATTCGAGGAGACGCTCAAGGACGACAACTACGAGCAGCGCAAGGGCTTTTTCAAATCCCTGCGCGACAAGTTTGAAAATGGGTGATTTTTTAACTTGTCCCTTGTGATTCCCAATAAATATCCCCCGGCTTTGCCGGGGGATATTTATTGGGGGATTGACCAAGCCGCGCGTTTTGCAGGGATAGAAAATTGTTTCTATGGGGATTCCGCCTCATTTGACAATACAGAACTGAGCGATGGATGTTTTCCACCTCATCCGTCGGCTACGCCGACACCTTCCCCTCAAGGGGAAGGCAAGGGTGGAAGAGGCAACGTTTCCGCTTCGCCAGAAACCTTCCCCTCGAGGGGAAGGTGGTTGAGCGCAGCGAAACCGGATGAGGTGGAATACCGTCCTCGCGCTCTATCCTATCCATATTTCGTTTTCGCTTCGCTATTGGAACACTTCCTTTATTTGTGGCCAGTTGTAAGCTATTCCATATCTCCTTTCGCGCCGAGGCCCCGGCGCAGCAGGGCGGCGACGCCCACCATGCCGAGCCCGCAGCCAAGGCCCTTGAAAAAACAGACGGGATCCCCCTCGCCCCAAACCTGCCCGCCAAGCTGCGCCAGCGAATAGCAGAGCAGGCCGACGGGAAACAGCCGCGCCCGTCCGCGCGCCCATACCGGCCTCATCTGCGCAGCCACCGTTTCTTGGCCTGCATAATTTTCGGAAAGAACCGGCTGGTGTACAAAGCGCCCATCATCAGCATCCCGAACACGACGCCCAACGATGCGTCGGCCAGCTTTTCCGTCACGCCGCTCCCGGTCAGCCCATAGATATCCAGCACCATATAGAGGATAAAGCACGCCACGGCCGCGAGGAAAAGCCAGTGGATCCTCCGCGTCAGCTTCTCCTTTTCCATGCCGCTGTAATCCGCCACCTTGCGCGCGGTTTCCTCAATTTCTTTGTTCATTTGTTCACGCACCCTTTCTCCGTCTAAAATTTCCCGCAGCTCCACACCGTACAGGTCGGCGAGCTCGATCAGCAGATCGAGGTCGGGCAGGTTGCTCCCCGTCTCCCAACGCGAGACGCTGCGGCTCGTCACGCCGAGGCGCTCGGCAAGCTGCTCCTGTGTCAGCGCGGTTTCCTTGCGCAGCGCCCTGAGAAACCGGCCGATTTTCTGCTGATCCATGTGGGACCGCCTCCCTTTGCTTTCAGGATAGCGCGCCGCGCGCGCCTTTGACAGGACACGGCGCGGGAATCCGGCGGATTCGCGCCGCAGGACACCGCGTGTCCGGTGCGTGGAGACACAAAACAGGCTGCCGTTCGGGGAGAGCCCGCGCGGCAGCCCGCTTTTCTGCTTTACAAAACCATCGTAGTGACCAAAGGGAGTGCTTATCCTAAGGCGGAGGCGAGGTCGGCGAGCAGGTCGTCGATGTGCTCGGTGCCGATGGACAGGCGGATGGTGTTGGGCTTGATGCCGCTGCCGGCCAGCTCCTCGGCCGTCATCTGGCCGTGCGTCGTGCTCGCGGGATGGATGGCGAGGCTCTTGACGTCCGCCACGTTGGCCAGCAGCGAGAAGATGCGCAGCCGGTCAATGAACGCCTGCGCCTCGGCCGCGCCGCCCTTGATCTCGAACGTGAAGATCGAGCCGCCGCCGCGCGGGAAATATTTGTCGTACAGCGCGCGGCAGCCGTTTTCCGGCAGAGACGGATGGTTGACGTGCTCCACCCTCGGGTGGTTTTTCAAAAACTCCACGACGCGCAGCGCGTTTTCCACGTGGCGCTCGACGCGCAGCGACAGCGTCTCGAGCCCCTGCAGCAGCAGAAACGCGTTGAACGGGCTGATCGCCCCGCCTGTGTCGCGCAGCAGCACCGCGCGGATATACGTGACCAGAGCCGCCCTTCCGGCCGCCTCGGTAAAGCTGACGCCGTGATAGCTGGGGTTCGGCTCGACCAAATGAGGGAATTTGCCGGACGCGGCCCAATCGAAGCCGCCGTCGACGATCACGCCGCCCAGCGACGTGCCGTGCCCGCCGATGAATTTGGTCGCGGAGTGGACGACGACATCCGCGCCGTACTCGATGGGACGCAGCAGATACGGCGTCGCGAACGTGGAATCGACCACAAGCGGAATGCCGTGCCGGTGCGCGATGGCCGCCAGCGCCTCGATGTCGGCGACGTCGGAATTCGGGTTGCCCAGCGTCTCGGCAAAGAGCAGCCGTGTCTCGGGCCGGATGGCCGCCTCGACGGCGGCGAGGTCGGCGATGTCGGCAAACGTGGCCGTCACGCCCGAATCGGGCAGCGTGTGCGCCAGCAGGTTGAACGTGCCGCCGTAGATGGTTTTGGACGAGACGATGTGCCCGCCCTTCTGCGCCAGCGCGGTGAACACGTACCAGATGGCCGCCGCGCCCGACGCCACGGCCAGCGCGCCGCTGCCGCCCTCGAGCGCCGCGACGCGCCGCTCAAATACGTCCTGCGTGGGATTCGTCAGGCGGCCGTAGATGTTGCCGCCGTCGCGCAGCGCGAAGCGGTCGGCCGCGTTGGCGCAGCTCGGGAACACGTAAGATGTCGTCTGATAGATCGGCACCGCCCGCGCGTCCGTCGCGGGGTCGGGCACTTCCTGCCCGGCGTGCAGCTGAAGCGTTTCGAAACGGACGTCCAAGCCCTTGAAATCCGCCATTGAATCAGCCCCTTTTTTATTTCTTTCGGATATTTTTCGCTTAGAGCCCATTCAAAATCTCCCGGCGCACCCCGAGAATTTGAATCGGCTCTTGAGAAACATCCGACTCCCTACTCCGGCAGCCGGACGGCGATGGACAGCTCGCGCAGCTGCTTCTCGTCCACCGTCTCGGGGCAGCCGCTCATCGGCTCGCCCGCGTTCTGCACCTTCGGGAATGCGATCACGTCGCGGATGGATTCGATGTGCAGCAGCTCCATCACCAGGCGGTCGAAGCCGAAAGCCATGCCGCCGTGGGGCGGCGCGCCATATCGGTACGCGTCCATCAAAAAGCCGAAGCTGTCGCGGGCGCGCTGCTCGGTGAAGCCGAGCGCCCGGAGCATCCGGTCCTGAAGCGCGGGGTCGTTGATGCGCATCGAGCCGCCGCCGATCTCCACGCCGTTCAGCACCATGTCGTAGGCCAGCGCGCGCACGCTGCCCGGGTCGCTCTCCACCCGGCCGAGGTCCTCGGCGCGGGGCATCGTGAACGGATGGTGCTTGGCCATCCAGCGGCCCTCCTCGTCGGAATACTCGAAAAACGGGAAATCCGTCACCCAGAGGAAATTGTATTTATTTTTGTCGATCAGGCCGCATTTTTCGCCCACAGACAGGCGCAGCGCGCCGAGCGCGGCGAACACGACGTCGTTTTTCGCGTCCGCCACCACGAGCAGCACGTCGCCCGCCTCGGCGTTCGCGGCGGCGTGCAGCGCGGCCTTTTCCTCGTCGGTGAGGAATTTTTCAAAGCTGGAGGTCGTGCCGTCCGCCGTGATGCGCGTGTAGGCGAGGCCCTTGGCGCCGTAGGTTTTGGCGACGTCGACAAGCTTGTCGATCTCCTTGCGCGTCAGCGTGCCCGCAAGGCCCTTCGCGTTGATGAGCCGCACGCTGCCGCCCGCCTCGATCGCGCCCGAGAACACCGAGAAGCCGCAACCGCGCACGGTGTCCGTCACGTCCTGAAGCTCCAGGCCGAAGCGCGTATCGGGCTTGTCCGAGCCGTAGCGCGCCATCGCCTCGCTGTACGGCATGCGGGCAAACGGCGTGGCCACGTCGACGCCGAGGACCTTTTGGAACACATGCTTCACAAGGCCCTCGTTCACCGTCATCACGTCGTT
Source organism: uncultured Clostridia bacterium (assembly GCA_947644575.1). Lineage (GTDB taxonomy): Bacteria > Bacillota > Clostridia > Oscillospirales > Ruminococcaceae > Ruthenibacterium. The sequence goes on along the minus strand of CANRZX010000060.1, from coordinate 1,757 downwards.
TTCGTCGCAGAACGACATCTCCATGTCCACCTGCGTGAACTCCGGCTGGCGGTTGGCGCGCAGGTCCTCATCGCGGAAGCACCGCACGATCTGGTAGTACCGGTCAAAGCCCGACAGCATCAGCAGCTGCTTATACAGCTGGGGCGACTGCGGCAGCGCGTAGAAATGCCCCGGCTGCACGCGGCTGGGCACAAGGTAATCGCGCGCACCCTCGGGCGTGGATTTGATGAGCATCGGCGTTTCGATCTCGATAAAATGCTCGGCGTCGTAATATTCGCGGATCGCCTGCGCAATCCGCGCGCGCACAACGATCGGCTCGTGCATCGAGGGGCGGCGCAGATCGAGATAGCGGTACTGCAGGCGCAGCTGATCGTTGACGTTGATGCCGTCGCGCACCTCAAAGGGCGTGGTCTCGGCGCCGCTCAGAACGCGCAGCTCGGTGACGAACAGCTCCACGTCGCCGGTGGGCAGCTTGTCCGTCTTGGCCTCGCGCTCGCGCAGCGTGCCCGCGGCGATCACGACATATTCGCTCTTCAGGCCGGACGCCTTTTCAAACACGGCCCTGTCCGTGGAATCGTCAAAAATCAGCTGCAGAATGCCGGTGGTATCGCGCAGGTCGGCAAAGATCACACCGCCCTTGTCGCGGCATTTCGCGATCGAGCCGGCCACCGTCATCTGTGTGCCGGCGTCCCTCGCGCGCAGGCCGCCGCAGTAGTGCGTGCGGCGCAGGGCTCCCATTGTTTCCATATTGTCTCTCCCCGTCCTCGAGCCGCTGCGGCAACCGGCGGGCCGGTTGGGCAGGGGCTCTTTTTCTGTCTTTTTGAGATTATACTACCATTTCCGCCGATTTACAAGGCTTGCGGAGCAATCGCGCGGCACTCGAGATAATAGCGCTTTTCCTCCGCGTGGCCCATCGAAAACGCCTTTTTCGGCAGCACGCCGCCCAACGCCACGCCCATGAGCAGCGTGTCCTTGTCAATGGGCGGCATTTGTATGCCAACGGCGTCCGTCTGCTCGCACACGACGGACCGCAGATTGTCCTCCCCGTGAATATAGTCGACGCGCAGCTCCGGATGCGCGTCCAAATGGGCCTGCAAAAAACACTCTATCGTCTCGGCGGCAAGCGAGCCCGGCGCGGCGGGGATGGACATCACGCGCGCGCGGGCGCTGTCGAAGAAGGTGAAGCGCTGCGCCGTGCCCTTTTCCTCCGCACTGCGCCCGGCGAGGAACAGGCGGAAGGCCGCCGCGAGCTCGTCGCACGACGTGCCCGTCACCACGCGGTGGATCGGCTCGATCAAAATCGCCGGGCTGTGGATGTTCACCAGCTCTGCGAGGCACCAGCGCGCGGGATGCGTCTCGCGCTCGGCGGGCGGCAGCGTGGGTTTAAGCTCCTCCCAGTATGCCTTGGCCGTGGCCAGCGAATGATTGCCGTCGCCCACCGCGACGGTCAGCGGCGGACGGCCCGCCGCGCCGAGATATTTGCTGTCGAAGCTTTCCTGCGACCCCAGCGCCGCGACGGCACTTTCGATGGCCGCGCAGTCCGTCGCGTCCGTCACGGCCCAGCCGGAGACATGTCCGCCGCCGAGCATCAGCTCCGTGTCGTACAAGGGCGCGAGCGCTGCTTTTTTCGCGGCGAGCGGCTCAATCACCGCGCGCGCCGCGTCGTCGATGAGCATCAAAATGTGCGGCGTTTCGAGCGGCGCGCCGCGCCGCACGGCAAGGCGCGGCGGGATGCGCTCGGCGACGGTGCGCTCGCT
>CANRZX010000059.1 GCA_947644575.1 uncultured Clostridia bacterium | reverse complement strand
GGCCAACGTCCAAAATGCGCTGGCGGTAGTAAATCAGCGCCGGGCGAAGGGAACCGCTTGTCACCGCACATTCAAAGGGAATTTTACCTTGCGGGTACCAGATCTCCAGCTTGGCGTCTGCACAATCGTTCCACACCAGCGTTATGGGCTTTTCCCGCCGCCATTGTAGCATCTTCGGCGTGTATTCGCCAAAAGGCAGGATCAACAGCTCGGCAAACTGTCGGAATGCTTCCTGTGCCTTTTGCCTGTCCCGGCCCCGGCAACAGCGCAGATACATTTCCCATATTTGGATCGCCGCATACCATGCTGCCGCATTTGTCCCATATCCCTCTGCCAGTTGGAACAAAACTGCAGCCGCATCACTTTCCTGCTTCTGCCGCTCGCCAGCTTTTCGCGCCGCCAGCGCCAGACACGTGGCATCCTCTCTCCCGCGCAACACACGCTCCACTTCCATTTCGCTGCCAACCCATATTTGTTCTTTCCGCTACTTTACATCAACCCGCAGTGCCAGCACAACACGCAGGTCAGAGGCTCTTTGTGTTCAAAACGATAGTTCAACATCTTTTTCGCCTTTCTTTTATGGGAATACTATTTTACATTTTTATGGTTCCTTATAGCATAGCGCAAAAGCCTTGCAATTTCAAAATATTTGATGCAAGTTGGAAATAATGATTTTCCTTAGTTGGAGGGGGGTAAAAAAGGGGGGGCTACGCTTCCCACCCCTTACCGACTGGGAAAGAAGAAACGGAAAGGAAGGGTGCCCGCCAATCAAGCCAGTACGGAAACCAAAGCAGATGCTTTGCCCCAGTCGGTAGTGCAAAGCCTTGCTCTCGCAATACTGCCACAGATGAGGCAGTTCTTTGAGAGCGAGCAGGGAAAGCAAAAGCTGGAGCAGTGGAGAGCAGAACGGGAGCGGATTCACTGAATCGCTCCCGCCGGATTGGGAGAGATGCTTCTCCCAGCCCGGTATATTCTGGATAGATTAGACAAACTGGAAAGAGAAAAATCGTCAGTTTTGAGAATAGATTTTGAGATGCACCAATGGTATCGTGTTGACTGTCAAAAGAAAACAATGTGGGAATGAATCGTTTTGCAAGCATCGCGTTTGGATATCCAAATGCACCACCGGGGCGTAGCCCCATACCCCGGATGTAGAATCCAATGAAAAGAGGGATCTTGAATGACCGCCGTGATTTATGCAAGATATAGCAGCGACAACCAGCGGAAAGAGAGCATCGAGGGCCAGCTTCGTGAATGTCAGGAATATGCTGAGCGCAACGGTATCACGATCCTGCGCAGCTATATCGACCGGGCATTGTCTGCGAAAACAGATCACCGGCCGGAATTTCAGCGTATGATCCAAGACAGTGGTAAAGGCGTATTTGATGCGGTGCTTGTCTGGAAGCTGGACAGGTTTTCACGCGATTGTTTTGACAGCGCACACTATAAACATATCCTGAAGAAAAACGGCGTCAAGGTCATTTCGGCAAAGGAGAGCATTTCCGAGGGGCCAGAGGGGATCATCCTCGAAGCCATGCTGGAGGGCATGGTGGAATATTACTCGGCAGAACTGGCGCAAAAAGTCAACCGGGGGATGCACGAGAATGCACTAAAAGGCATCAGCAACGGGGGCACAATTCCGTTGGGGTACTTGCTGGGCTTGGCAGGAATGGAACCGTCCATCGTTACTACAAGTGCTGCGCGGCAAAGCGGCGGCAGGGCTGCGATAAAAAAAGATCAGATCGAACGCGCGGCAGTACTGTACACAGTGCAGCGGGTATTCAACGATAAACTGATTGAGCGCATTGCTGATGAACTGGTTGCACTACAACGTACCGAGAACACGACCCTGCCCGTGCTGCGTAACCAGCTTGCGGATACAAACAGGGGGATCGAGAATATGTTGAATGCGATCCAGCAAGGCGTTTTGACCAGCAGTACAAAGCAGCGGCTGGAGGAACTGGAAAATCTGCGGGAAGAATTGAAAACCAGCATCCTGCAGGCAGAGCTGGAGCGCCCGCAGTATACCCGCGAGGATATTATTGCATGGATCGGGCAATTTAAAAACGGCGATCCAAACGATAAGGCGTACCAGCGGCAGATCATCGATACTTTTATCAATTCGATTTATGTGTTTGACGATCGACTGGTATTCACCTGTAATTATAAAAATGGGACACAGACCGTGAGCTTTACGGATATTTCTGCAGTTTTCGGTGCGGATTTGAAGCCGGGTGTTTCACCATTTACAAAACCGCACCGAAGGGGCAAAAAGCCCGAAACGGTGCGGTTTTGTATTTACTTTTCGCTTTTTACTCAATTTTGAGGGAAAACCTCAACGGTCCGCTTTGTGCATTTTGTCTGTCCATACGGGCACCTTCGAAGAGGAAAGTCCTTTTCAATACTTGCTCGGTTATCATGCCGTGCCGGTTGGCGGTAAAGGAGGCTACGCCGCATTTCACGCCCTCTACAATGGCGGTCTATGGCGTCCGCAGGCCGCTTAGCGATACAAACGCATACGGCCTGCCGCCATATAGGGCGGCTTGAAAGGGGCCCCTACACCAGCTCAGCCCGCGCATAATAGCCGCGATGCCGGCCGCTTGGCAGGATCCTGTCCTCGGTGATTGTAAATGACCCCACCAGCGGCAGCGTGTCCGACGAGGGGCCCGCCAGCACGCGGACAAGCCCTTTTTCCACGCGCCAGCGCATATCCCGGCCGACCAGCGCAAGCTGCGTCACGGGGAACACAAAGCGGACGGCCGCGCGCGCCCCGGGCGCGAGTGCGACCCGCTTTGCCCCGGCCAACTCCAGCGCCGGGCGGACGGTAGACGCCTCGACGTCCTGCACATAGAGCTGCACGGTCTCCGTGCCAAAGCGGGGCCCGGTGTTGGCGATCTGCACCGTCACCGCGACGTCCTCGCCGGAAGCATACGCGTCCTTTTCCACGGCAAGGCGCTCATAGGCGAAGGCCGTATAACTCAGCCCGAAGCCGAACGGGTAGCGCGGCGTACAGGGGCACGTCACGTAGCCGGGCAGCGCGTTCGAGGTGTCGCGCCGGTAGCCGGAGCCGTTTTCGTGGTCGTGGTGGATCGGCGTCTGCCCCGCACTGCGGGCCACCGTGACGGGGAGCCTGCCGCTGGGGTTATACGCCCCCGTCAGCACGTCGCAGATCGCCTCGGCCCCGAATTCCGCCGGGCTCCACGCCTCGAGGATCGCGTCGAGGCACGCGTCCGCCGCGTCGCTCGAAATGGGGCGTCCGTCCAAATGCACGCCGATCACGACGGGGCACGCGTCCCGCGCGAGCCGGATAAATTTTTCCTGCGCGGGCGGCAGGCCGATGTCGGCCGCCTCCACATTTTCCCCCGTCGTGCAGGTAAAGCCCGTGCCGTGCTTGCCGCCCAGCGTGAGGATCGCGAGGTCGCTCTCCCGCACGAGCGCCAGCGCCTCGGCGAAGCCGCGCTCGTCCGTGCCCGCGTAATCGTACCCATACGCATAGCGGACGTCCGAATGCGGAAACGTTTCCCGCAGCTGCTCATGCAGCGTTTTCACCTGCGGATAAAACGCGCGGGCGATGGCCTCGTAGCCCGCGCGCAGCGGTGCTTCGTCGGTGACGAAGGTGCCGGGGTAGCGGGGATGCTCCCCGCGCCGCGCCGTGTCCTCCGCCTCGACGCCCGCCATCGTGGCCACATCGCCGCACGCGCCCTCCGCCATGCTCATGTGCGTATAGCCGCCGAACATCGAGCGGATCGTGCCCGCGTGCCAGCCGATGACGGCGACGCGCCCCGGCGCTTTTATAAGGGGCAGCGCGCCGTTGTTTTTCAAAAGGACGAGGGATTCGAGCGCCGAGCGCCTCGAAAGCGCCCGGTCCTCGGGCCGTCGGTAGGCTTCGTCGAACGCACCGCCATCCAATGCGTAGGGGCTTTCAAACAGGCCCATGCGGAATTTTGTCTCCAACACGCGCCGCACGGCACGGTCGAGCAGGGCCGTGTCCGCCTCGCCGGACGCGAACCGGTCCCGCAGCTCCGCGTTGTAGCACGCCACGGCGGGCAGCTCCGCGTCCATCCCCGCGCGCAGGGCCATCAGGCCCGCGTCCGTCCGGCTGGCGCACAGCTTTTGGATCGTCACCATATTCTCGATCGCCGTGTAGTCGGAAACCGTGACGCCCTCAAAGCCCAGCTCCCCGCGTAGCAGCCCGGTGAGCATCGCCTCGTCGCCCGAGACGGGCACGCCGTCCACGGCGTTGTAGCAGGGCATGACGCCCCGCAGCCCGCCCTCATCGATCGCGGCCGCAAAGGGGCGCGCGTACGTCTCGCGCAGCGCGCGGGGCGGGATGGCCGCGGCGGAGCCGTGAATGCCCGCCTGATTGTCGTGCGAGCCCACGAAGTGCTTTGCCACGGACTCGGTGTTCACCCGCTTGCCGCTTTTGTCGTGGACGCCCCGCGCATAGGCCGCGCCCAGCGCCGAGACGAGCGCGGGCGATTCGCCGTAGCTTTCGCCGTGCCGCCCGAAGCGCGGGTTGCGCGAGACGTCGAGCACCGGGGCGAACACGTGCGTCGCGCCCAGCGCCGCCGCCTGCCCGCTCACGGCGCGCCCGATCTGTTCCTCTAACTCCGGGTCGAACGAGGCCCCGCGCCCCAGCCCGCACGGAAAGCTGATCGCGCCCTGCACGGGCAGGCCGCACAGCCCCTCTATGTGGAAAATGGCGGGGATGCCGCGCGGGCTGTTCCCGATGACGGCGCGCTGGAGCGCGCGCTGCAGCCGGGCGGCCTTTTCCGCCGTGTCCAAGCCGCGCATCTCAAGGCACGACACCTCGCCCACGCCGAACGGGAAAGCCGGGCCGAAATCGTCCGTATGTTCGCCCCGGGGCATATAGCACTGGAGCTGCGCCATTTTTTCGTCCAAGCTCATGCGGCCGAGCAGGTCGTCCGCCCGCTCGCGCGCGGAGAGCGTTTTGTCCCGATAGCGCTCCATCCGCTCACCTCATGTCCTCGGGATACTGCTCCTCGAGCAGCGGCACGCCGAACGCGCGGCCCGTCGCCTCGAGGCGGCGGCAGTATTCCGCGAAATGGCCGCGGCAGTGCTCGGGCCCGCCCTCGCGCAGCACCGTCCACATCGGGTCGGCGTCGCTGTCGGAGCCGCGCATCATGCGGTCCGTCCAATCGAGGATCAGCTTCGCGCCGTAGGCGCACAGGTCCGGGCGCTCGGCCGCGAGGTCGTGCTGCTGGTGCGGGTCGCTGTCCAAATCGAACAGCAGCTCCCGGGGCAGCAGATGGTAGCCGCCGTGCTGCGTGCGGATATAAATGTAATGGTCAAAGCGCGCCGCGCGCTGGCACACGTGCGCGCACTGCGTCAGAATCACGCTGTCTGCGCCGCGCACATCGTCCCGGAACAGCGCCTGCGCGAACGACGCGCCGTCGTAGCGGTACGCCTCGCCGAACCCTTTTGTGCCGAGAAGCTCCTGCAGCGTAGGCGCGAGGCACGTGTTGTCGTAAAAGCCCGAGACGCGCGCCCCCCGGCGCGCCCCCGGCCAGCGGATGAGCAGCGGGATGCGGCTCACGCATTCGTCTGCCATGCCGTGCTCGCCGTAAACGCCGAACTCGCCCAAATCCTCGCCGTGGTCGGACGTGACGATCACCGCCGTATCGTCGTAGACGCCCAGCTCGCGCACGCAGTCCAAAATCATGCCGATGTTCTCATCCGTGTAGCGCACGCTGCCGTCGTACAGATCGATAAAACGTTTCGCGTCCTCCACGGTCTCGAGCGTGCCCGGATGGAGCGGCCACTGCGCGAAGGTATCGTCATTCCACATATTGATCTCGTGCGCGCCGTGCGGGCCGATGTGCCGGCGATGCTCCGCGAATACCTCGGGCGTGATCCAGTCGTCGCACAGCGGCTCGTTTTCAAACGGGTTCTGGAACGAGGGCGGCGTGCGGTAGGGCGTGTGCGGGTCCCAAAAATGGATGTGCAGCGCCCAATCGTCCTGCCTGCCGTTCGCGCGCAGCCATTCCAGCACCTTCGGCGTCACCATTTCGGCGCTTTCGCCGCCGCGCAGCCCCACGTTGTAGCACTCGTGGAACCCGCTGTTGAACCACCACGCGGAGTGACGCTCCGCGAACGTGGAAAAGGAGACCGTGCGCAGCCCCGCGCGGCGGAAATTCATGAACAGGCTGTTCTCGCTGGCGTCGTCCGTGAAGTGGCGGCTCTCGCCCTGCAGCCGCAGGTCCGCCGCCGTGCCGCCGTGGCCCACGATGCCCGTGTGGATGCCGTAGCGGCCCGTCACCATCGACGCGCGCGAGGGCAGGCACGGCGCGTTGGGACAATAGTATTGGTCGAAGCATACGCTCTCCCGCGCGAGGGCGTCGATCACGGGCGAGGTGTCGCGGCCGTAGCCGTAGCACCCGAGGTGGTCGGCGCGCAGCGTGTCGATGTCAAAAAATAAAATTCTCATCCTTCGCCCCTTTTCTGAGCATTTCAAGCTTTTACTGCTCTGTGATAAAAAACTTACTTCTATGGCCCCGGCCCTCGCGGTATACGGCGAGGGCCGGGAGCGTGCTCCAATCGCACAGATATCACAAATCTCACGCATAAGAAAGGAAAACCGTCCCCGCGTTACGGATGTTTCCCCTTTCCCTCGGGCAGGGCGGGCGTCTTTGCGGACGGCTCCGCCGCGTCCCCGGCGGCCTGCGCGGCGGCCTTTTTCTTTTTGCGGCGGCGCGCAAAGACCGGCCAGAAGATCAGGTTCGCCGCAAGCAGCGTGAGAATCGCGCCCAGCAGCGTGAAATCCCAAAAGCGCGACATGCGGAAAAAGCGCAGCGCGGCGGCGAGAGGACCGGGCTTGTAGAAATCCCGCAGCGGCAGCACGCGCGTGACGTATTTGCCCTCGGCGATCGTTTTTTCGTCGATCTCGATGATACGCACGCCGCGCGTGTCCTCCTCGTTGTAGGCCGTGAACGTCGCGCCGGGGCAGGCCACAAGGTCGACGCCGTCGAGCCGCGCCTCGTACGAATTGACATGGTCGTGCCCGAAAAAGGCGGCCTTGACGTCGCCCGCCTCGCGCCACGCGGCGAACTGCCCGTTGGAATATGCGGGCGGGCACGGCGCCTCCCGCACGCCGCCGAGGCCCTCGGGCGCGGCGTACCAGCCGCCCTTGCCCACGCCCTTGCCCGCGAACGCGCCGGGCTCGTCCTTATCGCGCACGCGTGTGAACACGTTGTAGATCTCCGGCACGACGATGTGCTGGAACGCCAGCGCGGGCACGGCCGTTCCGCCGTTCGTGCGCGCCAGCGTCTCGCCGACGGTGCGGCACCACGCGATCTGCTCCTTGGTCACGCAGCCGTAGCCGCCCTTGGCGTCGTATTCCAGCGAATCGATGAAATACAGGTTCAGCGCGGGGCGCGCGCCGTCCGAGGATGTATAGATCAGATTGTACGTGCCGCAGCCGGGCAGCGACGCGCCCTCGTCCACGGCAAGGCAGCCGGGGAACGTGCGGTAATAGGCCATCTGTGTCTCCTTGGAGACGCCCGAGTCCTGCCCGTCGTGGTTGCCGAACACCACGGCGAACGGAATTTCCCGCTCCACCACCGGGGCGAGGATCTGGTCGATCACGCGCTTGACGTGCGCCTCGTTGTCCCCCAAATGGACAAAGGGGTGCTTGCCCTCGATCTGGTCGCCCAAAAACACGACCAAATCGGGCTGCTCGGCGTCGAGCAGCGCGGCAAGGCACTCGGTCAGATTGCCCGAGACAAACTGCGTCGTCTGCAGATCGGAAAAGACGGCGATTTTTAATTTGCCGTCCTTCGGAAAGCGCAGCCGTTCGCCGTCCGCCGCGGGGGCCGCCTCGGCCAGTGCGGCGGGCGCGGCGAGGCTCACGGCCAGCAAAAGGCACAGCGCGAGGCACAGCGCCCGGTAAAATCGTTTCATGATCGGCACACTTCCTTTCCAGTCAATCGGCGCGCCGCCCGCCAAAACCGGCCCGCCAAGCCCGTCGGCTCCGGCACCGGCGGGCGGGGCAGAGGGGCCGGGGCGGTTTGCCCGCCAAACGCTCCGGCGCTCCGGTTCATTCAGAGGGCTCTTTTTCGCTCGCGCGGCCGCACGGCGCGGCACACGACGCGCAGCAGCCGCAGCATTTGCCCGCGCGCCGGTCGCGGATGATTTTCCGCATCGCCAACCCAGCGGCAAGCGCCACCAGCGCCAGCAGCAATCCATCCAACAGGCTCATCGGCGTTTGCTCCTTCTTTATATGGGAATTTCTGAATTATGAATCGGCGCGCAAGGCACGCCGCGGCGGCTCCTCTTACTCTTACGCGCTTATACAAAAAAACTCCCCACCTGATACACCGCGCAGGCGCACAGCCACGCCACGGCGCACTGCGCCAGCGCCACGCGGGCGGCCGCCCAGCCGGAGCGCATCTCGCGCCGGACGGCGGCAATGGCCGCGACGCACGGCGAATACAATAGCGTAAACGTCAGAAAGCTGAAGGCCGCGAGCGGCGTGAAGATCGCGCTCAGCGTGCCGCCGAGCGTCGTGACGGTCGAGCCCGTCAGCACGGCCATCGTGCTGACGACGGCCTCCTTCGCCGAAAAGCCCGTAATCAGCGCCGTCGCCGCGCGCCAATCGGTGAAGCCCAGCGGCGCGAACGCGGGCGCGATCCATTTGCCGATGCCCGCGAGCATGCTCAGGGAGCCATCCTCCACGACATTGAGCCGCGTATCGAACGACTGCAAAAACCAGATGATGATCGCCGCCACAAAAATGACGGTGAACGCGCGCGTGAGAAAATCCCTCGCCTTGTCCCAGAGCAGCAGGCCCACGCTCTTCGGGCTGGGCAGGCGGTAGTTCGGCAGCTCCATCACGAACGGCACCGGGTTGCCGCGGTAGACGGTGCTCTTCAAGAGCAGCCCCGCCAAAATGCCGATGGCCATGCCCATCACATACAGCAGGATCATGACGAGCGCGCCGTGCCGCGGGAAAAACGCCGCCGTAAACACCGCGTAGATCGGCAGCTTGGCCGAGCAGCTCATGAACGGCGTGAGCAGGATCGTCATTTTGCGGTCGCGGTCGCTCGAGAGCGTGCGCGTGGCCATGATCGCGGGCACGCTGCACCCGAAGCCGATCAGCATCGGCACAAAGCTGCGGCCCGACAGGCCGATGCGGCGCAGAAGCTTGTCCATCACGAACGCCACGCGCGCCATGTAGCCGGAATCCTCCAGCATCGAAAGGAAGAAGAACAGCGTCACGATGATCGGCAGAAAGCTCAGCACGCTGCCCACGCCCGCGAACACGCCGTCGATGACAAGGCTGTGCACCACGGGGTTGATGCCGTAGGCCGTGAGGCCCCGGTCGGCCAGCGCCGTCACCGCGTCGATGGCCAGCGTCAGCAGGTCGCTCAGCCACGCGCCGATCACGCCGAACGTCAGCCAGAAAATGAACAGCATGATGCCGAGGAAAATCGGGATGGCCGTATACTTGCCCGTCAGCACGCGGTCGATGCGCATGCTGAGCAGATGGCCCCGGCTCTCGCCGTTTTTTACGACGGTCTGCGCGCACAGCCTTTCGATGAACGCGTAGCGCATATCGGCCAGCGCAGCCTCGCGGTCGGTGCCCAGCTCCGTCTCCATCTCGGCGACGGTGTGGCCAATCAGTTCGACCTCGTTGTCGGAAAGGCGCAGCATTTCGAGCATCGGCGCGTCGCCCTCGACCAGTTTCGTCGCGGCAAAACGGTTCGGCACGCCGGCGGCCTCGGCGTGATCCTCGACAATATGCGCCAGCGAGTGGATGCACCGGTGGACCGCGCCCGAGCAGAAATCCTGCCGCCTCGGCGGCGTTTTGGCGCGCGCGGCGGCCAGCGCGCGCTCGATCAACTCGTCGATGCCCTCGTTCTTCGCGGCCGAGATCGGCACCACGGGGACGCCGAGCTCCTCCTCCAGCCTCTGCACGTCGACCGTGCTGCCGCTCGCGCGCATTTCGTCCATCATATTGAGCGCCAGCACCATCGGAAGGTTCAATTCGATCAGCTGGAGCGTCAGGTACAGGTTGCGCTCGATGTTCGTCGCGTCGACGATATTGATGATGCCGTCCGGCTTTTCGCGGAGAAGAAAATCGCGCGTGACGATCTCCTCGCTGGTATACGGGGACAGCGAATAGATGCCGGGCAAATCGACGACGGTATTATCGCCGGCTCCGGGCGCGGCGTCCCCGGCGCGGCGACGGCGGCGCGGCGCGCCGACCGGGCGGATCACGCCCTCTTTTTTATCGACCGTCACGCCGGGGAAATTGCCGACGTGCTGGTTCGAGCCCGTCAGTTGGTTGAACAGCGTCGTCTTACCGCAGTTCTGATTGCCCGCGAGTGCGAAAACCATTTATTCCGCCTCCCGCAGCGTGATTTCCTTCGCGTCGTCAAGGCGCAGCGTCAGCTCATAGCCGCGCAGGCGCAGCTCGATGGGGTCGCCCATCGGGGCGGCCTTCTGCACGGTGACGGCCGTGTTCGGCGTCAGGCCCATGTCCAGCAGGCGGCGGCGCAGCGCGCCCTGCCCGCCCACGGCCTCGATGCGCCGCGTCTGCCCGATGGGCAGCTTGTCCAATGTCATAAGGTTCCCTCCAAGGATTTTGGATTCGTTAGTAGTGCTTAACTTAATACTCTTTTCAGTGTACACGCGTGCGCTTTATCTGTCAAGATGGAATCCGCCAAATTTCGCCGTGCCGCGCACGGCAGGTTTTGCGACCGGTGAAGCGGCAGCGCGGCGAAAATCGTTGCAAAAATGTAAGATGCCGATTCGCGGATGCAAGGCAGTTCGATGGCGGCGCGGCCGATATTTTTTTACAATAAAATCAACACGCACGGGATCAAGGAGGTCGAAAAAATGCAAAGGCTGTGGAAGGGCTTGAAGCATTTCATCGCGGCGGCCGCCGCATTGCTGTTCGCGGCACTCGTATTCGTCGGGGGAGCCGTTCTGCTGCGGGGCTATTTTTTGTACCGCAGCGCGCTAGAGGAAAAGCCGCTCGCCCAAGCGGTGGCTGAGGTACGCGGGCAGCCGGATTTCACACCGATCGGTGAGCTGCCGCAGTTGTACTTAGACGCCGTGGTGGCCGTGGAGGATCATCGCTTTTATTCGCACGGCGGCGTGGATTACATCGCCGTCGGCCGCGCGCTGTGGAACGACCTGCGCGCCGGGGCCTTTGTCGAGGGCGGCAGCACGATCACGCAGCAGCTGGCCAAAAATCTGTTTTTCTCCCAAAAAAAGGAGTTGACGCGCAAGGTCGCGGAGCTCTTTATGGCGTGGGAGATCGAGGCCCGCTATACCAAGGATGAGATTTTGGAGCTGTATGTCAACGCCATCTATTTCGGCAGCGGCTACCAGAACGTCGGGCAGGCGTGCCGGGGCTACTTCGGCAAGCCACCCGCGCGGATGACGCCCTATGAATGCACGCTGCTGGCCGGTGTGCCGAACGCCCCCTCGGCATATGATCCCTCGCGCAATCCGGCGCTGGCCGCCCAGCGGCAGCACCGCGTAGTCGAGCGGATGGAGCGGTACGGCTACCTGAGCGGTCTTCAGGCGCGCGAGTTAACCGCACTGCCCGCCGGGTAAAAATTTACAGGATATTTTCCGCTGTGAAAAAAACCGGCGGCCCGCTGTATACGACGGGCCGCCGGGGTTTTTATATGGGGTTGTAGGAAAGGTTTTCCTCTTTACCTTCCCCCTTTTAGGAGGGGGGAAGGTAAATAAGGTGATCTTTTTTGAAAAAATCATAACGCGCAGCGTTACACCATTATTCCTTACTCCTTATTCCATCATTATGAATAATGAATTGCACGTCACCGCGCGTTGGCAAGCGAGGCGATCTCAAAGCAATGTGCGCACAGCCATTTCCCGCCGCCCACGGGCAGCAGCGGCCCGCCCGACTGGCAGGCGCAGCAGCGCGGCGGCACACTGGCCTGCGCGCGCAGCAGCAGCGCGTTCCCTGCGGGCGAGACGGAAAGCTCCAGCTCTTCGTCCCAGCCCCAGCCCATCGCGGCCAGCGCCTCCACGGGCAGCGCCACGCGCTGCCGCTCGTCCATCCGCACGCTTTTCCACCGCTGCATGCCGTCATCCCCCCTCTGTATCTTAAATTATAGTATACCATATTCCAGAATATATACAAGCTTATTTCAGATTATATCTTGTTAAACTGTAAATACTTCCTCTATATACTTGACTTTGGGTGATGATATGGACGGAAGGATCACAGGGGAATGCATCCGCAGCCTGCGCAAGGCGCGCGACCTGACGCAGGAAAATCTGGCTGAGGCCGCGGACATCAGCGTGAACTATCTTTCTAATATTGAAAACGGGCATGACATCTGCGGGACGCGCCGCTTGCTCGCCATCGCGAATATTTTAGAGGCCAGCATGGACTACCTGCTCGCGGATAATTTAGCCTATAACCGGCTGAGGCAAAAGAACGAGCCGCTGGAAGCGCTGATGCAGGAGATCGTGCGCATGGACGCCGCCGAGCAGAAGCGGCTTTTGCGCTATATTCGTTTTATGCGGGAGGAGGAATAGCGTTTTCTGTCCCTTTCCTCCTGTTAAGGGAATGCCGGGGACGCATAAAAAAGCAGCGCGTCCTTTTGAGAACGCGCTGCTTTTTGACTATCAAAATGAAACAATCCCGATGCCCGGGCGCGGCTCAGTCGCCGCTGCGGCTGCCGCGGCTCAGCAGGCGCAGGATATACAAAAAGATGTTCAGAAAATCGAGGTAGAGGTTCAGCGCCACGAGGATGGACGACTTTTTCGACAGCTCATAGTCATACGTGCTCTCGGCGTGCCAGCGCTTGAGCATCTGCATATCATAGGCCGTCAGTCCCATGAACAGCGCGAGGCCGAAAAAGCAGAGCACGGTGCCAAATCTTCCCAAGGGCAAGAACATGGAAATCACGCAAAAGACAATCACTACAAGCAGGCCAATGCCGAAAACAGCGCGGAAGCGGGTGATGTCGCGCTTGGTCAACCAGCCATAGGCGGCCATTGCGCCGAAATAGAGCGACGCCAGCAGGAATGCCAGCAGCATTGTCTGCAGATCATAGAGCACTAAAACGGACGAAAAAGTGAGCCCGTTGAGCACCGCGTACGCGAAAAACAGGCCGCGCGCCGCGTTGATGCTGAGCGAATCCAAACGGCCGCTCAGCACACCCACCATAATCAGCTCGGCCGCGAACAGGATCAGCACGGGCACAACACCCATCGAGATCAGCATATAGATGCCGCCGCTCGCCGCGAACGCGACCGCCGTGACGAACGTAATCATCAGGCCGAGGAACATCCAGCCGAACGTCTTGACGGCGTAGAGATACAGCGGTTCGGCCTCCACGCCGAACGGCAGCGGATCGCTGTCCGCCGGGACCGGACGATAAGTCGGGTCATTCATACAAAACACCTCATTTTACTAATAAAATAATACTTCTCTGCCTTCCCCCTCGGGGGAGCAGTAGGCCGCAGCCGTTCATGATTCGTGCTTCGCACTCTCATTCACGGGCGTCCCTTGCATGGGCGCTGTTGCCCAAATCAAAGATTTGGACGGTGCCGCAAGGTGGCATTTGCGAAGCAAATGACGGATGAGGGGAAGCTTCTGTACACACAGTTTTCTTGTAAAATATAAAATGAAAAAATCATCTTTCCACGATCTCGTTTGCGCACACAGGGCGCGGGTAAATTGAAGTTCGCTTTTTTGGAAAAGGCTCTGCTTATAATTCATCATAGCACATTCAGCGCCCGTTTTCAAGGAAAACCGCGCACAGATCCGTCAGAATATCCTCGGGCAGCATGCCCTGCTGCGAAAGGCGCGCGGCGCAGCGGTCGGCGGCAAGGCCGTGCAGATAGACGCCGCACACCGCGGCCTGTACGGGGCTGAGCCCCTGCGCCGCGAGGCCCGCGACGATGCCCGCCAGCACGTCGCCGCTGCCGCCCCGGGCGAGGCCGGCGTTGCCCGTCCGGTTCTCGTAGAGCCGCCCGGCGGGCGTGGCGACAAGCGTGCGGTGGCCCTTCAGCACGACAACCGCGTCCAGCCGCTTTGCCGTGCCGAGCGCTACATCCGCCGGGGCCTGCGGGATCTGCCCGACGGGACAGCCCGTCAGGCGCGCCATTTCGCCGGGGTGGGGCGTGACGATCAGGCGGCCCGCCGCCGCGCGCAGCGTGTCCGGCTCGCCGGCCAGGCTGCACAGCCCGCCCGCGTCGAGCCCACCCGTCCCGGCGGATTCGCGCAGCAAAAGGCGCACTTCGCGCGCCGCCGCCTCGTCGGGCTCGCCCCC
>CANRZX010000058.1 GCA_947644575.1 uncultured Clostridia bacterium | reverse complement strand
CTGCGCGTAAAAAGGTTTCTTATTCTGCTGGCGCTCGGCATGGTACAGCGCCTCCTCGATGCTCGCACCCTGCGCGGTGTATATTCTCGCCTCCCCTTCCACCGAGGCGGTATTGGAATTCGGCGCGCAGGTAAAAACCGCGAGTCCCGCTTGAATCTGGCCGTCCGCCTCGTCTAAATATACAAGCTTCACAATTGCACGCTCGCCAAGGCTGCGGCTGCACCCGCCCAGCAACAGCAAAAGCAGCAGCGCGGCGGCCAGCTTATCCATTCTTTTTCGCATAAACGTCCTCCCGAAATGCTCCGTAGCCCGTCATAAAGACAAGCAAAGCGGCGGTGCCGACGGTAAGCGCCGTGTTCATCGCGGCGCGCGGAACGCCTGAGCACACCGCCACCGCCGCCGCAAGCAGGCCGACGGCATACCGGTCGGCGTACCGGCGCTGTCCCTGCGGCAGGAGGCGCGCTGTCGCGTACCGCACCCCGCAGGCCAGCGCCGCCAGCCTGCATAAAGCGGCCAACATCCACGCGGCGATATGCAGCGCGTCCAAGCGCCGGAACACGGACAAGCTGCCCAAGCGCGAAAGCGTGTGGATGGTCTGCGTCTGGCTCTGGGCGGCCGGGCCGAGCACCGCCTGCACGCAGAAGCTCAGGCCAATATAAAACAGGGCCAGCGCAAGGATCGTCCGGTGCAGCGGCACGCGCTCCGTTTCGCCGACGCACGGGCGAAGCAGGAAAAGCAACAGCAGCTCCGGCGGAAGCGTAAAGCCGCGCGCCGCGATTTCTAAAATGCTGGGCAGATCGAACGGCTCATAGGACAAGTGGAACAGGCGCATCCCGCCGAGGTTGGACGCCAACATCAGCAGCATTGACGCAAGGAAAATCCCCGCCGCAATGCCGGCTGCGCGCGCAAGGCTTTCCACGCCGGAGCGCAGCGCGTATAATACCACCGCAAAAAAAACAGCGTATATCACCAAGGCAGGCAGCGGCTCGTCGCTGACATAGCGAAAGAATTCGCTCGCTCGCGCCGCCGCGCCCGCGCCCGCGGCGGCCAGCAGAAGCGCAGCGGAGAACAGCAAAAATTTCGTTCCCCACGCCTTTCCGTTCCACGCCGCACCGGTTCCCAAGCGCTGGCCACGCAACGGCGCAATCAGTAAAAGGCTGACGATCGCCGCGTCCAGCAGCGCGGCCGGAATCGCCTTTTGCGCACTTGGCATCCCGCTCGCGGTAAGCGAACGGATCACCATATCGACCGCGAGGGAAAGGAACAGCAGCATACATAGCTGCCTTGCGCCAACGATGGGACGTTCGCTCATTCGGTCTCCCCCATTTCCCCGCCCGGCAGCTCACGGATCGAAAAATCTGTTTTGGCCAGCTTTCGCCAGCTCCGGCGCAAAAGGCCGTCTTGCAGAAAGGCCCCGTCGCCAGGCGTGATGGGGGACGTATAAGGAATGCCAAAAGCGTTCATCCCGCACATGCCGAGCAGCATCCAGAAAAACAGCGCGACGATTCCCAGCGGCCCCAAAAGCCCGCCCGCGAGAATAAACAGGACGCGCAGCACAGTGATCGGCTCATACAGGGACGGAACCACATAGGTGCAGATCGACGTCAGCGCCGCGACAATAATCACCGGCGTCCCGATAATCCCGGCGCTGACCGCCGCATCCCCCACGATCAACGCGGCAACTAAGCTGACGGAATGCCCAATCGGCTTGGGCAGGCGGAGCCCCGCCTCGCGCACAATCTCCAACAGGAAATTGACGAACAGCGCCTCCAAAAAGAGCGGCAGAGGCGTCGCAAGCTCCGCAGAGGCTACCTTGTAGAGCAGCTCCGGCGGGAACAGCTCCGGCGTAAAATTGGCGATGGAAACAAAAACGCCCGGGAGCATGACGGCTATCAGGAACGCCGTGTATTTCAGTACTCGGATGATCGAGGCAAAGTACGCCTTTTGGGCGTAGTCGTCCATGCTTTGGAAATTTTCGCTGAAAAAATAGGGCACAATCATGGCAAACGGGCTTCCGTTGGCAAGAATGACGATCTTTCCCTCGCAGATCTTCGCGCAGGCGGTATCCGGGCGTTCCGTGTATCCCACAGACTGGAAAAAGGAAAAACGGCCCTTCTGCAAAAAAGCCGCCAAATATCCCGTGTCAAACAGGAAGGGCAGCTTCGCGGCGTTCAGCCTGCGTTTAACCACCGTCAGCACCTGCCGGGGCACAAGCTCCGTGTTATAAAGCAGCGCGATCTCCGTCTGCGTGCGGTCGCCGATTGTCATCGTCTCCACCATCAGCTCGCCCGTCCGGATCAGGCGGCGGATCAAGCTGATGTTGACGCGCAGCGGCTCGGTAAAGCC
This sequence comes from uncultured Clostridia bacterium, assembly GCA_947644575.1. Lineage (GTDB taxonomy): Bacteria > Bacillota > Clostridia > Oscillospirales > Ruminococcaceae > Ruthenibacterium. The sequence continues at coordinate 11,939 of CANRZX010000058.1, read as the reverse complement.
CTCACGCGAGCCGCGCAGGTTCCCTTCCCCGCTCGGCTCCTGCACCGAACGGTACTGCATACTCTGGGTCGACAGCACTAACCCGCGCGCCACGCCGTCGATCAACAAGACCGTCGTGCCCGCCGTCAGCTGAACCCGGGCATCCTCCAAGCAGACAACGCTCCTGCTCTCCAAAGGGATCGCCGTCTGCTTCAGGATAAAATCATACAGCTCCTCAGGCGACTGAGGCTGCATGTCCGGCTTGCTCAGAATGTCCAGCATCATAATCCAAAGGCGCTCGATGCTCGACAACCCCTCTAACATACAGATGCAGCACGGGTAGCCCATCAGCGTGATGTCTTTTGTATAGAAATCAACCGCCGTCCCAAACAGGCTTTTGAAGGCCAGCTTATTGTCCAGCAGCTTCGTGCTCAGGGTTTGCTCCATCCGATCCCCTCCTTTGCTGTCCTCCGTTATAGCCAGCACGCATGAGAACAAGGATCTTGTTTTTCAAGTGGCGCGCTTTGCGCACCGCACGCACAGCGTGCGTGCTGACGACTGAATCGACACAAAATCGCCGCAGGCGATTTCCGCGCGGCATACTGTGCCGCGCCTCGAAAAGAGCCTCTTTTCAAGTATGTCGATTATAGTATGGCGGGGAAGGGATATTTTTAATCAGATCGGGCAAGCTTGTGAGGAAAGCAACCTTCTCCGATTGGTGGAAGCGGGAGGCAATGTGTGGCTATTTTGCTGTTTCGGACCTTGCTGGTCTATGTGCTGATTATCATCGCCATGCGGTTGATGGGCAAAAAGCAACTCGGGGAGCTGCAGCCCTCCGAGTTGGTTTCAACCATATTGATTTCAAATTTAGCGTCAATCTCCATCGAATCGCCCGAGCTCCCGCTGCTGGGCAGCGTGCTGCCGGTCTTTGTCATCGTCGCGGCGGAAATTCTTGTCTCCGCGCTCTGCGTGCGCTCCCGGCGCACGGCGCGGCTTGTATCCGGCAGCCCGCGCGTGCTTGTCCGCGACGGCGTTATCGACCAAGCGACACTGTTCGACCTGCGCTTTACAGTGGACGATCTGCTGGAAGCGCTGCGCGGAAAAGATGTTTTTGAGCTTTCCGACGTCGCGCTCGCCATTGTGGAGACAAACGGCAGCATCAGCATCATGAAAAAATTCGAGCAGGATACCCCGGTCAACCAAGCGCTGGGCCTCAAGCCGCCGGCGGCGAAGCTGCCCTCCCTTCCGCTGATTGTGGACGGCGGCCTGAACGCCGTCAACCTGCGTTTTTACGGCATCGAGCCCGCATGGGTCGACGAGCAGTGCCGCGCGGCGGGTCTATCGCGGCAGGAGGTTCTGTTGTTTTTGTGCAACGATGCCAGAGAAACGCAGATCATCGCAAAGGAACAGCGGCCCTCCGCGCCGCGCAAGAACCGTTTCTAAGCGGTCGGAGTGCCGCCCGGAGGCACATCCGGCGGGACATAGGATCGCGGGAAGCGTTGGCGGGCAAATTTTATATCTTGTCAGCCTTCTGTCCCTTCACAAGGGCGCACACGTTCCCGCGGCGTTTTCAGGCCAAAACAGCGTTTTGTGTCAACGGTTTTTAAGCTCTTTCCGGAACCTCTATTCTTTGTCCCGAAAACCGTGCCTGCCCTTGTCAAGCGGTGTTTCCTTTTGAGGAAAACGCCGACCGCGCTATCTTTCCTACAAAAAGGAGGCGACTCTATGCAGCGGATCCGCATCGCGTGGGTGATTCTTTTTCTCACGATACTGCTGTGCGCCGCCAGCCATTTCGCGGTGCTGCGCATCACGCAATCGGTACAGGAGCAGCTCTCGCAGACGCGCGCCCTTGCCGAAGCGCGGGATTATGAGGGCGCCCAGCGCAGCCTCCGTTCGCTGCAAGCCTATTACGCGTCGCGCCAGCACCTGCTTGAGCTGTTCCTCCGGCGGGAAACCGTCGCCGCTGTCAGCGTCAACCTCCACGGCCTGCCCGCCTATGTAAACGATGAAACCATTCGCGATCTTTATACGGAGATCGACAAGGCGATCGAACAACTCCGCGCGATGGAGCATTTATTCGCGAGCGTCTTCTGACGCGTCCTCCTTCATCGTGCGGCGGTTTAGCAGCTCCTTGAGCTCCTCCATGAAGGAATCGATGTCTCCAAACTGGCGGTAAACCGACGCAAAGCGGACATAGGCGACCTCGTCGATGTTTTTCAGCTCCTGCATCGCAAGCTCGCCCACATACACGGTTGAAATCTCCCGCTCATAGGAGTTCAGCAGCGTTTGCTCGATGTTATCGACGGCGGTTTCCAGCATCTGATAGGAAACCGGCCTTTTCTCGCAGGCCCGCATCATTCCGTTCAGCAGCTTCTGGCGGTTGAACGCCTCCCTTGACTTATCCTTTTTCATCACCATCAAGGGCACGGTCTCCACCACCTCATAAGTGGTAAAGCGTTTCTGGCAGGATAAGCACTCCCGGCGGCGGCGGATCCGCTCGCCGTCGTCCGCCGGACGGGAATCGATCACTCGGGAATCGCTTTCTCCACAATAAGGACACTTCATGCTGGGTTCTCCTTTCCCAAAGAAACAGGCGGCTCCGCACCGCCCTCGGCGTACAGTCTTTCCATTCGGGCGGCGGCCTCGCGCAATTCCGCCAGCGTGGAAAAGCCGCCGCGATATAGCTCGATCATCATTTTCCCCTCAAAGCGCTCCGCCTTTAGTGCCCGGAACAGTGTCCCGAAAGGGAAATCTCCCTTTCCCGGCGTCACACAGTCGTTCCCCGGTGCGCCGTCACTGAGGTGGAGGTGCGCGATCCGCCCGCTCATGGCCTTCAGCATATCCTCCAGCGGGATGTCCGCGCGGCGCATCTGCTTTACATCCAGCACGAAGGAGACATCGTCCCCGGTGTACTCGCGCATCCGGCGGATATATTCCGGCCGCCCGCATTTACAGCGCACAACGTTTTCCTGACACAGCTCCACGCCGTACTCCCGCGCCGTTTTACGTAAAAGCAGATAGTTTTCACAGTGGCGCTCGAACGGGAATTTCGTCTGGAGGTAATCGCCATGAAAAACCATGAGCGGAATTTCCAGCGCGCGACAAATTTCAAAAAACCGGCGATAGAGCGCGAGGCCGTCCTCTAACCGGTTTCGGTATTCGGAAGCAAAAAAGAACGTCTCCAGCATAGAGGAAAACGGATGCAGCGCTATGACGCGCGTCTCCGCCGCGGACAGGATTCCCCTTATCCGATCGACATATTCCGGCCCCAACTCATGGAACGTGTTCAGGAAAACCTCCGTGACGCCGATACCGCTGTCGCACAGCAGCGCCAGCGCATCCGCCGTCTCCTGCGGATAAAAACAGGCCGTCGAAATTCCGCACTGCAAAAACGCCGCCCTCCTCCGCGAATGATGACCGGACATTCGGACGTCCGTTCCAAAATAAACAGGACGCGCGGACGCATGCCGTATGCGTCCGCGGTCGTTTGCCCTATTATGCTTTTTTGGCTTTCCCGGTGCGGGTCTTGCGCGTTTCCCACTCCACCCAAAGAGGGCCGGCGATGCACACCGTGCTGTATACGCCCGAGATCATGCCGATAATCAGCGGGAACGCAAACGTGAAAATGCTGTCCAAGCCAAAAACTATCGAAACAACGCACACTGTGCCAAGCGCCAAAAGCGTCGTAACGGTCGTTTTCACGCTGCGCGCAAGACTCTGGTTGATGCTGGTATTGACGAGCGTGGCAAAATCCATCGAACCGCCATGCAGTCGGCGGTTCTCGCGCACACGGTCATAAATTACGACCGTGTCGTTGATCGAGTAGCCCAGAATCGTGAGCAGTGCGGCAATGAAATTGCCGTTCAGGGGCACACGCATCAGGACGAACACGCCGAATACCACGATCAAATCGTGGATCAGCGCGACAATCGCCATGCAGCCCGCGGGCCACCCGCCGATGTTCTTGAAGCGGATCGCGATATAGACAAGGATCAGCAGGGACGCGGCGACCACGGCCACCACGCTCTTCATAAAGAACTCCTTGCCGATCGTCGGGTCGACATTATTCATCGAAAGCTGCCGGAAACTGGACTCCGGATATGTCTGCGCCAGCGTCTCACCCAGCGCCTCGACCGCGGCGGTCTCCACGGTCTGTGTGCCGGGCATCGAAATCGTCAGCGTCTGTGCGCCGGTGGCGATACTGCTGCCCGTTTGCAGCGTCACATTGCTGCCGAGCGCCTGCTCAATCGTGCCCTGAAGCTCGGATAGCCTCGCCTCGCCCTCGTAGCCGTAGGTCAGCATCGCGCCGCCCTTGAACTGGATGTCCATCTCGACGCCAAAAATCAGGCTGAACAGAAGGATAAAGGCGATCAGGATCGCGGAAAACAGGAAAAACTTTTTACGGTTCCCAATAATATCATACTGCTTCTTCATTCTTCACCCCTCCATACAGAACCGGATTGCGCAGGAATTTCAGCTTGGAAACGCCCTTGAGCATCACGCGGGTACAGACAACGCCGAACACGAAGTTCAAAATCACGCCGACCAGCAGCGTATAGCCGAAGGAGTAAATCGTACCGGCCGTGGAGGGCCCGAACGCGAAAAAGATCGGCCGCAGCACCTTGGCGAAAAAGCCGTCCGTGGGGCCAAAGGCCCCCATCAACATGACCGCGACAATGATGACGGTGACATTGCCGTCGATCACCGGCGTCAGGCCGTGGTCAAAGCCCGCGCGGATCGCGCCGTCGATGCTCTTGCCGGAACGGATTTCCTCCTTGATGCGCTCGGCGGCAATTACGTTCGCGTCCACGCCCATGCCGATTGCGAGGATGATGCCCGCGATGCCGGGCAACGTCAGCGTAAAGCTGTTGATGACCGAAAGATAGCCGGAGACGCAGGCCAGCGTCATGGCCGTCTGTCCCAGCAGGGCGATCGAAGCAACCACACCGGGCACGCGGTAGTTGACGATCATGAACATCACCACCAGCAGGAACGCCGCAATGCCTGCCATTACCATCGCCTGCAGGGAATTTTCGCCGAGGCTCGGGCTGATCGTGCTGTAATTCTCAGCGGTAAGCGCAAACGGGAGCGCGCCGGAGTTGATTTGGTTCGCCAGCGTGATCGTCCGGTCCCGCGTATCGTCATCCGAGCCGTTCATGGTGATGATCGCCCGTCCGTCCGTAATGGCTGAATTGACCGTCGGATAAGAAATCATCGTATCATCCATCCAGATGGAAATGACGCCGTGGGATTCAGCTAAACGGGTCGTGGCCTCGGCAAAGCTCTCCTTGCCGGAATCGTTCAGCTCCAGCGAAATGTAATACTGCCGGTAAGACGAGCTGTTCGGATCGGTATCAATCGCAGGGGTGGCGCTCTTCACATCCAGCCCCTCCAAAACGATATTCTCCGCCGTCACGCCGGAGGGCCTGCCCTCGTCGTCCACCTCGCGCCCCTCGCGGAACGTCAAGTGAGCCGTAGCGCCGATCTCCTGAATGGCGCTCTCGGGGTTGAACTCCGTCTCCCCCTCCTTCCACGGGAAACGCACAATGATGCGGTCCTTATTGTAATCCGTATAGACCTCGCTGTCCGTAATATTCAGGTTGACAAGGCGCTGCTGGATCACGGACTCCGCCGCGTCCATCTGTTCGTCCGTGGCGTCGTAGCCGTCGGCCGGCATAAACGTCACATCCACGCCGCCGCGAATATCAATCCCGAAGCGGATGTCCTGCGCACCCTTGATCCAAAGCTTTGTTGTATCGCCATATTGCGTGCTGATGCCGAAAATCGCGGTTGCAGCAAACGCGACAATCAGAACCGCAACAACAAAAAATTGCCAAGGCTTTCCTTTTGTCTTCATGGTCTTCCTCCAGAATATCAAATTATGGCGGGCCGCCGTGTTCCGCGCGAAGGGCGGCAGCGCCAAAAGAGCATTTTATACGCTGGAAAATCCGCCTTGCCGCAGGCCGAAGCATCTGCCGCGCCGACGGCCCTCAGGTCTTTTCCAGCAGCTTTTCCAGCGTCGCGATCCGCACACAGACGCATAAGAGGCGCGTCGCCTCCTCCAATTCATGCAGCGGCGGGAAGGTGGGGGCGATGCGGATATTGCTGTCGCACGGGTCGACGCCATAAGGGTACGCCGCACCCGCGTCCGTCAGCGCGACGCCTGCCTCGCGGCAGAGCTGTACGGTGCGCTTCGCGCAGCCTTCGTGCGTGTATACACTCAGGAAATAGCCGCCGTTCGGCTTTGTCCAGCGTGCGATCTCCCCGCAGCCGGACAATCCCTCCTCCAACAGGGAAAGCACCGCCTTGAACTTCGGCTCCAAAATGCGCCGGTGCTTTTCCATATGGGCGGCCAGCCCGTCCATATCCTTCAAAAAGCGCACATGGCGCACCTGGTTCAGCTTGTCGTAGCTGATAATCATGGGGAACATATTTTTCAGGATATAATCGATATTTCTCCGGCTCGCGGCCATCGCGGCGACGCTTGCGCCGGGGAAAGTCACCTTGCTCAGCGAGCAAAACATCAGCGCGCGATCCTCATGGCCGGCGGCGCGGCATTCCTCGAGCATATTCAGGATCCGATCCGGATGGTCGGACAGATGATGGACGCCGTAGGCGTTATCCCACATGATTTTGAAATCAGGCGCAGCCGTCTCCATCGCCGCGAGGCGCCGCACGGTCTCGTCGCTGTAGCTGTAGCCGTCGGGGTTTGAATAGAGCGGAACGCACCAGATTCCCTTCACGGCCTCGTCGCAAACCAGCCGCTCGACCACATCCATATCCGGCCCTGTGGGCAGCATCGGCACGGTTAGCAGTTCAAACCCGAAATACTCCGTCACACGGAAATGGCGGTCGTATCCCGGCGAGGGGCAAAGAAACTTCGGCTTGGCATAAGTATTCCACGCGGCCGCGCTGTCCGCAAAGCCCTGCCGCCAGCCTAACTCGATCAGGTAATACATCATGTTCAGGCTGGAATTTCCGCCTACGATTACCTCCTCCGCCTTCGCGCCGAGGAAACCGGCAAAAAAGCGGCGCGCCTCCGGCATCCCTTCCAAGCTGCCATAGTTGCGCGAATCGATGCCCGTCTCGCCCCTGTAATCCATGATTTTCAGCATATCCATCGAAAGATCAAGCTGATCCGGCGCGGGCTTTCCGCGCGACATGTCCAGCTTCAGTCCCTCGGCGGCAAGCTCACGGTAAAGCTTTCGCAGCCGTTCCAGCTCCTCGCCGCGCTGCTGGGCATCCATAGAAAAATAATCCGCCATTTTCCTTACCCCTCTCCGATTCTAACAAAACACACCCGCCCCGCCCGCGCCCGGCGAACAGGGTATGCTTGCCGCGCCCCTCCTTCGCCCCGCGGGTCTTTCCCCTCCCCGCGGCCAATGCGGCAATTTCTGTTGGCACGACATAATATTATACTATAAGCCTCCGAAATGTACAAGCTGAAAACCGTTTTTTCATGGAAATTTTCACATAAAAATCCTGTTTTCGCGTCTATTTCGGAGAAAATGCCCGCATCGGCGGGCATTCGGCGCCTAAAACGCGACGCGACGCCGCGATTTTGCCTCATGCACGCAGATAAATCAAAACACATTCCCATGCAAAACGGCGCTATTTCTCCAGAAAAAAGCTCAGAGAATCCGCCACAAGGGCAAACACTTCGGCCGCGTCGTCGCTGCCGTGCGTGCCGCTGTCGAGCAGAACAACAATGGTGTAGACTGGATCCTCCGCGGGATAAAAACCGGCGAACCACGCGTCCATGATCTCCTCCTCCTGTTCGTCGTAGCGGCCGGTCTGGGCCGTTCCCGTCTTGCCGCCCGCCCCGCCTGCCCTCGGAGCGGCCTTGCCGCCAAGCCCTTCCTCCACCACGCCGATGAGCATTTCCCGGACACAGCGCACCGTTTGCTCCGAAAACACCTGACGCTGTACCGGCCGATACAGGCTTTCCTCTACCACGCCCGCGTACTCATCCACAACGCCCTCCACAAACGAGGGTTCGATATACTGTCCGTTCCCGGCGAACAGGTTCATCATCGCCGCAACTTGAACCGGCGTGGCCGTCAGCGCGCCCTGCCCAAAGCTGATCGACGCGAGCTGACCCCTGTCCCGAAGCTGCGCGGCGTCGGGCAGATTTCCGGATGCCGTGCGCAGGCTTCCGGCCACCTGCTGGCTCTGGCCAAAGCCGGCGGCGCGCGCCGTCTCGTACACGGTCTGCGCCCCTAACTGGAGGCCCAGCCAGACGAAATAGCAGTTGCAGCTTTGCGCGAGCGCCGCGCGCAGATCCACCGCGCCGTGGCCCCGTCCGTAGGCGCAGCGGTAAATATGGCCGCCGATCTCGATCGACCCGCCGCATTGGTATTCTGCGGCGGGGTCGAAACCCTGCTCCAGCGCCGCGGCGGCCAAAAGGGGCTTGAACACCGAACCGACGTTGAACGCGCTGACCGCCCGGTTCACAAGGGACGTGTCCTGCCGCGCGATGCTGGCCGCCACATCCTCGGGATCATACAGAGGCAGGCTGACGCTGGCGCGGACGCGTCCGCTGGCTGTATCCAGCACCAAAATACAGCCCTTGTCGACCTTCTCCATCCCGATGGCCTCACACGCACGCTGAATACGGGAATCCAGCGTCAGCATAATGCCCGCGCCCGTCCCGTTGGTTTTTGTCAAATGCGGCGTGTCGGAATCGATCCATCCGCCGCGCGCATTCATGGAGCACTCGATCCATGTCTGTGTCGAGCCGCCCGAGAGCAGCTCGTCATACGCGCGCTCCACACCGGAAACGCCGTGCCCCTCGGCGTCTAAATATCCGATCAGGTGCTGCGCGATCGGCATTGGCTGATAGCGCTCCGGCGCGTAAAAAAGGTACCGCGCGCGGGCGGCGGCGTCCCCTGTCACAGGCATCAAAAACGGCATCCCGCGCTGGATGCTCTCGTAAAAGCTTGCCCTCAGCTCGGCTGGAATGGCCTCGAACAGCGTGTGATAACTCGCCCGGCCCGGCTCGATAAACGCGTACTGGCGGGATACGGTTCCCGTGAGCGGCTGAAAGCCGCAGTCAAAAATATTGCCGCGCCCCTCGCTCAGCATCACGCTGACGCCGCTCTGGCGCGCGGCCGCCGCCGCGTAGTTCGGGTCGGACGACACCAGCGCCAAGGACGCCATCACCACGGAAAAAGCCAGCAGACAGACGCAGACCAATGCGATCAGCCGGTTTTCCATACGCAACACTCCCCTTCCCGCTCTTTGCGCGGGAAAAATCGCCGAGGAAAGCCCCTTGAACATCTGCCACGGTTGTAAAAACTGACAGAAAAGGGCGATTTTCCTCCGCTCCCTTCTTAGTGTGCGCGGCTTTTCGGGAAATAAACGTCAGCCGCAGGGCGCGTAACGGGCCGTACGCTTAAAGAAACATATTTTCAAAGATCAAAAAACTGTTGCTTTTTCAAAGGTACACGCAGAAACCGCTTTTGCAGGGGCGGGGCAAGCCCTGCCCCTGCACACATCCAACCAAAGATTTTTTTGAAAAATTTATCCTCTTAGCCTTCCCCCGAGGGGGAAGGTGTCGCGGCGAAACGCCGTGACGGATGAGGGGAAACTTCCGCACGCACAATTTTGTATCAAAAATTTCGTCATTCATAAGTATTTGATGAAAGCGGCCTGCGTCTCGGATATGACGCGGGCCGCTTTCAAGATACTATTTTTGGTACGCCCGGCCCCGTCAGGAAAGGGGCGCTTCTCCGTCCCGCCCGGGCGTCAGCACCCATACACCGTAGGGCTCCAGCGTCTGCCAGCCGGACAGGGATTTTCCACTCAACAACTCATACAGGGGCTGCTTGATTTCGATCTGCGCCGGGTATTCCTTGTAATTCAGAACAAAATAGTAGGCGTCCTCCCCGTTTTGGCGCAGCGAAACCTCGCACTGCTCCGGCAGCTCCAGCAGGTCGGCGAAGGGCGACGCAAGATCCAGCTCCCGCAGGAAATATTCCGCGAGCTCCCGCGAAAAAACAGACCCGACATAATACGCTGCTCCGCGCCCGACCGCGTGCCGTGTGACGGCGGGCTGTCCCGCGTAGTAATTGCCCTCAAAGACGGCGAGCACCTCGGTATCCGGACCGGTCGGTTCCAAGACATCGTTGAAATACGGCGCGGGCAGGCTTTGGCCGCCCCATGCCACCGTCTGCGGCGCGTCATAGCCACCGAGGAACGTGAATTCCTCCACTTCGACGCCACACAGTTCCTTGGCAAAGCCCGGCATTTCTTGCATGGGGCAATGGCCCTCTAAATCCTTGTAGCCGGTGCGCGCGCCAAAGATCACCGTGCCGCCCGCCTCGGCGTAGCGGCGCAGCAGGTCGGCGCGCTCCGCCGTCAAAATCGTGGGGTGCGGATAGACCAGCAGGCGGTAGCGCGAAAGCTCCTCCACGGTGGTGTACTCGCGCAGATAGAAAAAGTCGCAGGGCGTATGCGTCAGCTGCGTAGCGGTGAACCACGCGTCGTCGCTCAAATAGTCGTGCGGGCCGTGCCAGACGTCATATTCGCCGTCAAAAATGTTGTCGTAATCCTTCAGCACGGCCACTCGCGCCTGATAGCTCGCGCCGGAGACGGGCGCGAGGCGCTTGACCTCCCCGAGCAAGGCACGGATCTCGCGATAGCCCCGGTTCGGCTTGTTGGCATAGCTGTTCATGCCGTGCCAGTACATCTCCACACCGAAGGAGCACGAGCGCCAGCGGTAAAATCCGGCGTATTCCGCGCCGTGCGCGAAGCCCTGATATGTCCACAGGCGCAGCTGACCGGGTTTGGGGCTCGGCCCCTGCATCCGGCAAATCCAGCCGCCCGCGTAGGAGCTCTGTTCAAACACCGCGAAATTTCCGCGGATAGCGCGGGTGTTGATCATGTTCCAGCTCCACCGGCGATCGTTCAGCGCGTCGTTTTCGGGATGGTGCTCCAAATTGAACGCGAAGCACGGGAAGGAATCATAAGCGATAAAATCGAGCCCGCGCTCGATGAGCGTGTGATAATCGAGATGCTTGAACGTCCCGTTCGTGCTGAGGAACTGCGCGGGGCTGCAGTGCTTTTTCAGAATGTCATATTGCAGCATGGCGAAGTCGATCGCGCTGTCCGAAATGAAGCGGCGCTCGTCGAGCAGCTGATGGGGATTGTAGCCGCCGCTGGGCAGGATGCCCGTCAGGCAGACCTGCTCCCAATCGGAATACTGCTGGTTCCAGAAAGCCGTGCCCCATGCCTCGTTCAGGCGGTCGAGCGTCTCGTATTTCTTGCGCAGCCACACGCGGAAGGCCGCCTGATCGCAGGGGGAATAGAACTCCTCCACCTCACAGTTGAGCTCGTTGTCGATCTGCCAGCCGATGATGGCGGGATGATGCCCGTACCGGCGGGCGATCTGCTCCACCAGCGCGCAGCACAGGCGGCGGTAGACGGGGGAATTGTAGTTGTAATGGCGGCGCGAGCCGTGCGTATAGGATACGCCGTCCCGCCGCGCGTTGAGCACCTCCGGGTAGCGGTGCGTCAGCCACGCGGGCGGAGTGGCCGTGGGCGTACCGAAAATAATCCGCATGCCGTAGCGTTCGGCGAGCGCGAGAAAATCATCCCAGAAATCAAAGGTATAGCGCCCCTCCTCGGGCTCGAAATACGTCCACGAAAATTCGCCGACGCGCAGGATGGAAAAGCCCATTTCGCGGATGCGGCGCAGATCGTCCTCCCACATTGCACGCGGCCAGTGCTCGGGATAATAGATCAGCCCCATGCTGATGGTGTCGATGTTTTTCAGCTTGTCCACAGAGACGCCTCCTTTACGGGTGGTTGTTGTAAAATTCATAATTCACAATTCATAATTTATAATTAGAGGAATAAGGAGCGAGGAATGATGGTGTAACGCTGCGCGTTATAAATTTTTCTATAAAAGTTTTACCTCTTTGCCTTCCCCCCGAGGGGGAAGGTGGCATTTGCGAAGC
>CANRZX010000057.1 GCA_947644575.1 uncultured Clostridia bacterium | reverse complement strand
CGCGGCGCTGACCGTCCGCGACGCGGAGGGCCGCAGCGCCGCCGAAACACACCCCGGGCCGCTCGCGCCCGGGCAAAAACCGCCCGAAGAGGCGCGGACGGCCTATTGCCGCTCGCTGGAAAAAACGGGCGGGACGCCGTTTTTCGCCGAACGCGTTGGCGTCGAGGGCGCGGAGTGGTTCCTGCCGGGCGGCGCGGTAAACGAGCTGCGCCGCCGCGCGCTCGAGTCGCTGTTAGCCTTGCGGGAGGAGCGCCGGCCTTGGCCCGTCCGGCCCCTGCCGCCGGAAGAAGAGCACCTGTTGGACGAACCGCCCCGCTTTGCCGGGGAGCGTAAAGCGGCGCCCGCCGTGCGCGTTGCGTCCCTTGCGCAGCTCTCCGGGCTGCCCGGCGACGCCTTTGAACGGCTGATCGCGCCGCTGTCCGAATGGCGGGACGTACCCGCCGCCCTGCGCGGCAAAACATGGCTGGAGCTGCCGCGCGCGCTGTTTGGCGGCGCGGAGGAGGCCGCCGCACGCGCGGTTGCCGAGAGCCGGGACGGCGGCTTCGCGGGCTATGCCGCCGAAAATATCGCGCATTTCAAAACGTGCGCCGGCCTGCCAGTGATGGGCGGCTTCGGCCTGAACGTGACGAATCCCCTTGCCGCGCGGGCCTACGCGGCGATGGGCGCGCGGGCGCTGACGCTCTCGCCGGAGCTGACGCTGTCCGGTATGGAGCGCGCCGCACCGGACGTGCCCACGCTGGCGCTGGCCTACGGCCATATGCCGCTGATGCTGACGCGCGCATGCCCGCTGCGCAATGTGCGGGACTGCGCCCATTGCGACCGGACGGGCGCGCTGCTCGACCGCAAGGGCCTGCGTTTTCCCGTGCGCTGCACGGGGCCGGACGGCGCGCGCACCGTCTATAACCCGATCCCGCTCTATTGGGGCGACCGGCGCGGCGCGTTGCCGGCAACGCTGCCGTTGCTGTATTTCACCCTCGAGACGCCGCGCCGCGCGGCCGAGGTACTGGCGCTATTCTGCGCGGCGCGGCCCTTCAACAGCCCGTTCACGCGCGGCCTGTACGAAAAGGGGACAAGCTGATTTTCAATTCATCATGGAACGGCACTGCGCCGGGCAAAGAGGATTGCCAAATTTGAGTAATATTTTGCCGCTTTTCACCCCCTCGCGCCCGCAGGGCGCGGGTAAATCAAGATCAGCTTTTTCGATTACGGCCCCGCGTATGGCGTCGAAACGGACTGCGCTATGTTCAAAATGGCCTTTATTCCATGTCGGCCATTTCTCACCCCGCTCCGTCGTTTCTCCTTTTCCCCACAAAATTCCGCTGCGCTTTATTTTGCGGGGGCCCCGTAAAAAAACTGTTAACAGGGCCGCGAAAAAGCATGCGGCGCTGTCCAAATCTTTGATTTGGGCAACAGCGCCCATGCAAGGGACGCCCGCGAGCGGGAGCGCCAAAGCGCGAACCGCAAGCGGCTGCGGCCTACTGCACTGATTTGCCGTCAGGGGGTTCGGGGGACAGTCTACGGCCTAAGAGCCGCCGCTTTGCGGCGGTTGGCCTTCAATACGCGCCTGCGGGCGCAGTCTCCGCGAGGCGTCAAGAATTTCCCCGCTTTGCAATGGAACCTCCAAAGCGGGGAAATTTCGCTGAACGGAAAGTCCCCCGACGTTCTTTTGCTTCTTTTCTCCGCGAAGAAAAGAAGCAAAACAGAACTTTTATATTGTAAAAAACCATAAACACACAAAATAGGAAAGGAGCCTTCGCATGACGCTACGCTATCAGCTTCTGCGGCCCGGGGCCGTCGCGCCCATGCGCGCCACGCCGGGCAGCGCGGCGATGGATCTGCACGCCGTGTGTGGCGAGGCGGGCGTGACGCTGCCGCCGTCGGGGCGCGCGGTGATCCCCACAGGGGTCGCCATCGAGCTGCCCGGCCCGGACACCGTCGCGCTCGTGTTCGCGCGCAGCGGCCTTTCCGTAAAGCACGGCCTCGCGCTGTCCAACGGTGTGGGCGTGATCGATTCCGATTACCGGGGCGAAATTTCGGTCGGGCTGGTTAACCTGTCCGATCAGCCGTACACCGTGCACCCGGGCGAGCGCATCGCCCAGCTGGCCGTCATGCCCGTGCTGCTGCCCGCGCTCGAGCGGGCCGACGCGCTGACGCCTACCGAGCGCGGCGCGGGCGGCTTCGGCTCGACCGGGAAATTTTCCGGGTGACGCACCGCGCGCCTTTGTCAAAGCGCCAAAGGCTCCCGCGCTTTATAAATCGACACCTTTGGAAAGAGGTGCTTTTCGAGGTGCGGCATTGTATGCCGCGCGGAAATCGTTTTCGGCGATTTCCTGTCGATTCTGCAGTCAACACGCACGCGCCGCGTGCGTCGCGCAAAGCGCGCGACTTGAAAACAAGATTCTTGTTTTCAAGCGTGTTGGCCGTATTTCCGACAAGGCATTAAACTTTACTGTTAAAAGACAGAGAAACAAGGTGAAAAAATGAAACTCAAGCGCAATCTTCTCTTAATTTTTTTCCTGCTCGCGGGCATCGTGCTGGGCGCGATGCTGGCAAATGTGTGCGCGCGCGTGCCGTTTTTGAGCTGGCTGGCGTACTCCAGCTCCATCGGCTTCAACGCCGACAGCCCGTTTGTGCTGGACCTGTCTGTCATACGGCTGACATTCGGCTTTTCGATGGGCATCAGCGTAGCGCAGATCATCACCATCGCGCTCGCGGTTTTTTGCTACAATAAAACTGATCTACGCTGACGGAGGGTAACCATATGGACATCATCCTTGCCTCCGCGTCGCCTCGCCGGCGCGAGCTGATGGCGCGCATTACGCCGGATTTCACCGTGTGCGCCGCCGATGTGGACGAGCGTGCGATCACCGCCGAAACACCCGCGCTTTTAGCCCGGCGCTTAGCCGAAGCCAAGTGCCGCGCCGTCGCGCGCGAGCGGGCGCGGTGCGCCGTAATCGGCTGCGACACCGTCGTGGATGTGGACGGCACGGTGTTCGGCAAGCCCGCCGGGCGCGACGGCGCGCGGCGGATGCTGCGCGCGCTGTCCGGCCGCGCGCACCTTGTCCACACGGGCGTATTTATCTGCACGCCGTCACGGTCGCTGGGCTTCGCGGAAACGACGCGCGTCACCTTCGCGCCGCTGACGGACGCGGAGATCGACGCCTACGCCGCCACAAGCGACCCCTACGACAAGGCCGGGGCCTACGGCGTGCAGAGCGGCGCGTCGAAATTTGTGACCGGCGTCGAGGGCTGCTTTTTCAATGTGATGGGCTTTCCGGTGGCGCGCGTCTACGCTGCGCTGAAGGAGTGCGGCGCGCTGTGAAGGGCCGCGGCCGCCCATAGTCCGCGCATGCAAACGCAATCTTACCTTTTTCGACAGGCTAAACGCGGCCTCGGCCGCGCGGCTGGGCAAGGGGATGGAACGCAAAAAATTGTAGCGCAATCTACAAAAAAACAGTTGTGCGAACTCATTTTTTGTGATATTATGGAAACAGACTGGGGTAAATTCCCGTTTGAATGAGGGAAACACATGAGCGCAAGCGTCGTTATGATTGCCTCCGGCAAGGGCGGCACGGGGAAAAGCACCTTGGCCGTGTTGCTGGGGGCGGAGCTTGCCGCACGCGGCAGACGCGTACTGCTGGTGGAATTGGACTGCGGCCTGCGCAGCGTCGATCTCATCGCGGGCGCCAGCGGCAGAACTGTATATGACCTTGGGGACGTGCTCGAGGGCCGCTGCGAGGCGGGAAAGGCGCTGGTGGAGAGCCCTGTCTATCATGACCTGTATCTGATTTCCGCGCCCTATTCCGGTGGACGGATCGAGCCCGCGGCGCTGCGTGTCTTTCTCGAGCGGGCCGGGCCGGTGTTCGATACGATCCTGCTGGACACGGCGGCGGGCATGGGCAGGCCGTTCCGCGCGGCGCTGGGCGTGGCCGGCCGCGCGCTGCTGGTGCTGACGCCCGACCCGGTAGCCGCGCGCGACGGACGGGTTGTCTGCGAGGCGCTGGATGCCGGGGGCTGCCCGGACGTGCGGCTGCTGCTCAACCAGGTGCCGCCCACGCTGGAAAACTGCGGCGTGCGCCATTTGGACGAATGCATCGACACGGTGGGCGCGCAGCTCATCGGCGTAATTCCCTACAGCGAGGAGATCCGCCGCGCGGGCGCGACGGGTACGCCTCTCTCCCCTCGGGGACGGCCGCGTTTGGCGCTGCGCGCCGTGGCCGCGCGCCTGTGCGGGCGCAGCGTGCCGCTGGTCGTCCGATGAGGCGGACCCGGATAAATAAACCGTCTGAAAAATAAGCGAACCGAATAAAGGGGGAAGCTGAATGAAAATCGCTTTGATCGCGCATGATTCTAAAAAAGAGCTGATGGTTCAGTTCTGCATTGCGTATTGCCGTGTGCTGTCCCAGCACGAGTTATGCGCGACGGGCACAACAGGCAAGATGGTGGGCGAAGCCACCGGCCTGCGCATTCAGCGCTTTTTGTCGGGCACGCACGGTGGCGACCAGCAGATCGCCGCGTGCATCGCCTGCAACGAGATCGACCTGCTGCTGTTTTTCCGCGACCCCATCAGCGCAAAGCCGCACGAGCCCAACGAAATGAACCTGCTGCGCCTGTGCGACGTGCACAACATCCCCATCGCGACCAACATCGCCACCGCCGAGGTGCTCATTCACGGCCTCGAGCGCGGGGATCTCGATTGGCGCAATATCGTCAATCCGCATCCCTGATGGGGCGGGTTTTCGGTGCGGCCTGCCGCTCTGTGAAAGGAAGGTCATTGGCATTGTCGGATGAGGTGGAATATCTTCATCGCGCTTTTTGGGGAGATTTGGTTATTTCCCCATGCCGTAGGGGCGGGGCTTGTCCCGCCCGAAAAACGAAAAAACGCGGCGGCATTCCCGGGCGGGGCAAGCCCCGCCCCTACGCGCATTTCATCAAGGCCTCCGCCTCAGAATAAAGCTTCCTTCGTCGGTTTTCCACCTCATCCGACCTCGCTGACGCTCGGCCACCTTCCCCTCGAGGGGAAGGTTACCTGACGAAGCAGAAACGTTGCATCCTCCGCCCTTGCCTTCCCCTTGAGGGGAGCAGTGGGCCGCAGCCGTTCATGATTCGCGGCTCCGTCACGGGCTGCGCTATGTTCAAAACGGCCTTGCGTCCGTTTCTCACACCACTCCGCCGTTCCGTCGCATCCCCACGAAAGGCCGCTTCGCGGTCCTTTCGCAGGGATCCCTTTTTCACTCTCATTCACGGGCGTCCCTTGCAGGCCCCGCATATTCCCGCGGGGTCTGCCGAAGTCCGTTCCGATTGACTTCGGCGAGGGCGCTGTTCCCCGATGAATCGGGACAGGCCCCAAATCGTAGATTTGGACAGCGCCGCAAGGTGGCACGGCCTGCGGCCGTGACGGATGAGGTGGCGTATCTCCATCGCCCACTCATATCATGTCGGATCAGATGGAATCATCTCCATCGCCTAGCCGCACAACGCGTCTGCTTTGACCGCCCGCCCTGCTTACTGCGGGGCGTTTTTTTGTGGAATCCCTCTTTTTTTTCAGAGAATTTCTTCTTTTTTGCGGTTTTCAAAAAGTTTTCAACATTTTTTCAGCGAATCGCACAAAAAAAAAAAAAAAGACTGGCACTTTTTTCTGCGTTTTTTTGCTTGCGATGTTCCCGGCGCTCTTGTATACTTTATTTATCAGTGTAATTGAAAAAACGCTGTGTAATTCAATTTTGAGGAGGATGTATCCCAATGAAAAAGTTCCTTTCAATGGTGTGCGTTCTTGCGTTAGCGCTGGCTCTCTGCGTACCGGCCTTCGCGGACGCCACATCCGGACAGGCCACATCCGGGCAGGTCACGGTCGACGACAAGGCCGCCGCTGTCACGGCCGATCCGACCAACTATGAGCTGGCCGCCGACCTGTGCGCTACCCTGCAGCCCGGCACGGGCAACTTTGTCACTTACGCGGCCTCCGAGGCGATGTATCAGGCGCTTCTTGCACAGGGCGTTTCCTACAGCAGCACGACGGAGGGCACCAACAAAAACATCATCTTCAATGCGCTCGCCGCTCCCTCTATGGGCGAGCTGCAGATCGGTGTGAATGGCCCCGCGAACAACGAGGTTCATGTGGAGGCCAATTTCGCCAGCGGCGCGCAGTCCCCTCTGGGCACCTATATGTGGATGGTCATTCCCGCCAGCGAGCTCGACGCTAACATCGACTACATGTGGGTCTGCAACGGCCAGTACGGCGACGTTGAGACGATTGCCCTCGACGCCGGCACCGAGCTGGATGACGGCACCGTGCTGAGCGTCGATTCCGTGCAGGTGGCGTTCTATGCCCCGCACTTCAGCACGTACCGCATCGCGCCCGCTTCCCGCTTGATCGCCGAGCGCGACGCCGCGAACAGCGCCGGCTCCCCGATTCTCGCCCGCACGAACGCCGATGTCAACCTGACGGTTGTGATCGCCGCGGCGATGGCTCTTGTGCTGACGGCCGGCAGCGCCGTGGTGCTGAAAAAGCGCGGCCTGAGCAAATAAGCTTGCATCCATCGCAGTGCTGTCAACGATCAGCCTGTCAATTAAAAAAATGTGGTGTTGAAACGAATGAAACAGAATTCGCGTAAACCGACCGCACTTTTCGGCGGCTGGAAGGATCTTCTTCTTCCAGCCGCTTTTTGTGTGTGCTCGGTTCTGATCCTTTGCGCCGTGGTGTGGCCCGTTTCGGGCGCCGTGGCGCTGGCCGCCGATACCGCCGGCTACGCCGCCGCGCCCAGCCCCGATGCGCTGTTTGTGCGGCAGACGCCCGTCGAGCCGGAGGCGGAAACCGTAGACCTTGCCGATTACGGCGGCATGCCCGCCGTGGGGGAGCTATATGGTACGCTCTCCATCTCGGGCACGTCGGTCGGCTGCAATCTGTATTATGGCGACAGCGAAAACGAACTGCACGCGGGCGCGGGCACCTATCCCGGCGCGCAGATCCCCGGGCAGGGCGGCGTGACGCTGATCGGCGGGCATACGGGCACGTATTTCCGCGATTTTGAAAACGTCCAGCTGGGCGCGGACGTCACCGTCGAAACGCAGTACGGCACGTACCATTACACCGTCACGAATATGGAGGTCGTGCAGGCGGCCGAGTTCGGGCAGGACGACCTGGACGCCGCGCCGCGCGAGAGCGTGATGCTTTACACCTGCTACCCGTTCGGGCAGCTGACCGTCACGCCGCAGCGCTATATGATTACGGCGGAATATGTCAGCGGGCCCGTCCTGATTGATTCCACGGGAGGTGACGCGTCATGAAGCAGCGAAACGCCATTTCTATCCTGATGAGCGGCCTGCTGAGCGTATGCCTTGCCTTTTTGGGGCTGCTGGGCGCGTTGGAGCTGACGCTCTTCAAGCCGGGTTATCTGGCCGAGTGCATGGACCGCACCGGCTATGTGGACAGCATTTCCGATGTGATCCAATCCGGCTGTCAGGGCTATGTGACGGCGGCCGGGCTGAACACCGTAGTGCTGGACGGCTACCTTGACCCGAAGGATGTGCGCAATGAGGTACACCGCGGCGTCGCCGAGCGCTTCCGCGGCAGCGACACGGCGTTTTACCAGCCGCATTTCAGCGATTTGAACGACCGGATCCGGAGTATGCTTTCGGAGGAGGAGCTCGCGTTAGAGGACGAGGAAAGCTTGAAACGGTTCGAGCTGCTGCAGTTCCTGTGCGAAAACACGTTTCAGGAGGCGACGCGCCCGCCCTTTGACGCGGCGCTGAACACCGTCCTGCAATACCGCGCCTACCGGCTGTGGGCGTATCTCGGCGTGATTGTGCTGGGCGCGGCAGCCTATCTTGTGCTGCGCCGCGCCGTGCCGCGCGCGGACGAGCTGCAGCGCGGCCTCATCTACGCCCTGCTGGGCGGCGCGCTGGCGCTGCTGGTGCTGGCGGCGCTGCTGCGCTGGGCCATGCCTTATGCCGATTGGATGCCCGCTGAAAATCTGAGCTATTCCCTGTTCTGTGTGTGGTGGGGCGGCCTCGCGCCGGTGCTGGCGCTGCTGGGCGCGCTGGCCTTCGCGGGCGGGCTGCTGTGGGCGGCATGGTCGGCGAAACAGCCCGCGCCGGCAAAGGCACCCGCTGAAGTTCCCGCGCGGGACGCATATGCCGACGGCGAGCGCCCTGAAAGCGCGGCCCCCGACCAAGCGCTTCGCCCGGCCGCGCCGGATCGCGAACTGGATATTTCCAAGGCGCGCGACGGCCGCTGAGCGGCCGCGGCCGGCTTCAAAGTGCCGCAGGGGCGGGCCTTGGCTCTCCCGCAAGAGCAAATATGGTGTTTCCGGGCGGCCCTTGGTTTGGCCCGCCCGGAAAATTTTTCGCGGCAGAAAGTTAAGTTCCCCGCCCATCGCCCGAATACAGTAAGTGAAAGGCCGCCGGATGCGGCGTTTCACAATTGACCGGCTTTTGCCGGGGCGCCAAAGACTGGCGCGCGGTTCTTTGATACCCCGATAAAAGCAGACAGAACCACACAGGCCGCTAAAGGGAAGCCGGATGCTCTCCCAAGGCCGCAAAAACATGGAGGTAAACTTATGGGTATGGTAGTTAGAACCAATACGATGGCTTTGAACGCTTATCGTCAGTTGGGCATGAACAACAGCGCGGTCGCGAAGTCTCTGGAAAAGTTGGCTTCGGGCTACCGCATCAATCGGGCTGGGGATGACGCCGCCGGTCTCGCGATTAGCGAGAAGATGAAGGCGCAGATCACCGGCCTTGAAACTGCGTCCGCAAACGCGCAGGACGGCATCAGCCTGATCCAGACGGCCGAGGGCAACCTGAACGAAGTGCACGACATGCTGAACCGCATGGTCGAACTGGCCAGCAAATCGGCGAACGGCACATACACCAGCACCGAGCGTCAGGCCCTGCAGGACGAGATGGATCAGCTCCTCTCCGAAATCGACCGCATTTCTCAGTCGGCGAACTTCAACGGCACCAAGCTGCTCGACGGTAGCATGTCCGGCGGCGTGAAGGTTGCGAACCAGAAGGACGCGACGCTGACGATCCTGACCGACGGCCAGCTTTCCAAGACGCCGCAGGCCGGTATCTACTCGATCGACTTCACCGATGCCAGCATCACCAACACCAAGACCGCTGCCGGTGGCGGTACGGCGGCAGTTGCGGCTGTTTATGACAGCGGAACCGTAACTGCTCTGACGGGTGATGGCGACCTGACAATTGGCGGCATTACGGTTGCTATTACCGATACAGCGGGCGCCAACAATACACTGACAGCTCAGTTGAATGCTTGGGTTGCGGGCGCCACCAGTGCGGATTGGACTGTAGCAGTTAACGACGCTGGCGATGGTATCAAGTTCACCGCTAAAACCGCTGGCGCAATCGGTGGTGACGGTCCTGCAACTGCTCCGGCGGGTGCTACTCAGGTGACTGAGGGCAAGGACGCTGTTGCTGGCGGTGCTGCTGCAGGCACTGTGAACGACGGCGTTACCTTCAGCATTTTCGGTCAGACTTTGACCTTGGACGATATCGCTGCAGACGCTACGGTTGAGGGCAAAGAGCTGGCCCAGATGATTGCGGATGCTTGGAACACCGGCAACAACGGCGGAAAGTATCAGCTGGACGGCGTGGACGTGACCGCGTCCGTGGAGGGCAATAAGCTTGTCTTCAAGATGGACGACGCTCCCACTACACATACCGATACGACTGCCGCTACCGGCGTGTTCGGCGGCACGGACTTTATGCAGAACAATGGGCACCAGCTTTTGGTTACCGTTGAGCAGGAACCGGCCGGTAAGGTTGGCCGCCTCTATGGCAAGGCGACCATGACGCTCGGCGCTGCGGATGTTGCCGACGGCACCACCCTGAAGATCGGCGATACCACCTATGTGTTCGCCGTGGGCGCGAACAGCAAGTACAAAGATGCCGATAATGCGATTGACCTGACGGATCGCAATGTGGGCGACGGCGATCTTATCAAGGAAGCGGCTAAGCGTCTGTCTACTGCCGCGGCGGACAATAAGAATTTCAAGGTCGGCACCACTACCGTTGACGGTCAGCTTACATTCACCGAGCGCGAGGGCGGCGTCGACTACAGCAAGAACAATCTGGCCGGCAGCGATCATACGGGCACGAATGTTCCCGGAGCGAACAACACCACAGCGGCGGCGGGCGTTACCGCGACCGCCAACGACTGGAAGGGTCTGATCCAGACCGGTATGGTCGATACCTCTTCCGGCAGCAAGGCGCTGACGCTCCAGATCGGCGACACGGCCGACAGCTTCAACAAGCTGAGCGTTTCTGTGGCCGACATGAGCGCGACGGGCTTGGGTCTGGACGGCCTGAAGAAGACCGGCATCATGACCGAGGCGAGCGCCAGCAATGCGATCGACACGATCAAGACGGCGATCAACACGGTTTCCAGCACGCGCGCCGGTCTGGGCGCTCTGCAGAACCGCCTCGAGCACACGATCAACAACCTTGACGTGGCCGCCGAGAACCTGTCTGCCGCCAACAGCCGCATCCGCGACACCGACATGGCCAAGGAAATGATGAACTACACGAAGATGAACGTCCTCGTGCAGTCCGCGCAGGCCATGCTGGCGCAGGCGAATCAGCAGCCGCAGAGCGTACTGCAGTTGCTGCAATAATTTTTCCGGCACGTACAAAAACCCTCCCCTTGAGGGGAAGGTTTTCTGCGCAGAGATCACGTTTCCGCTTTGTCAGGAAACGCAATCGGCAAAAAACCGTTGTTTTACCGGATGGCCGTCAAAAGACCTTCTGAAAATGTCAAAAATCTGTCTCCCGCACGAAATAGGCGGCCGCGACGGCGGGCGCGTTTTCCGCCAGCTCATAGCGGCCGCGCGTCCATTCGCCGGGCAGCACGCCCGCGCGGTACTGTGGCGGCTCCTTGGCCAAAAAGCTGAAAATGCGCTCGTAGTCGTAAAGCTCCACCGCCGTCAAGTTGGTTGAGCTGCCCGCCAGCGCGGCACGCAGCGCGTCCGGCACGTCGTTGGCCAGCGTATCGCCGCCCACACGTAGAAACGCGAGATAGCCCTCGGCGCGCAGCAATGTCTGCAAATCGGGCTCGGCGGCGTCCGCCGCCAGCACGTCGGCGAGCATCTGCGGCGTCAGTGTCACGGTGTCCACGCCCGGCAGCTGCAGGCGAAGCTGTGCCAGCGCGTCGGCGGGCAGATAATTGGAGAGCGGGATGCGCGCCGTACCGAACTCCTTCGTCAGTTCCACAAGCGTCTCGGCGGCGCAGTACAGGTAGTTGTCCACTTCAATGGACAGTGTTTCCTCCAGTGCCGCCGCGCACTGCGCGGGTCCGGCCTGCTGCGCGGCCTCGACCAGCGTGACGGGCTGCCCGCCCGCCAACACTACGGTCTCGCCCGGCAGCGCCGCCGCGCAGATCTCGCCGCCGCGCGCGTCGAATCGCAGCAGCACAAACGTCTCCGGCTGCTCGGGGCCGGTCATCAGCAAAAAATTACGCGCGTCGCCCGCCGTGAGCTGCGCGATGGGCACACCGCTCTGCGCGGTGTCTACGGGCGCGGCGCGCGTCATCAAAATGGCCGCCGCCGCCAAATAAATGGGCACGATCACCGCGAGCGTCCCGAACAGCGCCCAGAAATATGCCTTTACCTTTCTCACGCGCAGCACCTCTCCGCCTTCAAATGTATATATTTTAGCCTTCCGGCGCAGGGTATATACAGAAGAAAAGGAGGGTTTGTTATGAAAGAACCGACAACGGAGCAGCGGCGCGCCGCGGCGCGCATTCAAAACCCGGACGTGCGCGCCATCGTTTTGCAGCCGCCGAGTGAAACCGACCCGAACGGCAGCTATACCGGCCTGCCCGCCGACGGCACGCAGCCCGTTCAGGACGCGGACGACCTGTGACGCGCGGCGGGGACGGCCTGCAGGGCTTTCTGCAAAAGCATCCATGGAGCATCTTGGCCGCCGGAGCGGCGATCCAGATTCTGACGGGCGTTCCGTCGGCGTGGGGCGTGTTCCAGCGCGGCGTGTGCGAGGGCTATTCCTTGGACGCGGACAGCGCCTCAATGATTTTCAGCCTGACGATCTGTTTTTTCGGCATCGGCTGCATTTTGGGCGGCCTGTTGCAGGATAAGCATGGCCCGCGCGCCGCCGGGCTGACGGGCGCGGCGCTGCTCTCGGCCGGGTTCTGCGCCGCGGGCTTTGTGCCGGAGGGGCAGCCGTGGCTGTTCTACGGCGCGTTCAGCGTACCGGTCGGCTTGGGGTGCGCGTTTTTGTATCCGGCCGTGATGTCCTGCGCGCAGAAATGGTACGCCGGCCGCAAGGGTCTGGCGACGGGCGTGATCGGCGGCGCGGTAGGCGCGTCCGGCGCGGTGCTGACGCTCTGCGGCCGGTTTCTGATCGGGCGCTGGGGCATCCGCGCGGCGTTCTGGGCGTTAGGGGCCGCGATGCTGCTGGTGTGCGGCGCGGGTGCGGCCCTTCTGCAGAACCCGCGCGCGGAACGCGCCCGGCAGGCGCCCTCCGGCGGGATGGGGGCGCGCGACTACACCGTACGCGAGATGCTGCGCACGCGGCAATATTGGCTGATGTTCGCCGTGGTCGGGCTGGCGACGCCGTCGGTGCTGCTGTTCAGCCCCGTGATCGTCGAGTTGGCGCAGGAGCGCGGTCTGTCCGAAACGGCGGCGCTGTCGTGCATCGTCGTCGGGTCGCTTTTCTCGGCGGCGGGCCGCCTGCTGATGCCATGGCTGAGCGACCGCATCGGGCGGCGCTATACGGACATGCTGCTGCTGGCGGCGCTGTGCGGGCTGTCGGTATGGTTCGCGTTTGCCGCCGGGTGGCAGGTGCTCGCGGTGTACAGTTTGCTGACGTTCTGCTATTCGGGCGAGGCCGCCGTCATCCCCGCAGCGGGGACGGACCTGTTCGGCGCGAAGCACGCGGGTGTCAACTACGGCTTTTTGGCGCTGGGCATGAGCGTGGGCAGCGTGTGCTTTCCGCTGCTGGCGCGCGCGCTGACAAACGTGGCCGCGCGCCATATCATCGCGGCCGCCGCGCCCGCCGTGGGCTTTATCTGCCTGTGTTTTTTGAAGCCCACGCACGGGGAGCGGCTCTAATCCGGTTTTGCGGAGGAGGGTCGGCCCCGCGCCGGTTCCGCCGAAAAGCGACGGCACTCCTATTTTTTACGCGGACGCAAAAGGGCCGCTGTACAGGGAAAACCCTGTACAGCGGCCCTTTTATCATTACCACCCTTGAAAACAAGATAATTGCTCTTCAAAAACGCGCTTTGTGCGCCGCACACAAAACGTGCGCATCGATTCTATCATACGTGCGATCAGCCCTCGGTGGGAACGGGATCCGCCTGCGGCTGGGATTCCTCCAGCGTGAGGGACATCGTCAGAATCTGCGAGCCGCGCACGACCTGCACCTCGATGGTGTCGCCTACCTGATGCCCGCCGATGATGCTTGTAATGTCCGACATCACGCTCACTGCCTCGCCGTCGATGCCGATGAAGCGGTCGCCGGGCTGCAGGCCCGCGTGCTCGGCCGGGCTGCCCTCGTTGACGCTCTGCACATACACGCCCGCCTGATTGACGCCGTAGCGGTACGCCGTCTGCGCGTCGGTGATGTCAATGACCATCACGCCCATCGCCGGGCGTCCCGTGACGTAGCCGTTGCTGATGAGTTCCTCCGCCACGCGGATCGCCGTGTTGATGGGGATCGCGAAGCCGAGGCCCTCGGCCTCACTGTCCGCCGATTTCGCGTTGACGATGCCGATCAGCTCCCCGCGCCCGTTGAACAGGCCGCCGCCGGAGTTGCCCGGGCTGACCGCCGCGTTCATCTGCAGCAGATGCATGGATTCATTGTTCACCGTGACGTCGCGGTCCAGCGCCGAGATGATGCCGTCCGTCACCGTGCCGCCGAGACGCCCTAACGGATTTCCCACGGCCAGCACGAATTCGCCCACCTGAAGATTGTCCGAATCGCCGATGATCGCGGGCGAAAGGCCCGTGGCGTCGACCTTCAGCACGGCGACGTCCGTCTTGGAGTCCGAGCCGACGACGGTGGCGGTGTACTCCGCGCCGTCGTTCAGGCGCACGCGGATCTGCGAGGCGCCGTTCACTACATGGTGATTGGTGACGATATAGCCGTCCTGCGAGATGATGACGCCGCTACCCGCGCCGCTCTCGACATATTCGCCGAAGAAGCGGTTGGTGGTGACGGCCTCCGTCGTCACCTCGACGACGCTTGGCCCGGCCTTGCTGGAGATCTCCGGCACCGAAAGCGTGGCGGCGGAGTGCGTCGGCGACAAGCTCGCGCCGTCGGACGTGGAGGATGGCGCAGGCGCCTGATAGATCACCGGGCCGCTCGGCGCGTTCTGCCGCGCGAGCACGCCGCCCCAGGACCCGCC